>JAYUVP010000252.1:0-55884 GCA_043753995.1 Fibrobacterota bacterium
CAGTGTGAGTTCCGTGCCAGTATCCGATATCTGGCTCATTCCACAACTGCCAAATCCAAGTCGTGTCCATGCCAGGGTAGCGGGTTTTGGAGTGTCGGGCCCATTCCTTGATCAAGGTGCCCCACTTTTCATAGTCAGCGGGGGGATAGAATCCTCCGCCGTCCAGGGCATAGGTGCCCGAAGTCCGGTAGGGAGTGGGGCTAGTGGATAGGGCTTGGGGCATGAAGGCAATTTCCACCAAGGGAATAGCACCGGTCGAAGTGATAGCATCCATGACGCTGTCCATGCGGGTGAAATCGTAGACCGGGCGCCCTTGGGCATCCTCGGTATAGACATTGGTCGATCCCCATTTCATGGCTGGCTTTCCATCCTCGGTATTGAGGAGGAAATGGGTGCGGATGAACACCTTCTCTGGGTTCATGCCCACCACGTCCTTTAGCAGCTGACGACCGTCGGGAGTGGTGGTGTAATTCACTTCGTCATATCCGTAATAGGACCAGATATGCCGCAATGGGGTCCCAGCGCCGGTGGCATCTACCGTGACTTGGACGGGGTTTTGGGCCATGGAAATGGATAAGGCCGCCACGAGCGAACTAAAGGCAAAGGTGTTGCAAGCGACCATAGGGGCTCCCGGGGCGAGGGTTCCCGCAATGTAGCAGGGAAACCCAAGGGTACGGAAATCAATCCCGCGTCCCTTGGGGTCGGAGGCGTTATTGCCGGTGGCGCCCCAGCAGATTGCGAACTCGGTGGATTTCCCCTGCCTCAAACCCCATGCTGCCGGGGAACTGGAAATATCCAGCGTCACGACCTTTGGTGGTTTTGGACTCACGATGAGCCAAGGAGGAGGAGGTCAAGACTTGCAGGGTGTCGAAGAGGGCGGGAGCGGGCTCGGCCATCTCACAAGGCTGCGCTGCGAAAAGACAGGCCGCCGGAGTCGAGACAAAGACCTGGTAGGCGCCGGGAGCCAAGCCCTTGACCGCGAAGGTTGGGCCTCCGGGACGAATATCGGCTGTGCAGACATCGGCGCCGCTGCGTTCAATGGCGAAGCGGGCATAGATCTTTTTGCCTTCGATCACTAATGAGGTATGGGTGAAGTTGTAGGCGCAGGGATGATAGGTATAGTTCAAGATGCTGAGACTGAAGTCGACATTCGGCCTGACCGCCGCGGGTTGGGCGAACCAGCCTTGTCGTGAAGGGTCGGCTTCTACATATACCGTTAGGGACTCCGCCGCAGCGACAGGCTGAATGGCAATCAAACAAATGGGTCCATTCGGCTCCTTGGGGATGGCACAAGCGGGCATGACGGAGACCATGACTTGATAGGTTCCCGCCTTCAAGGCCGGGGCCGAAAAAGTGGGCCCATGGGGGCGCAGATCTTGAATGCAAACGACATCGGTATTTTGTTCGGCCCCGAAGCTCAAATGGATGATGCGTTTGTCGGCGTCGATTTGTATCGATTTCCCATAGAAAGTGGTTTGGCAACTGCCAAAGCGCGAGGTCACTACGGAAAGATCAAAGGCCTTCCCCGTCGGGGTTTTGGTTGGACGCAAATGCCAGGCCTCATCGGGCTGGGTCGTGCTGTTCACCACGAGGCTGCCGACGAATTCGGGTATGACGGCGATTTTGCAAACCGGACCCTTCGGGTCGGTATTGTAGGCGCATTCGGGATAAGCCATGGCATAGACCTGATATTTGCCCGCCTTGAGCGCCGGCACCTTGAAAACCAAGGTCGGCGGAGCCATGAGAACGACCCTGCAATCCAGGGGCTGCACGCGCTCGGAATGAACGTAGGAGAGAGTGATCGAGCTGTCGGTTGCGGCGGCTCCGATGACCTTGAATTCGGTATTGCAGTCAAAGGCGAGTGGCGAAAGCGTTAGGCGAAAATCGCGGCCGGCTGCCGTTTGGTCGGGGTCATAGCTATAGGCCGCGAGAGGCGAAGTGGCATGGGCTTGCGGGATAGCGAAAAGGTGGAATAGGGCTACCAGAACCCAAAGGGTGTAGCCTGAAATAGGGAGCGATGGAAAGAGGGTCCGGTGCATGCTGAGCCTCCGTTTTTGGGTTGGTTTCAATCCGCTTGAAGATTCATGCGGATGGAGATTCGAAATCATGCTTTAATTGTAGTGTATAAATACAGTGAAAACAAACTTTTTTCCTAAAATATTTTGAATAGCCTCGAAAATCCTGGAAGGCGTAGTGTGAAAATCCGAAATATTGGCTTTATACGGCTAAAAAGGACAACTACTTGGGAATCCCGATCTTACGCCCGCTCATGTCGTGCGCAGAAGAGGGGTATTCCTCGACTCTCGTTGCCGTCGAGGCTTTACCCGTGGCTAAGACTCGCGCCGCGGACTTCCGGCGTTTAGAAGGTGGGCCCATTTTGTCGGATCGAATTTCCACGGCTGCGCAAGCCGCCGGATTGCTTTTCACGAAATAAGCCCTATAAGCCGCGCTCGTTTTGTCCATACAGCCGGTGAGATCAAGCCACTCCAAACTCTTGAACTGGGTCGATGAACCTTCGGCCTGAACCGCGAGATAGCCCTCCTTGAGAGGCTGCCCGCCCTTGCGTATGCGCATATACTCGTGAACCTTCGCCCCGTGGATATAATGCTGAATCAGGGAATCGCCCAAAACGCGAACCGTGGCATCCGACCAGCCCTCCTTGTCTTCCCAAGGGATTTCGGTATTCTTCCACGCCGCGGGGTAATTGGCATGATGGCAATTGGAGCTGAGATCGCTGCCATTCAAATTGACCGTGACACCGGGTAGGCACAGGTTGGTAGAGGTTCCGTATTTCCAACCCTGGGAGACCAAGTCTCGGTTGAAAAAGGTGTTCTTGGTCCCCACCAATTGCACTTCGACGCTCGTGGGAAAGTCGGCGCCATTCATGGCCGAAGGTGCCGGGCAATGAATCATGAGGCCATTATTCTGAACATTGTCTGCGCCAGTCCAACCTGGTCCTAGGCCATCCTTGGTGAAGCGATAGACCGCGCGAACCATATAATACGAGAGCTTATTCTTGGTATAGAAGAGGTGGCCCATTTTCGTCGAGTCATAAGACAAATGGATATTGACATCGAGCCATCCTTCGGAGGTAACGCCGAAGGTACTATCGGGATTGATAAGCGGGGTGCGCAATTTTTTGCTGGAGAAATAAGGCGTCCAGCCCTCAAGGTTCCTGCCATTGAGCATGGAAACCCATGCCGAATCTTCGGCCTGCGCAGATTGGGAAAAAAGAGTGCAGGGTGCCAGCATGCAAGCGGTAGCGAAAAAACGATTCAGTTTTGGCATCCAATAAACATACGCTTTCCTCTTCTGCGCCGCAGCCCGTCTTGGGCAGCTAGTGCGAATGAGCAGGATCGTTTGCAAAAAGGGGTTTTGAGGCCGGCTCCCATCCGAATCGGAATCCCGCCTAGATCTCTTAGCGAAGCTGCCTGCCCTTTTCCCAGCCAGCGAATCCACCGGCAGCTTAAACCCATTGTTTCTTTCGTCACGACTAACAAAATATTCTGTGCCCTTGTTCCTCGTGGTTTGCCTGACCTTTGAGGAAATAGAGATGCTGGATGGGAATCGGGAGAATTTGGAGAGAGGAGTTGAGGCGGTTGAATCGGGTCATTTCTAGTTAGCGGGTCCATTCCTATCGAGCCGTGGTCAACAAAACAACGGCCATCAGGGCAAATCCAATTGTCGGGGCTACCCAGGGCCAAGCGTGATTGGCCACGTAACGGTATGCGCTGGATTTCTCTAATAAAGGTGGGCTTCCATGCCTAACCGTGAAGGATAAATCATAAATATCACCCGCATAAAAATTGTAATCCGTGAGAATATCAGCCTCTACCTTGAATAAATGGGAAGTGCTATCACGGCTGAATTGAATTCCTCTCTTGCCCTTTCCGGCGGGATCCAATAAGCGTGTATTCAAGCTATCCTTTGCCGAAGCTAAGGGATCGAAAACGTGGATATTGTTGAACTCGAAGGGTAGGACGGACGACTTTCCATCTCGTGTCAGTTTTATAGAGAGTTGAAAGGAGACGGTATCATTCCATTCCTTTTCAGATTCTTCCAACTGGATCCTTGCTGAAAGTTTGAAATTTGATTTTTTGTCACCTCCTCCTTGATTTTGAACCCAAATGGCGCTTTCACTCAATACCACAGCCTCCAATATCGAATGGGGCGAAGGGAGGCTTGAAAGTCGTTTTTTGTCCCAATAACTGCAACCCATCAAGGAGGAAAGCAAGATAAAGGAAAGGATGGTTTTCATAGCGCATCCCATTCCTTAAATCCCCTGCCCAATATTGCCTGAATAAAAAGATAGGGTTCGGCAAGATATTTGATGGCATGTAAAGCCCAGGAGTAAGTATTGCTGGGATTCGCGACGATAGAGACTCGCGCAGCAAAAGTAGGACCCTTGTCCTTGCCGCCTGGACTATCATTGGATGTCTCGAATTTCCAATCCCCAATATCGATGCCGATCGAAGAATACCGCTCTGGAAGCAGCGAGCGCGATGGCCCGCTGCCAGATTCACTAGCCTGAAAAACCCCGGTGGATGCAGTCAGGGTATAACTGAAAACCATGGGAAAAATGTGGTCCAATAAATTTAACCGAAGGCTTCCTTGGACAAGGGAATAGGATTGTGAAATTTCATCGGAATGAAATTGTCCAGCAAGCAACCCACCGCTTTCCACTGGAATCGCATGGTCGAAAAGCATGCCTGCGCGGAAAAGCGCGGCGGTGGATACAAAGACATATTCGTCAAAATTGGAATTGTCGGTTTTCCATTGGAATTCTTTGACGCCTAAATGCAGATAGCTATCGGAATAAATATTCGATAAGGCTAATCCTCCACCGAGAAAGTACTTGGACGGCTCGAATTCGGTACGCCCCGGACTCGTATTCTGAATTAAAAATGTCAGTGGATTGTAGTTCATCTCGCCTATCCAACCGAGCAAAAGTTCGCAGGGTGCCACTTTACCTCGGGGCACTTCTGGCAATTGCGTTCCACCGCCCCATTTTCGGATAGATCCTTGATGTATGAAGTCATTTTGAAAGTAATTGGTGAGCTTGTCGCCGCTCCAACCGAATAAAAGGGAATTGCTGTAAATAATATTGTTCTTGTACTGGGATTCCGTAGTGAAATAGCGGCTGCTGGAAATCCTTAAAACGTTGATTCCGATGGTTCGATCGACGTCATTGTACCGATTGCAAGTTTGAGTTTCCAGGCAGTTCCCGCTTTTGTCCTGGCCGAATTCCGAAAACAAATAAACTTCCATTCCATAATCTCTCGCCGGAGACAATTGGGGATAAGCCTCATTCCCCCAATTCGGGCCAGGAAGGGATGGGCCTATGGCATGAGCCACAGTCGAAAAGAACAGGCCTAATCCAAGCGTCGAGGCCTGAACGAGATCCGTGAATTTTTTCATGGTGATTCCGTTCTATCATCAAGTGTCACATCGGTATTTCGGCCACAGCTAGCCGAACCCGATATGGATTAGATTCCTTCAACTGATGAAGCGTAACGGTTTAATGTGAAATGAATACAACCGGCGCCTTCGTCCAGCAGAGTTATAACGGAAAGCCATTTTCCGCAATTCCAACGGGTTTCGGCCGTTACCGAATTACAGAAAGATTTTTATTGCTAGGGAAAATGATTTCCAAGGTGCGTCGCCTAATTTATGATATAAGAATCAAAGCCAGCGCCACCCCCTCTGGGTATCGAGAATAATAATGATGTCACCGAATCAAACTGCGACACCCGATAGAACAGCCATACGCACAGCACTTTGGCGCGTCTTGCATTTGCAATTGGATGCGAAGCCGCATGTGCTTGAAGACGAAATCGGCTTGAAGCTGGCGGCTCCCGATGCAGGATGGCAAGAAAGGCCGGATATGCATCCCCAGGGCACAAGTCGCGCCCGCGCCTCTATCGTGGCCCGTGCTCGATGGATTGAAGATTTGGTTTCGGAGCAAGCCCAGCAAGGCCTGAGTCAATATGTTGTTTTGGGATCGGGCCTGGATACTTTCGCTCAGCGGCGAACGGAATTGGCTGCGGCCTTGCGTATTTTCGAAGTGGATAGGCCTGGAACTATCGCCTGGAAGCGTCAACGATTGACGGAGCTCGGCTATGGAATTCCGGAAGGGCTGCACCTGGTGCCGGTCGACTTCGAAGCCGGTGTCTCGTGGTGGGACTCGCTCATCGCTACAGGATTCCAGGCGAATAAGCCGGCGATTGTCTCTTCATGCGGCGTCAGCATGTACCTCACTCGGGAGGCTATCGCCGCAACCTTGCGGCAAGCGGCGCAACTCGCGGCAGGTTCGACCTTGGCTATGACCTTTATGTTGCCTTTGGAGTTCGTCGATGCCGAAGAGCAGCCCTTACGCCAAGCCTCGGAAAAAGGGGCCCGCGCTGGCGGTACTCCTTTCATTTCTTTATTTACTCCTGACGAGTTTTTAGGCATGGCTCGCCAAGCGGGATTTGCCTCGGTCACTCATGTTTCGACCGAAGATTTTTTCAATCGTTATTTCTCAAATAGGACGGATGGGCTTAGGCCCTCCAGTTCGGAGCATTTGCTCATCGCCAAGATTTGATCCGGCTTTAAAGTTAGGGTCACGGGGGAGTTACGGGGGCCAGGCCCCCGTTCGAGGGGGTAGGCCGAGACCCCACAGGCGCGGCCAGGCTTCAGGGCTTGACCTCCGGCGTGCGAACACCGGGAAGCGGCACCCACGCCGAGTCCCGTGGCCTATGCGAGGGGCGACGGTGGAGGTCTGAAAATTGGCTCGCTCCGCAGGCCGAGAAACGGCCGAGGACCCGCGAGCCGCTTTTCAGACCGCAACGTCAGTCGCCCCGTCTCAGCGCCGAGGAGTCTCGGCCGAGGGGGAGACCTTCCCCACCAAATCGCGCGCTTTCAAAACTTCCGCCCATGTCATCTCAAAGCTGGGAATGTCGTCGTCCCATTCGACCATGGTGCTGGCGCCTCCGCAGCGGCGATAGACGTCGACAAAGAGTTTCCAAACTTCATCGCGCACGGGTTGATTGTGAGTGTCGAGCACATAGTGACCGTGATCGGTGTGGCCGGCCAAGTGAATTTGCAGGACGCGGGTCAAGTCGAGGCCGTCGACGTATTGGGCGGGATCGAAATGGTGATTGCGCGAGCTGACATAAATGTTGTTGACATCGAGCATCATGCGGCAATTGGCGCGGTCGACGACTTCGCGATAAAATTCCCATTCGGGCATAGTACCGGATTTGAATTCGACGACGGCGCTAAGATTTTCAATGCCGAAGGGAATTTCTAAAAAGTCTTGCACGATGCGCGCTTTTTCGGCGATATGCTTGGCGACGGCGCTGGTATAGGGGAGGGGCAGCAAATCGTGAAAGTGATGCGCCCCAATACCTCGACTCCAGCAAAGGTGATCGCTGGCCCAAGGAGCTTGCACGCGTTTCGCCAAAGCTTTCAGGCGGCGCAAATAATCCATATCCAAAGGAGAGGACGAGCCGAGAGAAAGACAAACGCCATGCAAAACCAAGGGATAGGCCTCGTGGGCGCGATCGAGATTGTAAAGCGGGATCCCATCGGTATTCATGAAATTTTCGGCGATGATTTCGAAAAAATCAATTTTGGGAAGATGCTCGAAAATATGAGTGTAATGGGGAATGCGCAGGCCGAGCCCGAAACCGAGGTGCGGCACGGCAGTGGAAAGGGGGGAGGGTTTATTAGTAGTCAAATTCATTACTCTGGATCGTTTGCTGCTAAGTAGGGTTGAAAGGGAAGATTTATAACAAAGATTGCCAATTAGGAGCAGTTCGAAATAGCTTTCTTATTTGGTTGATTGGTTTCCACTCATCCTGAAAAGGAAATTTCATGAAAAAATTCATTCTTATCGCAGCCGCAATACTCGGACTTGCCCTTAGCGCCCAGGCCCAGGTCAGGGGCATTGGATATGCCGAGTTGTTCGGTGTAACCAAGGAAATCACGCTACGCTTGGGACTGGGGCAAAATGCCCTGGATATCGGAGTCGGGTTGAACTTTGACAATAGTAAGGACAGTAGCGACGAAAAGTTGGGCTTCGATTTCTCGGGAACTTTTCTTGGCCATTTGCATGAATGGGGTCCCGTAGACACCTATTTCGCCGCTGGCGCCCTGTTTCAAAAGTTCCCTCGTGCCAAGGACAACATTGCCATTAATCTCTTTGCTGGCTTTCAACCTGAAGTCACCCTCATGGATCATATTGCCTTGTCGACGCGTTTAGGTCTTAATATCCCTATTCAACCCGACGTTTCAATTCAAACCTTTGGTGCGCAGATTTCCGTTGTTAGCGGCCTGAATTTCACCGTTTTGTTTTAAACATTTGCTCTGCGTCGGCCTTATGCCGACTAGTTGAGTTCGCATCAAAAAAGCCGCCCACCCAGGCGGCTTTTTTTTGATCGGTTTTAGAAAAGGCGCGCGTAGGCTTCTAACCTGCGAAAACTTCCGCGGGCAATCCGTCGAGGCCAGCCAAGGCATTGATGGCCACATCGCTATGACCGGCGGCGCGCAGGGGTGAAACTATTTCCTTGTACAAATCTGGAATGCCGCTGAGGAGAATTTCCGAATCGCCGCTGAGGGGCGACAAAGCGGCCTCGGGCAAGTCGGCAGGGAAAAGAACGGTGCTACCTAAGGGGGCCGACAAGGTGCCTCCCGGCCATTCGATGGCGAATCCCCCGCGTATCACGGTGCCCACGCGAAAACGCTGGGGTAACTTCAAAATGACGGCCCGGCGGAAATTGCGCCAGCGCCATAATGCAAAGTATGGGCAAGCCACCAAGGCTTCTGCATCGCAACCCGGTGTAGGTTGGTTGAGCGGAATGATTTTATGACTTTCATGCACGCGCAAATCCATGACCTGAGCGGCTTGAGAAAGATGCAAGGCGCGCGGCCGACCTTGATCGTCCAGGCGTCCCCAATCGTATAAGCGGAAAGTCGTATCGGAATTTTGCTGCAGTTCATAAATCAGGAGTCCGGCCGTAATGGCATGTACGGTTCCCGCGGGAATGAAAAGCATGTCCCCGGTCTTCACCGGTTCGCGGCGCAGCGCCTCTCCGCAGCGATCGGAAGCCAGGATAGAGGCCATGGCTTCGCGCGGCAGCGATTGCGAGACGCCGAGAATCAGCTCGGCATTTTCAGGCGCGTCGAGCACATACCAGCACTCGGTTTTGGCTTCGCCGAAAGGCGAGTTATCGCCCGGGTGCACTTGCACCGAAAGCGCTTCTCTTGCGCAAATGAACTTGTATAGCAGGGGAAATTCATTTTTATCGGCTGCACTTTGGAGACCTATTAAAGAAGGTCCGGCCTTTTCCATCAATTGCCGCAGACTTTGACCGGCGAATTGCCCCACCGCTACGGAGGTGACCGCTTCCCTTCGATCGGAAACCTCCCAGCTTTCTCCCGCGCGCGTTTGCGACGCATCGCCCTTGCTCAAATGTCGCCAAAGGCCGTCGCCGCCCCAAAGCTTGTCTTGAATGACTGGAGTGAAAAGCAGGGGTTCGCGCAGTGCCAAGCTCATGCCTTAAAGATAGCCGCGTGACATAACGAGGAGTATGGCTATGGTTCCGATTCCCCCATAGCCAAAGTTTGAATTCTTAATCTCGGAGAAGGAGGACTAAGCGGCGTTGCGGGCTTTTGCGAGGGTGCGGTGCTCTTCGGTTTGAATGACCGAAGCGAAGGCATTCCCAAGATTTAGTGACAGCCCTTTGGGCGACAGGATTTTCTCGGCGAAGGTGTCAAAAGAATCGAAAATGCGACCTTGGAAAATCAGGTTGAATCCAATGGTGGCGAATAGGTATTGGATATACTCGCTATTCGAAACGATATAGATGTCGCCACCGCGCTCTTGGACCCTTTTCATATTGTAAATCAGGGCACCGATGCCGCCGCTGCAGAGAAAGGTGACCTCGTCGAGATTGAAAATGATATGGGTGCAACCCTGCTCGATCATTTTATGGATTTGGGTATCGAGTATGCGGCTATTGTCCCAACCCACCTTACCCTTGACGAGAAAGAGGGCGATATCGGCATTGGCATTGACGCGAAGTTCCATAAAGACTCCAAACCGGCATTTTTATGCGGCCAGGTTGATATGCGCGCTCGCCACGGGTTTGGCTGAGCCAGCAAATGAATTTTCGAATGCCAGCTCATTATAGGGGGTGGCTTGCCGGTCGGCAAGTTGGCTTTCCAGCTTTTCAAAAGTGAGCCGATGCGTATCCTGATTCAATTTTGCCGATTCCCCCTGCAAGGGACCGGTGATTTTGGCTGCTTCACCAAAGCCGCGCTCAATCGCTTCCCTAATTTGCGCCGCAAAGCCATCGGGATCATCGCCATGGGCCCCAGCGAATTGCATAGCGAAATTCACAATGCGATTGGATGTGTTTTCGGCATTCCAATAATCGCCGGCTTCTTCCCCTTGCTGCACTTCGACGCGCAGATGGGATTCTTCCATGGTGACTTTCAGGGAAAAACCCTGGCCGCCCAACTCTTCCGTTTCCCCTTGCGAGTCCAGGCCTTGCGAATCTTGCGACGAGGCCTTGCGGGCTGCCACTAATTTTTCCCAAAGGCCTTGTAAACTCTCGTCTTGGTTCTCGCCCTTGCCCAGCAAGGCTTTCAGCACATTGAGCTGTTGGGTTTGCATTTCCTTTTTCACTTGCTGCATCAATTCATGCAGGTTGCCCCAAAGATCTTGCTTGCCATCAATAGCCTTGCCGTCTTCGGCGTCCTTGGCCTTTGCCTCACGAGAATCGTCGAGAAAGCTTGGCTTTTCCCCCTGCCATTGCGACATCTCAAAGGTTTCGCGGTGCGAGGTGAGCTCCAAGGTGTCGCCATCCCCCGACTGGTATTTCAGGGAAAAGGTTTCGCTGGTATAGCCGTAATAACTGCCGCTGCTATAACGCGCAGGCAAGGCGCAGGAGTCGCCTTGTGGAGTTGTCGGGGTATTTCCCGGTGTCGCTGGCAAGACCTCCCCAGGCTTGGAAGAGACCGATGTCCGAGAATCGCAGGTGGGGCTTAGGGTTGCGGTTTCCATGAAAAATCTCCCGGGGAAGGGCTACTGTAAACTTCTCGGAAGAATGCAAGTGAAACTTTAAGGGTTTTATGTGGATAGGCTGTGGAGACTGCGTGAACAGGTGCGTAAGAACTCAGTTTTTTGAGAAAGAGCGAGATCATTTGGAACCTTGGGATGCAAGAGGCCGGAGCGTATCTTATCCGGTCCCTCCTTTGCGCTGCTGCTAGGCCCACCCCAAATCTCGAAAAGTCATCGAGTTAAGGTGGGCGAAGCTTCAGGTCGAATGAGTTGGCAACTTGGAATGACTTAAGCCCTTGAGGTGGACACACGATGCATGACTCGCTCTGGCTGAAGACCCCGGACGCCCCGATTTGGACCCGCTGTTTGCAAAGTTTGCGACATCGAGTCCCCGAGTCGGCGCTCAATACTTGGTTTTCAGCTTTGGAGTTGCTTCGCTGCGAAAACGGCGAAGCCGAAATAGGCGTTCCCAATACCTTTGTTCTGGAATACGTCGATCATCACTATCGCGCTTTGCTCGAAAGCGCCTTCGAGGCGACTCTTGGCCATGCCGTGAAGGTGACCCTTCGCGTCGCTAAGCCTCCCCAGCTCGAAGTGCTTCGCAAGGACGAGGATTTTGAGCCCGTTACGGCCCCTCCCCGCTCGTCCGACCTAGCCTGGCGTCGCGAGCGTCCGCGCGTCGACGTGAATATCAGCCTTAGTTCGCGCTATACCTTTGAAAGCTTCGTGGTGGGCGATTGCAACCAATTGGCGCATGCCGCCTGCATGGCGGTTGCCGAGGCACCCAGTTGCACTAATTTCAATCCCCTAGTGCTTTATGGCGGCACGGGCATGGGCAAGACGCATTTGCTACAGGCCATCGCCCATTTTTGCGTCGAAAACGAGACGGCCCGGAAAATCGTCTATCGCACCAGCGAGGAATTCACTCGCGAATACATCGAATTCGTGCAAAAGAACAAAGACTCACGCACCTTTTATCAGGTCTATCGCGATGCCGACGTTTTGCTCATCGACGATATTCAATTCCTGGCGGGCAAGGAAAAGACCCAGGACGAGTTCCACAATATTTTCTCCGTGCTCCAATCGCTGAATAAGCAAATCGTCATCACCTCCGACCGTCCGCCGAGTGAAATTCAAGGCCTGCATACCCGCTTGCTTTCGCGCTTCGATACCGGCTTATTGGCCGATTTGCAGCCGCCCAATCTTGAGACACGTCTGGCCATTCTCAAGAAAAAGGCCGAAAGCGATCCGACCTCTTGTGTGAATGAGGATGTGCTGGGCTATGTGGCCGCCCATGTGGTTTCCAATATTCGCGAACTCGAAGGCGTGCTTATCAAGCTTTCTGCCTATGCCAGCTTCACCCATTTGCCTATCACGGTCGATATCGCCAAGCAAATTCTCGGCGACACCGTACGCAATGCCCATCAACCGGTGACTATCAAGCGCGTGGTGGAATTGGTAGCTCAATCGTTTCAGCTTCCCGTCACCTTGCTCACTTCCCAGACCCGCAAGAAAAATGTGGCGGAGCCCCGGCAAATCGCCATGTATTTGGCCCGACAATTGACCGACAATTCCTTGCACACCATCGGATTGGCCTTCGGCCGTGATTATAGTACGGTCATTCATAGTGTGAAAAAAGTCGAGCAAAGCTTGGAGCGTGAGCCCGATTTGCGGGCCCAAGTCGATCGCCTTCTGTCCCAACTGGCCTGATTTTCTCCGGCGCGCTTGTCAGTGCGCCCGCGATTAGGGTACTTTGCTCGCTTCCCCAAAGTTCAGGGCAAGACATGCAGCACGGATCCGAATTTCTGCAAATTCTCACCAAGGCCACCGGGCTGACCATGATTACCGTGGTGGCCATGTTTGGTCTTTCCATTGGCGTGTGGACCATATTGATACGCAAATGGGTGGGCAATAATTCACGCAAGACCAGCTTCAACCGCTGGAAGGCCGTCATGTCGGCGAAAGCCGGCTTTCCCGATTTGGTCAAGCAGGCCAAGCAAATGCCGGATTGCCCCCAAAGTCGCATCACCCAGGCCGCCCTGGGCGAAATGGAAGGCTTGGCAACCTTTGTCTCCTATGACAGCATTGAAGTCCGTAGCCAACTGGTTCAGGATGCGATTGAAAGACAAATTGATCGCGAGCGCGACGTCGCCGATCGCGGCTTGGTCTTTCTCGCTTTTTGTACCGCCACCGGTCCCCTCATCGGATTGCTCGGCACCATTTGGGGCATCATGGAAGCCTTCTTTCAAATCGGCAAGCAGGGGTCGGCCAATATTACCGTGGTCGCTCCCGGCATCGCTGAAGCCCTCATCGCCGTGCTGGCGGGCCTCTTCGTCGCCATTCCCAGCTCGCTCGGCTACAATGCCTTTGCCGGATTCAATCGCAAAGCCGAATCCATCATGTTCACCTTCGGCTCGGAATTGGTGAGCCTGTTCAAGCGCGGCGATCTCTCTGCCCTTGAACGCAATTCGCGCACCTAAGGCCTGAGCATGCGTCGCCGCGAGAGTTTGCATATCAATGCCGAATTGAACATCATCAACTTGGTCGATGTGATCTTCGCCATTTTGGTGGTTTTCATGATCACGGCGCCCCTCATGAGTCAGGGCGTCAAGGTCGAATTGCCCAAGGCCCAGGCCAGCAGCCTGGAAGAGAAAAAAGCCATCCAGGTGACCATTACCCAGTCGCGTGAAATCCTTATCAATGACATGGCCTCGGATTTACGCGGCTTTGAAAAGGATTTTCGCAATGTCTGGACGGGCGATGAGGAAACGGCCATTATCGTGAATGCCGATCAAACCGTGCCTTATGGCTATGTCATGCAAATCGTGGCGGCCGTGCAAAGACAAGGCGGCAAGCGGCTGGGCTTTCTCACGGATCCCACTTCGCGGCCGGTTCGCCCCAACTGAGGTTTGCCGGCATGGCCACGACTCGTTCCCCTCATTCCCTCCCACCTTCTCCCAAAGCGGGTGAGGCGGGTGACTTGACCTTACGTGTGCTGGAAGCCCGCGAGGTCGGCGGCAATCTGGGCCTCATTCTTTCTTTGGCTTTTCACCTGATTGGCGTAGCGGTTTTGCTTTCCTTCGCCTTGCTTGCGCCCAAGCGGCCCAGCACGGTTCCCATTATCGAACTGGTCAATTTGAGCCCGCCTAAGCTGCGGCCCCTGCGCCCCAAGGTGCAGCCACCACCCGAGCCACCTCCTCCTGAGCCTGCTCGTATACCCGATGCCCCCAAGCTCAGCACCAAGCCCGACAAAGCGGTGACGCCGAAAAAGCCTGAGCCCAAGGTCGTCAAGGACGAGCCCGACACCACCTTGAAGCCCTCAGAAAATGCGCCACTTCCTGAAGAGTCGCAACCTCAAATCGTTTCGCATGTGCCCGCCGATCCCCGTCTTTCCTTTTGGGCCAGCCGCGTGAAAAAGAAGGCCGAAGCCCTGTGGAACCCTCCGACTGGCCTTGAAATCTCGGGCAAGGCCACCGCGGTAGTCAATTTCAAGGTGGCCAGAGATGGAACCGTGAGCGATGCAGCCCTTTCCGGCAGCACCGGCAATGGAGATCTCGATGACTTGGCCTTACAATCCGTACAGCGTATGGAAAGAGTGCCGCCATTACCGGAAAACTATCCCGAAGAGCAGGTCCAAGTGAGCTATGAATTCGTGTACAAGGGGCAATGATCCGTTGAAAACCCTCGGCTTCCATTCAGATCGAAACCGCCTGACGAAAAAGTTCGGATTCGCCTTCGGCCTAATGGTGGCCATGGTGGGCTTTGTCCCGCATTACGCCTCCGGGGCCGATGTGGTCATCACTTCGGAACAGCAAAGCGCCGAAGTCGTGTCTATTGGCCTCACCGAAATACGCTGCATCAAGGGCGATGCGAGCTTATTACCCTATCAACCGGGCGCGGTTTTGCATGATGATCT
This sequence comes from Fibrobacterota bacterium, assembly GCA_043753995.1. Lineage (GTDB taxonomy): Bacteria > Fibrobacterota > Fibrobacteria > UBA11236 > UBA11236 > JAYUVP01. Next base: position 14,964 of record JAYUVP010000252.1, read on the forward strand.
CGATTTCAGCGCACGGTTCAAGCTCACGCTTTCCGCGCAATTCGATAGTTCCAGCAAGACGCATTTCAAGCAAGAAGGGGCGCTGGCTTATATCAAAGGCCAGTATACCCTGGAAGGCGGACGATTCACTTTAGAATGCGATTTGCTTGACATTGACACTCAAGAGCGCATCCTGGGGAAAAAATACAGTGGCGCTACCAAGGAAATCCGTGGAGCCGTGCATCAATTTGCCGATGAAATGGTGTGGCAGCTTTTCGGGGAGCGCGGCATTGCCAAATCGCGTTTGACCGTGGTCACCAAGCGCGGCGGCAATAAGGAAATCATGGCGATGGACTATGATGGTTTCGGCACCCAGGACGTGACACGAAATCGGTCCATCAACTTGACGCCGATTTTCATGGGCGGCAAGGACAAAATCATTTATACCAGCTATATCGCTGGCCTGCCTAATTTTCAACAGGCTGATTTGAATACTGGCAAGAGCAGCCTTTTATTCAAGTCCCAATTCATGTGCTCGGCCCCCAGTTTCAATAAAATGGACAAGGAAATCGTCTATGCCGGCAGCCAGGACGGCAATTCCGAAATTTATCGCCGGGCCGCGGATGGTTCGGGCAAGGCAACGCGGCTGACCTTTAATGGATCGATTGAAACCTCGCCAAGTTGGTCGCCCAATGGCTATGAAATTGTTTTCATGTCCGATCGAAGCGGCAAACCCATGCTTTATATCATGGACCGAGACGGCGCGAATGTACGTCGTATCACTTATGACGGGGATTATTATGGATCGCCAGCCTGGTCGCCCAAGGGCGATCGCATTGCCTGTTCGGTTATGGACGAGGGCAATAATTTCAGCATTTGGACGTTTTCGACCGAAGGCAAGGATGCCCGTAAGCTGACCACGGGGGGAGGGAGCAATGAAAGCCCATCCTGGAGCCCGGACGGGCGCCATATCGCCTTTATGTCCACGCGCACGGGCAGTTCTGAAATCTGGGTTATCCAGGCAGACGGAAGCCATCCTCGGCGGCTGAGCTATACCGGCGGAAATTCCATGCCCTCTTGGTCGGACTTTTAGCCCGTAATTCACTGGGGTGATTTTTTTCAGGAATCTGGAAATCTCAGGGATTTGTTTTAGATTTCATTAAAACGCGGATCTTTTAAGGAGTAGCAGATGAAAGTCTCGCATCTTGGCATAGTTGCTAGCCTCGGCTTAAGTGCCATGGTTTTTTTGGGTTGCCCAAGCAAGCCGCCGGTAACACCACCGGCCGAACCCCCTCCACCTGTGATGCAGCCTCCCGCGCCGACTCCCACTCCGGAAGCGCCCCGTGTGGATGAAGAGGCCTTGCGCCGTCAGCGCATTCAGGCTCGCATTGCCGAGACCTTTAAGCCGATTTATTTCGACTATGACAAGAGCGCCTTGACTGAAGATGGCAAGCGCATCGCTCAAGCCATTGGCGATCTGATGAAGGAAGTTCCTGAAATCACGGCTCGCATCGAAGGTCATGCCGACGAACGCGGAACCAATGAATACAACTTGGCCCTCGGCGAGCATCGCGCCAAGGCCGTGCAAGATTATTTGGTGAATTATGGCGTGAAGGTCGGGCGTCTTAGCCTCATCAGCTATGGCGAAGAGAAGCCTGCCGCTGAAGGCCACGATGAATCGGCCTTCTCCAAGAATCGCCGCGACGAATTCACCACCTCGTTCTGAGGTATTTCGAGTCCATTTGTTTTTACAAGGGCTGCCCACAAGGCAGCCCTTCTTATTTTTCAAAGACCTTTTTAGTGGGTGAGGAAATGGCGATGAAGCGAATCGATTCCCGTTTTTTAGGCCGCGGCCTTCAAGCCCTCGGCGTGGCGGCTTTCCTGCTCGGCGCGGTTGGGTGTTCCAGCTTTACGGTTTTACGAACCCAGGAAATTAGGGCCGTAGGTGATTCCGTCAAAGTCGTCGAGCAACGCATTACCGAATTACAAAAGTCGGTGGATGATCTGAATCTCAAGCAAGGCGGAACCTCAAGCAAGATGAAGGCCGACCTATCCCTTATGCTTGGCGAATTGAAAGATCAAATCAGCAAGCTGCAAAGCGAAATCGATGAGACCCAATATCGCCTCGGGCAATTGTCGACCAAGCTGGAGCATTTGGAACAGCGCAAAATTATTGTGGGCAATGATACCGCTACTGCCGTGGCTGGTGGTGCGAATGGCGCCGCTGGAGCTAAACCTGTCGCACCCCTTCGCGTTATGGATGGTTTGGATTTGGAGCATGTATTCAATCAGGCCCGCGAGGACTATGTGCGAGGCAAATACGATCTCAGCTATACCGGTTTCAAAACGGTTTATGAAAAAGACGCCGGTGGCAGCTACAAGGAATTGGCCATTTATTGGATGGGTGAATGCCTTTACAAAGGCGGCAAGCCCGACAAAGCCCTGGAAATTTATGAGCGTAGCTTGAAAGAGTTTCCTCGCGGCACCAAGGCTTGCTCATCGCGCTTTAAAATCGGCCTGATACAAAATGAGGCGAGAGCCCAAGACAAAAGGGATGAGGCCTGGGTTGCCTTAATTAAGGAATGCCCCGCCAGCAATGAAGCGGCGCGTGCCCAGGAAATGATGAAGGAATAATGGGATTTAGTGAATGCCCTTGCTAGTAAGGTAAGGGCCGTATTTCTTGTCAACGCCTAGAATATGTCCCGCCAGCCAGTTTTTTAAGAAATTCCCCAGTTTTTCGCCATTTTCCGCGGTTGGGGCAGTCAGGAAATCCTGGCCAAGGCGGGTTACCAAATGCAAAAGATTTTTATGGCTTTCTTGATGAGCCACTAAATCCGGATAGGCGTTTTTCTGCATCATTTCTTCTTCGTCGGAGAAGTGCTTTTGAGTAAAGCTCAGCAAGTCCTTCAAATGTTTTTGTGCCTCGGGGAAATTCGAATTTTGATGAGCGGCATAAAAACCATTCATATAGCCCACGATTTGCTGATGCTGGGAATCGAAGTGGGAAATATTGACGGAAAAAAGCGGTTTCCAATCAAATAGCGACATTTTTAACTCCAGCAATAGGTGTCCAACCATATTACAGGTTGGCGGGAAGACATGAAAGACCGAATCCATGAGTCGGTTTCGGCAAAATGTCAGGCGCTAAATTTCGATTTGAATTCGGAGAAATTCCATCTGCCGAAACAGGTGGGGTAGCGAAGGCCGACCGAGCTTGCCGAGTATTGCGGGCCGAAGCGAGGGGCGGGGGCGTAGGCTCGTAGCGGCCCCGCCCCCCCAAAAAGGAGACGAACTCTATGCTTGCAAGGCCGAGAAATCCGCCAAGTCGAGGGCCAGGTCGCGCACGCGCATCACCAGGGCTTGTCGGCTTTGGCGCACGGCTGGGTCGGGATCATTGATGAGCACGGCTTCGAAGAAGGCCGCCACTTGATTGCGCAGGGCCGCCACGGTACCCAGCACGCCGGCATGATCTTGCTTGGCGAGGCTCGCAGCAATGGACTCCTGGGCTTTATCCAAGGCCGACAATAAGGCCTGCTCGGTGGCATGGGTCAGCAATTGCGGCTGGATAGCCGAAGCATTTATACCTGCTGACACGTCTTTCAAAATATTGCTGACGCGCTTGAACGTTTCGGCAACCGGCAAGAAGGCGGGTTCTTGACGGAATCGCTCCAGAGCCGCGACGCGTCGATTCAAATCATTTAATTGTGTCCAGGGGGCTTTGGCCTTGATGGCGGCATCAAAGGTGTCGGCGCGAACGCCACCGGTGACCTTGCCTCGGGCACTTTCCTGGAATAAGGACTTCACGCGTCCCTGGGTGAAATCGAGTAAGCGATCGACTAAACCTTGCTTTTCTTTTTCATTCAAGGCCGAAGCAGGATAGGCATTCGCTGCGAGTTCGAAAGCCTGCCGCAAATCGATGGGCATGTCAAAGGTGATTAGCAAGGCCACGGTAGTCCAGCAAGCGCGGCGCAAGGCATAGGGATCGGCCGAACCGGTGGGCTGCTTGCCCTTGCCGAACATGCCGACCAGGGTATCCAAGCGATCGGCTAGGCCGGCAATGGCGGCTTCTATCGAGGCGGGGAAGGCGTCCTCGGCATTGCGTGGTAAATATTGATCACGTATACCATCGGCCACGGCTTCGGGCAAGCCCTCGCCCAGGGCATAGTAGCGGCCGATAATGCCTTGCAATTCGGGGAATTCTCCCACCATTTGCGTGACGAGATCGCATTTGGCCAATTCGGCGATACGCATGGCCGTATTTTGATTCGCCTCAGGCAAACCGGCCTTGGCGGCGAGGGTACCCGCCAATTGCTTGACGCGTTCGACCTTGGCGAGAATGGAACCGGCTTCGCCCAGCTCCTTCATGAAGGCGACGCCAGCGAGGTCGGATTTGCGATCGGCCAGCTTGCGCTTGCGATCTTCTTGCAAGAAGAATTCCGCATCGGCGAAGCGGGCCCGTACCACGCGGGCATTGCCCTCGCGGATCAAGGTGTCGTCCTGGGCCTTCATATTCGACATCACGACGAAACGATGGGTGAGGCGACCGTCGGGCGTATTCAAGGCGAAGTATTTCTGATGCTCGCGCATTTCCGACACGAGTACTTCAGCGGGGATTTCCAGCAATTGGGCGTCAAAGCTGCAAAGTACGGGCACGGGATATTCCACCAGGTGAATGACTTCGTCGAGCAAGTCTTCGTCTTTGCGCCAGACAAGGCTTTGCTTGGCGGCGGTTTCCATCAGCGCTTCGCGTATGATTTGCTTGCGTTCGCGATGATCGACGATGACCGCGGCTTCGCGCAAGGTGCTGAGGTAGGCGGCTCGATCGGAAGTCACGGGCAAAGCGCGATTGTGCAGGAAGCGGTGGCCGCGCGTCAATTCGCTGCTCTCGACGCCTGCGAAGGTCATGGGAATAATGCGATCGCCGAGCAAGGCCACGAGCCATTGCACAGGGCGAACGAAGGGCGTGTGATTCCCGTCACTCCAGCGCATGGTTTTATACCAATGGATTTGGCCGAAAACCTTGGGGAAAAGCTCGGAAAGCAGAGCGGCGGCATCGCGCCCGGTTTGCTGGGCTTCGGCATAAAGGTATTGGCCACCCGCGATTTCGCGAATTTGCAAGGCATCGGGTGCCAAGTTGTTTTTGGCGGCGAAGGCCAGGGCGGCCTTGGTCCATTGCCCGGTGGCATCCTTGGCGAGGTGAGCAGGCGGGCCTTTGAGCTCTAGCTTCTGATCGCTTTGTTTTGTGCGTATCGATTTAATCGAAATGGCGATGCGGCGCGGCGTCACATAGACTTGCATGTCCTCGGGTTCGAGCCGGGTTTCGGCCAGGGCTTTGTCAAGCAGGGTGGGCAAGTCGCGCAGCAAGGGTCCGAAAACGCGCGCGGGCATTTCCTCGACGCCGAGCTCGACGAGTAGGGGGGCACGTTCAGGTAGTGCGCCTTGGCCGGCAGCCTTGGCCGCGAGCCGTTCGGCCAGCATTCCTCCGCGGGCTTCGCCTTCGTTCAAGTTCGCCTTGCCCACGCGCCATTCGCGCAGCATGGGGAAGCCCAGGCCTTTGCGCACTTCGAGATGGGCTTCGGCCACGGCCTTGGCCAATTGGCGCACGCGCAGGATATAGCCCTGGCGCTCATTGACCGAAATGGCTCCACGGGCGTCGAGCAGGTTGAAGCTATGGCTAGCCTTCATGCAATAGTCGAAGGCGGGCAGGGGGATACCGGCGGCGCAGAGGCGTTGGCATTCCTTTTCATAGCTGTCGAAAAGGCCGAAATGCAAGGCCACGTCGGCATGCTCGAAATTGTGCTTCGAGAACTGAACTTCATTATTGTGATAAATGTCGCCATAGCTGGCAAAATCGTTATAGCTCAGGCGAAAGACATTGTCGACTTTCTGCAAATACATGCAGAGGCGTTCGAGCCCATAGGTGATTTCGCCCATGACCGGAGCGAGATCGATGCCACCCACTTGCTGGAAATAGGTGAATTGAGTGATTTCCATGCCGTCGAGCCAGACTTCCCAGCCCAAGCCCCAGGCGCCGAGGGTGGGCGATTCCCAATCGTCGTGAACGAAGCGAATGTCATGTTGCAGGGGATCGATGCCGATTTCGCGTAGCGACCCGAGATAGAGATCGAGAATATTGGCGGGAGACGGCTTGAGCACCACTTGGTATTGGTAATAGTGCTGCATGCGATTGGGATTGTCGCCATAGCGACCGTCCTTGGGGCGACGGCAGGGCTCTATAAAGGCCGCATTGAAGGGCTCAGGCCCGAGCGAGCGCAAAAAAGTCGATGGATTGAAAGTCGCCGCGCCTTTTTCCTGGTCATAAGGCTGAGCCATGAGGCAGCCATGTCGATTCCAATAGCGCTGCAACGTGAGAATGAGATCCTGAAAATGCATGAATGTCCTTGAGGCTACTGGTTTCAGCCGAGGCTGGCGAAGGCTTGCTGAAAATCGGCGACGAGATCGTCGGTGTCTTCAATGCCCACCGAAAGGCGAATGAGTCCGTCGGCTATACCCATGTCGGCGCGCTTCTTGGGGCCGACTTCAAAGAAAATGGTATGCGCCACGGGGATGCCGAGAGTTCGGGTATCGCCGAGATTGGGCGTACAAATCACCACCTGCATGGCATTGAGAAAGGCCATGGGATCGATGCCATCTTGCAAGGCAAAAGACATGAGGGCGCCAGGTCGGCGAAACAATTGTTGCGCCAGGGCATGCTGCGGATGCGAGGGCAAGCCGGGATAATTCACCTGGGCGACTTGTTTTTGCTCGCTAAGAAGCTGGGCCAGAGTCAAGGCATTGGCGCAGGCCTTGTCGAGGCGCAAGGCCATGGTTTCCGAACCCAGGGAAAGCGTGTGGGCGGCTTCGGGTGCTAGGGTGCCGCCGAAATCACGCAAACCCTTTTTGCGCAATTGCAAAAGGCCCCAATGGGCGGCTTCGGCCACATCTTTATAACCCTCGTAAATGTTGGGGTAATTCGACCAGTCGAAATGACCGCAATCGGTGACGCTACCGCCCAAGGCCGCGCCATGACCGCCAAAATATTTCGAAAGCGACTCCACCGAAAAGGTCGCCTTCACCGTCGCGGGCCGAAAGAGATAGGGCGAAGTCATGGTATTGTCGACGACATAGAGGAGCTTGCGGCGTGCGCAGAGTTCGCCGATGCGCTGCAAGTCGGCGACCTGGGTGACAGGATTGGCTATGGTCTCGACCACAACCAAACGCGTTTTGTCGGTCACGGCATTTTCGATTTGCCTCACATCGGTGGCGTCGACAAAGCTCACCTTAATGCCGAGTTGATCGAGGGTATTGAGCAGGCTCGCGGTATTGCCGAAGAGATAGCGGCTGGCAATGACATGATCGTCACGTTTTAATAACGAAAGGAAAATACCTCCCACGGCGGCCATGCCGGTGGAAAAGCATACCGTGCCCACGCCATTTTCCATGGCGGTGATTTTTTGCTCTAGAGCTTGGACGGTCGGGCTGCCCTGGCGCGAATAGGCGAAACCCTTTTTGCGATTCTGAAAAACCGCGGCTAGGTCTTCGGCTTTTTCATAGCTGAAGGCGATGGAGGTGTGTATAGGTGTGCGCAAGGAGCCATGCTCGGGTTTACCCAGGCGCTCGCTATGCAGGACGGTTGTCGTGAAACCCTTGGAATTCATGGTTTTAAACTTAGAAACCGGGTCAAGTCACAGAGTCAAATCAAGTTTCAGGACGCAGCAAAACCTCAAGCAAGCCGGCGCAGGCACGATCCAGCATGGCATAAACATTTTCGAAATGGCTGATCTCGCCGTAATAGGGGTCGGGCACTTCGGCGGCAGTCTCGGCAGTGGAATCAAAAGAACGAATCAGTCGAATGCGCCCATGCTGGCCAGCTGGACAAATTCGGCGCAAATTCTCCAGATTTTCCTCGTCCATGCAGAGAATCCAGAGAAAGTCTCGAAAATCGGTTGGCTTGATCTGGCGTGCGAAGCTGGGCAAAACCATACCATGATTGCGAGCTACAGCGATGGATCGGCGATCGGGGGGAGCGCCGACATGCCAGTCGCCGGTGCCGGCGCTGTCTACCGTAAATCGCTCCAGGGCTTTTTTCTCGCGGGCCTGATGCAAGAAAATGCCCTCGGCCAAGGGCGAGCGGCAGATATTGCCAGCGCAAATGAAGAGTACGCCGATGCGATCCTCTGCGGATTGGGTCTGGCTGCGAGGCGTAGGCATCAGGCTGCCTCGGCGAGGCCGCGTAACTTTGCCGTAACCTCGGCCAAGGTAGGTTCACGCATGAGGCTTTCGCCGATAAGGGCGGCATGCGCTCCGGCCTGAACCAAAGTCTGCATATGCTCAGGCGTGAAAATGCCGGATTCGGAAATCACAGGTATGCCCTGGGGAATTCGCGGCAAAAGCTCCAGGGTGGTTTCCAAGCGCGTCACGAAGGTTTTCAGGTCGCGATTGTTGATGCCGATGAGGGGGGCGCCCGCATCCAAGGCAATGACGAGTTCTTCCTGGGTATGCACCTCGGTGAGCGGGGTGAGGCCGATGTCGCGTCCCAGGGCAATGAGCTCGCGCAGGTCCTTGGGGGAAAGGCAGGCGACAATGAGCAAGAAAGCGCTAGCGCCGAGCACCTTGGCCTCATGTACTTGATAGGCCTCGGTGAGAAAATCCTTACGCAGGCAGGGCAAGGCGGATTCCCGGCTTAGGGCCGCCAAATAAGCGTCGCAGCCCTGAAAGTGATCGACTTCGGTCAGCACGGAAAGCGCGCTGGCGCCACCGGCGGCATAGGCTTGGGCTATGCCCAGGGGCTCAAAGTCAGCGCGGATGATGCCGCGCGAAGGCGAGGCTTTTTTCACCTCGGCAATGACATGTAAGCCCTTGGTTTTGGGCTTGGAAAGTATCGCCAGCAGGTCAGCCTTCGGTGCAGGCAATGCCCGGGAGAGGCCTTCCATGGCCGCCTCAGGGATTTCGCTTTTGCGGTCAAGAAGGCGCTTGTGCCGCGCGGTGAGTATGGTGTCAAGAATATTCGCCACGGGTTTCCTCAAGCCGCCGCAGGGGCCGAAGCCAAGCGCTGGGACAAGGCGGCCCAAGCCTCCAGGGTTTTTGCTGCTGCGCCTGAGGCCAAGGTTTTTTTGGCGATAAGCAAGCCTTCCTTAAGCGAGGGTGCTAAGCCGCCCACATAAATCGCGGCGGCGGCATTGAGAGCCACAATATCGCGCTTTGGGCTGACCTTGGTTTTCGCATCCCCGGAATCAACCGCGAGGACGGCACGCAAAATCGCGGCATTCTCGGCGAGATCACCACCCTGCAAATCTTCAGAGGAGCACAGGGAAAGGCCGAGGTCTTCGGGATTCAAAACGTATTCGCTGATTTTTCCGTCGCGCACTTCGGCCACGCGCGTGGGCGCGCAAAGCGAGATTTCATCGAGGCCGTCGGTGCCCGAAACTACCATGACATGCTCGGAGCCGAGACTCAGTAGCACTTCGGCCAGAGTTCGAACCAAGTCGAGGCGATAAACGCCCAAGACTTGCCGCTTGGCTCCCGCCGGATTGAGCAAGGGTCCGGTGATATTGAATAAGGTGCGTTGGCCCAGCTCTTGGCGCGGGGCGGCCACATGTTTCATGGCCGGGTGTAGCTTCGGGGCAAAGAGAAATCCAATGCCGACTTCGTCTATGCATTGGCCGACTTGATCGGGACCCAATTCCAAACTCACGCCCAATTCCTGCAAAACATTGGCGCTGCCGCAGCGCGAACTGATGGCACGGTTGCCATGCTTGGCAATGGCGAGACCGGCCGCCGCACCGACGATGGCGGCTCCGGTGGAGACATTGAAGGTTCCGCTATGATCGCCGCCGGTGCCGCAAGTGTCGACCAGGGGACCACGCCGCGTGGGCACATGCACGGCCTTGTGGCGCATAACCTTGGCGGCCGCAGCGATTTCGCTTGGGGCCTCACCCTTGATGCGCAATGCCACCAGAAAGCCGGCGATTTGCACGGGCGTCCATTGGCCTTCCATGATGCCATTCATGGCCGCTTCCATTTCGGCAGAAGCCAGGTTTTGGCCTTCGATGAGGCGGCCCAGGATTTGTTGCGGCGTAGCGGCAGTCATGCGCAGGTTACCTCAGAGACAGAAAATTCGCCAGCATGGTTTTGCCATGCTCAGTGAGTATGGATTCAGGATGGAATTGCAGACCGAAAATAGGCCTCTCGCGATGGCGCAGGCCCATGATGAGGCCATCCGTTTCCGCCGTTATTTCGAGCTCGCTCGGCAGGGAAGAGCGTTCGACGATCAGGCTGTGATAGCGCGTCGCGGTGAAGGTCTTGGGCAAATTCGCGAAGAGATCGCGCTGATTGCAGGAGATGACGGCGGTTTTGCCATGGATGGGCTGCGGTGCGCGAATCACCTGGCCTCCGAAAGCGGCACCTAGGCTTTGATGCCCGAGGCAAACGCCCAGCAAAGGAATATCCTTCGGACAGGCCTGTATCAAAGCAATGGAAATACCGGCGTCGACGGGTGTGCAAGGACCGGGCGAAATCACAATATGGCTGGGCTTGAGCGCGATGACCTCTTCGACGGTGAGAGCATCATTGCGCACCACGCGCAAGTCGGGATTCATCTCACCCAGGTATTGCACCAGGTTGAAGGTGAAAGAGTCGTAATTGTCTAGCAGCAAAATCATGGGCAATCAGTCCGGAGGAGTGAGGCGATCGCGGGCTTTGTCGACGGCGGCCACCAAGGCCCGGGCCTTGTGTGAACATTCTTCGTATTCCAATTGGGGCACGCTGTCGGCGACTATGCCCGCGCCGGTTTGCACATAAGCCACGCCGTCCTTCATCACCATGGTGCGAATGGCAATGCACGAGTCGAGATTGCCGCGAAAATCGAGATAGCAAACCGCACCGCCATAGAGTCCACGACGGGTGGGTTCCAAAGCGTCGATGATTTCCATAGCGCGGATTTTCGGTGCGCCCGAAAGCGTTCCAGCGGGCAAACAAGACATGAGGGCGTCCAGGGCATGCAATTCCGGTCGCAATTTGCCTTCGACCTCGGAGGTGATATGCATCACATGGCTATGCTTCACGACCTTCATGAAGGTCTTCACCTTCACCGATCCGTATTGGCTGACGCGGCCAATGTCATTGCGGCCAAGATCGACCAGCATGACATGCTCGGCGATTTCCTTGGGGTCGGCCAGCAATTCTTTTTCCAGGGCAAGGTCTTCGGCTTCCGTTGCGCCCCTTCGCCGCGTACCCGCAATAGGCACGGTTTCGCAGTGGCCTTGCACGACCTTGACCAGGGTCTCCGGCGAAGCTCCGACGACTTCGAAAGACCCGTAGTCGAGGTAATACATATAGGGCGCGGGATTCACGGTGCGCAAGGACCGATAAATCGAAAATGCGTCAATGCCGGGGCGGCAAGTATAGCGCTGTGAGAGAACGATTTGAAATGCGTCGCCAGCCGTGATGTATTCCTTGCATTGGGCCACGCCCTTGAGGAATTCCGCTTGAGTCATATTCGAAACCCATTCCGGGCCTCGCTTGCCTGCGCTCGCCATGACATCGCTCAGGCCTTGCGCTCCGCGCGGAGGCGTGGCTTGCAATTCTTGCGCGGTAAGAGGCGTCATCAATTCGGCTTCGAGCTTGGCGATTTTGGCGACGGCATGGGCATAGGCCGATTCGACACCGCCGAATACTTCGGGCAAAACCAGACTCACCAAAAGCAGGCGCTGCATGACATGATCGAAAACCACGAAGGCATCGTAAAAGCCGAAATCGAGATCGGGTAATTGATAGTCATCACGACCCGTGGCGGGGATTTTTTCGATGAGTCGCACCGCGTCATAGCACATATAGCCCACGGCCCCGCCCGCAAAGGGAGGCAGATCAGGAATGTCCACGCCTTGAAAGCGAGCCAAAAACAGCCGTAACTCTTCCAGAGGTTGGCCGGTAAAGCTGCGGTTTTCGCCGCCCGTAATCTCGATTTTCTGATCGCGCGAACGAAACACATAAATCGGGTCGCGCCCCAAAAAGGAGTAACGCGCCAGTTTCTCTCCGATTTCCACCGACTCCAGCAGGAAGGCGCGATGCCCCTGCCGCCGCAGCTTGAGCAAGGCCGTAATCGGCGTGTCCAGGTCGGGCAGAAATTCGCGATAGACAGGAATCGCGTTCCCGCGCTCCAGCAGCGGCTTGACTTCGTCGAGGCTGAGCATGGATTTCCAGGGAGAAAAGGTGAAACCCTTAATATAATTAGCCGGATCATGGCTATTCTCTGTTAATGCCGACTCTCGTTTGCCGCACCCCGCAGACCTGTCTTCAACGCGCCTCCGTCCTCGCGGCTTTGGTGCTATTGGGAATGGTCTGGCTGCAGGCTGCCCCTATCAAGGTTTGGGTTTTGCTTCGTGACAAAGGCCCCGCGGCACCGCATGCCCCAATGGCCAGCCAGGCTTGGGAAAATGCCCCCCTGCATGCCCCGTATTTGAGCGGGCTTCGAGAAATTGGTTTTCGGCAAGTGGTGGCTTTGCGGTGGCAAAACCGGGTTTCGGGCTTTGTGGAAGCTTCAAAATTGGCCACCCTGCAAGCCTTGCCCGGTGTGCTTGCGGTGGAGGTCATGCAAAAAGCCCGCCGCCTGCCGCGCCCCTCCGCATTGCTAGGAAAAGCAAGCTTACCCAAGGTGGCCGGGGGCCAAGCCAGCCAACCTTTTGGGGTTTTGCAGTCCACCTTGGCGGGCATTGGTCTCGGGGTGGTTCGTGATAGCCTGGCCGCACGTGGCCTAGCCCCAGGGAGAGGCTTGCGCATTGCCGTGCTAGATGCTGATTTTTTTCTCGGCAATACCGCCTTCGCAGCCATGCGGGCGGAAGGCCGCATTGTCGATCAATATGACTACGTGGCCGACCACCCCGTGTCGGTCAATAATGGTTTTGGCGACAGTCACGGGGCAACTGTGCTTTCGATTATCGGCGGAGACTCTCCCGGTCTCTTGCAGGGGGCGGCCCCTCAAGCGGAGTTTCTGCTTTATCGCACCGAAGACGATGCCACGGAAACCTATGTCGAAGAGGACTATCTCGCGCTTGCCATGGAGCGCGCCGTCAATTCAGGGGCTCAAGTGGTGAGCATTAGTTTGGGCTATCGCTATCAATTCGATGGTCAGCCCGATTATCCTTTTTCCGCCATGGATGGCCGCACGCGCCCGAGTTCGATTGCCGTGCTGATGGCGGCGCGGCGTAATGTGCTGGTGACGGTCTCGGTGGGGAATTACTCCAATGCGGAAGAATCCGGTGTGCAAGCTCCGGGCGATGCCGACAGTATCCTTGCCGTGGGGATTGCCGACACCGAGGGACGGCGTTGCTCTTATTCCTGCATGGGGCCAACGGCCGATGGTCGCATCAAGCCCGACCTATCCGGTTTAGGCCCTAATAAATGTCGTGTTTCTGCCGCCGACCCTCTGCTCGAACTAGGGTACTGGGATGTGAGTGGCACCAGTTTTTCGGCTCCGGCACTTGCGGGCGCGGCTGCGCTTTTGCGCCAGGGCTTTCCGCTGGCATCGGCCATGGACATTCGTTCGGCTCTTTTGCAATCCGCCTCCCAAGCCAATCATCCCGACGATTCTATCGGTTATGGCGTGGCCAGGGCTGATCTGGCCTGGAAATTGTTGGCAGGCCAATCCATTGGTTTGGCCTATGGCCCCAAAAAATTGATTTACCGTCAGGCGGGTTTGCCCTGGCTTTTACCACGCCTACCTGGAGCCGCGCAGCCCAAAGGATTCATCGACTTAAGAGGTCGTTTTTATCCTGCGACCGTTTTTCAAGTGGGGGACACCTTGCATTTATTTCCCAATACCAGACTGGGTCGCGGCATATTCTTTTTGCGGTGAGCGCATCGGCTCACCTTCAATGCGAAAGTGAATCCAAGAAACGCTGCAATTGCCTTTTGCGTTTGCGCTGATCACGTGCTAAATCGGCTTTTTTCGCCAGCAAGATTTCCAATTCGATTTTAACCTGGGCCAATTCGCTTTCGGCCTTAAGATTGCTGTGCAATTGCCCGAATTCGTGATTGTCGAGAAAGGCGAGCTGCACGCCTTTGCGCTGCTGCAATTGTTTAGCCGCGAAGTCGATGGACGTGCGAACCTCTTCGCCCGCGTCCTGACCCGAAAGATGCCGCGCATGGCTGATGAGAGAGCGCCAAAAGCGTCCTGCGACTTCCAACTGGGTGTAAAAACTTTTCAATTGATTGGCCGCCTCTTCCTGATCCGGAAAAAGCAAAAGCCCCGCTCCGCCCTTGCCGAAAGTCGAACGGACTTGAAATCGCCATGGGGTTTTGGCGCCTTCCAAAAATTCGTCGAATCCTGAAAGCGTAACCATGGTATCAGGTTGCAAGGATTTGTGGGTTTCGATACCCAGCCCTTCAGGTCCGATATCATGCACCGTAACTGGAAATGGCCCGGTCGATAGAGGCTCGTATCGGCCAACCAATTGAATGCGATACACCCGAATACGCGCGGCCCGGCGATTTTGAAGGGTATCGGTGGGATTCAGAATGCGAATTCGCACCTGCCAGCCTGGCTTGATGCTTTGCCATTCCACCACCTCTCCTTGTAGTAAAACTGGGCCTTTGGGCCAATCGTCCAAATCCGAATTCAAAGGCACTAGGCAAATTTCCAATTGCAGAAATGGTTTGGGTTTTCGTGCCAGATGGGCCTTTACGGTGAGACCATCCGCACCCAACAATTTCATGGATTGTCCATCGGCGAGGGCATAGGCCACGCCTTGCGGAGGGCTGCCTAGGCGGAGAAGAAAGTCTTCCAGAAGCATGACGTTTCCCTGGCTATTCTAGTTCCTGGGCGGCAACTCGGAAAACGGAAACGCCGATATTACTGTCAAAATTTTCTGAAATCCTGCAAATGACGTGTTAAAATCGGCCATATCCTAGCAATGGAGACCTTTAAAAATGGACGCTTGGGACGATGGCTTATTGGATTCCATGAGGACGGTGGCCGATCCTTTGGCAGACGAAACCGTGCAAGCCCTATTTCGCGACGGCCAAGTCGCCGCGGTGAATCTGGCTTTGGAGCATCTGTCATCCAATTCGGAAAGCCCTCCGGAAGGCCTTCCACCTATACTGTTGCGCTTTTTGGATTCAAGCGGGCAAATGCCTACGGATCTCAACTGGGAGCGCATCGACCGCGGTCAACAGCTATTCACACGTCACGGCCCCATTTTCGGCGTCGCCCTCATGTATGCCAGTCTACCCGCACTCTATGCTGGGGCCCGGGGAGGGGTGCAAATTCTCGCTATGACGGGACAACTCAAAAATCATTATCGCCGGCGTGCCTCTGAAACCCTACGCTTCATACTCGACGTCATGAAGCCCGGCGGACTTTCTCCCGCGGGGCAAGGCGTACGGTCGGCCCAAAAAGTCCGTCTCATGCATGCTACCATCCGCTATTTCGCGCGTACCTCGGGGCGCTGGGCGGCATTGCCGGAATGGGGTGCGCCCATCAATCAAGAAGAATTGGCCGGCACCTTGATGGCCTTTTCCGTGTTGGCCAGCGACAATGTGCAGCGCATGGGAATAACGCTGACCGAAGGTGAAGCCGAGGATTATCAGCATGCCTGGCATGCCGTCGGACATATTCTGGGCATATCCGAATCCCTACGCCCGCTGAAATTGCCTGCGGCCCGCGCACTCTGGCGGCAGATGGGAGAACGCAATTTCGCGCGAACCAAGGAGGGCGTTTCACTGGCCCACGATCACCTGGCCTTCCTCGATGAAATGATTCCGGGCAAGGCCTTAGATGGTTTCAACTCCGCCCTCATGCGTTTTCTCATGGGGGATCCTATCGCCGTTACCTGCCTAGGATTGGCGCCGGCGTCCTGGTGGCAAGGATTGATTCGAGTTTTGCGCAAACTGCTGGGTATGGCCGAATTGTTTGTACCGGCTCGCGCGGGATGGAATTACCTCATCGCCGACATTAATCTTCGGATCATGGACGAATTGCAGAAATACTGGGCGGGCAAGGGCAGTGCGCCCTTTCGCCTTCCCACCCAATTGGAAAAGCCTTCTTGAATTTGCATTCAGCCCATGCCCTCCGTCGGAAAATAAAGTGGAGTCATGCCAATGATTTCCTTGGGCGCGGCCCCTATCGCCGCGCGCTTGAAAAGTTTATTCCCCCAATTGAAATGGCTTGACGAACGCTTGCTGCGCCAGGGCGGCCAAGGTGGGCTGGTTGGTCTCTTCACCGGACGGGTGGGAGCAGGCAGTGGGGTTCGCCTAGCCCTGTTGGTTCTCATCGCCACCCTATTGGGGACTTTTAGCTATGGCTTGGTGGTGGGGCATAGGCTGCCTCAGTGATGCAGGGGCCCAGCCCTCCGCGCTATGGCATGCGGCAAGGCTAAAAAGGCGATATCTTCGAAGCCTACCCCTTGAGGCAAGGCAGGAAAATCCATGAACCAATGGGTCACATTTGGGACCAGCTTGCTTATTGCTGCCGCCATTGTATTGGGCTATGAGAAAACGGATAAGCCGGAAGGTTGGGCCTCGCAATCTGGCGGCACCACGGGTGGCAGTGGCGGCACCGAGGTCACGGTAAGCACCATGGCCCAGTTGCAAGCCGAGGCGAAGTCTTCGGGTAAGAAAATCATTTTAGTGAATAAGGGAACTTATACTGGCCAAGTAGTACTGGCTTCCGACAAAAGCATTTTGGGAAAAGAACCCGGTGTCGTCATCAAAGGAACAATCAAGATTTCCAAGGTGAGCAATGTCATTATTCGCAATCTTGCGGTTCAAGGCGAGCACTGCTCGACCTATGAAGAATGCAAGGGCGGCGCCGACGGTATAGGCACTACCGAATCCCATCACATTTGGCTCGATCACTTGGATGTGTCTGATGGGCAAGACGGGAATTGCGATATCACCAATGGATCTGATTTTGTTACCGTGACATGGTCGAAATTTTCATACTCCTATGACAAAGAACATCGCTTCTCGAATTTGATCGCTGCGGACGACAATCTGGCCATCGATCAAGGCAAACTCAATATCACCTATGCCTATTGCTGGTGGGCCGATCGCGTGGTGGAGCGTCAGCCGCGTGGCCGGGCAGGCAAGGTGCATGTCGTGAATAATCTCTACACCTCGTCGGCCACCAATTATGTCTGCGGGCCCGGTGTTGAAATTCAAATGCTTATTGAAAACAACAATATGAAGACTACCGGCACCGCCATCAAGCCATTCGATGGATCGCCAGCCCCTGCCTTCAAGTCGGTAGGCAATATCGGTACCGCCAAGGATATTTCGATCAATCAAGGAACCGTATTCACTCCACCGTATACGCTTAGCCTGAAATTGGCGGCCACCGATGTGGAAGCCAAGGTCAAGCCTGCGGCAGGCAATACTTTGACCTTGGGGGAGGGTGGGGTGAGTCGTATCCTTTCTATTGAAAATAAACGTGTGACTCCCGTCTTACGTAAATTTGGGCCCATTCTTCAAACATATTCGCCAAGGTTTTTGAGTTCACATAAGGATGTCATGGATTCAAGAGGGCGGACCTTGAAGGTAGATCGGGGATTCTAGAGTGCCTGAGAAATCATGACTATGCCTTTGCCGAACTGATCTTTACGAGCTGATCGGTAATACGTTTTTGAATGTCTTTGACACCAAAAGCCGCGTAGGCGATTTTCAAAAATCCAAAACATTTTTCCAATGGGTCCATTTTAACATTCATCCGTTTTGTTACAACGCAGATTTACCTATGCACATGCATCTTCAGGCGTGCTTCAGTTTTTTCGAGAAGGAGTCCAATTTTGAAACGGATCCATGTTCGCCTTTGCGTCCTGTTTTCCGGGTTAGCCGGTTTCGCCCTCGTGGGCTGCAATAAAAGTCCCGATGCCAAGCAGGTCGGCCAGGTTGCAGATTCCACCGGCCAAGCAGGCTTCCTTCCGCCCGATTCCGACAAGACCGGATCCACGGGGGTGGACACCTCGGAACTCTGGAAAGTCGCGCCCTTCCCGGAACATGGCTCTGGCGGAGACGCATCCGTCTATTATATCCCTTGGGAGGATACCACGATATTTTCCAATCCCCTGTCCGAGGACTCGGCGGAAGGGTTGACCACAGCGTTTTTCGAAGCCGTGTCGGGCCAGTACCCCATCCTTTACGATGCCTCCAAACGCTCCAATGACACGGCGCCTGATTCCACCCTGCAATCCACCCCGCAAACCTTCGAGGAGACCCTGGATATTAGGCAATGCGGCGGGAGCGAACATTTCAGCACGTTGGATCATCAGGAGATGGCGGCGGATATCCTTTTCGGTTCGGCTCCCAAAAAAGGCTTCACCTATCAAATCCTCGGGAAGGGCGGGGCCTTGATCCGGGCCCCTCTGGAATTCGATTCCATGATGGCGAATATTCACGTGGATATGGGTGACTATAATGTCCAGGAGCCGGTATGGCGCGCGTCCTGCTCCAAGCCCGGATTTCAGAGGGCCATCGGGTCCTTGCAAGGGAATGCCTTCGTTCTTGGATCGAAGCTGCCGCTCCGCAATGTCGCCGTCAAGCCGGCGCCCATCAGCGATTCCCTCAAGCTTGCCATACTGAAGGGCATACTCCCCGACATGTCCATGCTCCGGATCTTCAGTGGCATCGAGTTCTATTCCGCCGGGTCGGATGGATCGACCATGAGGTGCCTCATCACTTTCCGGACTCCGAACGAGCGGGTGCACATGTGCGCGGTGGAGGTGGCAGACGAAAAGAGTTCGGTCCTGTTCCAGGTGAACACCCACGAATCGAGAAACCTGGAGTTCTTCCTCTCCCTGACCGAATCTCCCTTGGCGGATGTATTCGTGATCCGGATTTATGAAGTCACGCATGTCATCAGGAAGATGGACGGGAAGTGGCAGGAAGCCGGTGGCATCGAATACAATGACATGAATAATGCTGGATGCTAATTCCGGGATACCGACCTGGTGACTCTTGTCCCTGGAAACGAAACCCAAGACAATGGGGAGACGTTCACAACACCTTCCGATTTAGGTGTTGTTAGACGATATTTTTGTGACCACCGCACCTCCCACTTGACCATTGTGACAAAAACAGGGAATTCCGGTTACCCCAAATCATTCAGCGCTTCCGCCAACTTTTCGACTCGCTCTTGTTGATTGCGCAATTTCTCGCGCTCGGCTTCAACCACATCAGCAGGCGCGCCTTGCACGAATTTTTCATTCTGCAATTTCTTTTCTTGCATGGCGACAAAGCCCTTAGCCTTTTCCAATTCCTTAGAGAGGCGCTGGCGTTCGGCTTCGGGGTCGAGTATTCCTTGCAAGGGCACGAAAATTTTTCCGCCAGATATCAATGTGGACGCTGAAAAGGGGGGCTTGGCCAAGCTTAAACCGGCTTCGACGCTTTCCAGTTTTTCGAGGCCACCTGCCAAGGACAAATACGGTTGCAGGGCAGCCAAGACGGGTGCCGCATCGATTTGCACCAAGACCTTCAAAGCTTGATTGGGTCCTAAGCCATAGTTGCCGCGAATTTGCCGCACGGCTTCGACGACGGCCAATACGCCTTCCATGGCTTGGCGATCCGCGACGGTAAACGCGGCTTGCGCGGCATTGGGCTTGGGCCAGTTGCCCGTGATCAGCATGCCCGAAGGCGCTCCTCCGGAAGCTTGCAAATGACTCCAAATTTCTTCGGTGATAAACGGAATGAAGGGATGCAATAAGGCAAGCAAATCACGCAGCACAGCCACGAATACCGAGACGGCGATTTCCTTTTCGCGTCCTGCTTCGCCCGTGATGGCCTTCTTGCGCAATTCCAAATAGGTTGAACAGAAATCATCCCAAGTAAAGCGGTAAAGAGCCAAAGCGGCTTCTGAGAAGCGCAGATTGGGTGGTTCCAGGGCTTCCGTGACCGTCGCCACGGTTTCGGCAAGGCGTGATAAAATCCAGCGATCGGGCAAGGTCAGGTCGGCGGCCGAGAGATTCAGGGTCACCGCAGTGTTACCTGCAATATGCGGATGCACGAAGCGGGCGGCATTCCACAACTTGTTTGCAAAATTGCGGCCGGACTCGAACTTGGTCGGCGCAAGCTTGATGTCTTGGCCTTCGGTGGTCAAGGTCAGCAAGGCAAAGCGCATGGCATCAGCCCCGAATTGCTCGATCATTTCAATGGGATCGATGCCATTGCCCTTGCTCTTGCTCATGCGCTGGCCCTTCTCGTCGAGAATGGTGCCATGGATATAAACGGTGTGAAAGGGCGCCTTGCCTAAGAAATTGAGGCCCGAAAACACCATGCGCGCGACCCAGAAATAAATGATGTCGCGCGCCGTGACGAGCACATCATTAGGGTAAAAGGTGTCGAGATCCGGTGTCTTGTCGGGCCAACCCAAGGTCGAAAATGGCCACAAGGCACTGCTAAACCAGGTGTCAAGCACGTCTTCTTCTTGCTTCAGCTTCACCTCGGCGCCGAATTTTGCATGGGCCTGGGTGATAGCTTCGGCTTCGGTACGGGCTACCACATAGGGCGTGGCATCGGTAACTTGTCCATTCGTGGCAGAGATCGCATACCACACCGGGATTTGATGCCCCCACCAGAGCTGCCGGGATATGCACCAATCGCGAAAGGGTTCGAGCCAAGCATTGTAGGTCTTGGCATAGCGCTCAGGAACAAAACGTGTATCGCCCTTGGCCACGGCCTCCAAGGCGGGTATGGCCAGAGGTTTCATGTGCACATACCATTGCGCCAGCAAGGTGGGTTCCACCACGTCGCCGGAGCGATAGCAGGTGGGTATGGGAATGACGCGATCTTCCACCGACACCAATTGGCCATTGGCTTCCAGCTCTTCCACGAGGCGTTTGCGGGCCACGAAGCGATCGAGCCCCGCATAAGGCCCAGCTTGATCATTGAGCTTGGCGTCGAGGCCCAGAGCCACGATGGGCTTGAGCTGATGGCGCTGGCCCACTTCATAATCATTGAAGTCATGCGCTGGCGTGATTTTCACCGCGCCGGTTCCCTTGGTAGGATCGGCATGTTCGTCGGCGATAATGGGTATGGGGCGATGGATGATGGGAATAAGCACGCGCTTGCCAATGAGATGCTTGTAACGCTCGTCCTCGGCATGCACGGCAATGGCGACATCACCGAAAAGGGTTTCGGGGCGCGTGGTCGCAACCACGATGCCTTGGGTCGCATCGTCTTCGAGCAAATAGCGTATGGACCAAAAATGGCCCTTGGTCTCTTTGTTCTCGACTTCTTCATCGGCCAGAGCGGTTTGCAGCTTGGGGCACCAATTCACGAGGCGGGCGCCGCGATAGATCAGGCCTTGCTCATGGAGGCGTACGAACACTTCGCGCACCGCGCGCGAAAGGCCTTCGTCCATGGTGAAACGCAAGCGATCCCAATCGCAAGAGCAGCCCATGCGCTTGAGTTGATCGACAATGCGCTGGCCGTATTCGTTTTTCCAATCCCAGACGCGCTCGATGAATTTCTCGCGGCCGAGATCGTGCTTGCTCTTGCCCTCTTTTTGCAGGCCGCGCTCGACCACGCTTTGCGTGGCAATACCAGCATGATCGGTGCCGGGCTGCCATAGGGTTTTGAAACCCTGCAAGCGCTTGAAACGGATCAACACGTCTTGCAAGGTATTGTTGAGCGCATGCCCCATATGCAAGGCGCCCGTCACATTCGGCGGAGGGATGACAATGGTAAAGGGTTTGCTTTCTACACCCGGCTTGGACGCTGGTGCAAAGGCTTTGGCGGCTTCCCAAGCGGCATACCACTTGGCTTCAATATCTCCGGGAGTATAACGGCTTTCCATAGTGAGGGAAATGTAAGTCCCCCAGAGGGGCTATTTTTACGGGCATGCGACTGACGGTGAACGGTGAAATGCGTGAAGTCCCCGCAGGTATGCGGGTGACGGGCTTACTAGAACTTTATCGCCTCAAGCCCGAGGGCGTGGTGGTCGAATTGAATCTCGAAGTGCCAGCCAAGGCGCTCTATGGCGAACTGGAATTAAAGGATGGCGACCGCATCGAGATTGTGAAATTCATGGGCGGGGGTTGAGACGGCCATCCAGGCGCCTTTGCGGAGTCGCGGGAAAGACGGGATTATAGGGCAATCCGAGCCGATGCCGTCGGAAGCGAGAGCCACCTGGCTGGCCTTCCATCGGTTTTGCCGACCCCTTAACAAAACCTATCGACACTGGAGATTCGCCGTCATTCAGGGAACGGCCCCATAGCCCCATGCCCCAGGTCGCGGCCAGCAAATAAGGTTTTTCCCCGCGAGTGTGAATGCGAAGGCGCTGGGTATGGGGGAAAGGCAATCTCTGGCGATAATCCTGGCCCGAGCCTGTCCAATCCCGCCATAGCATGCTGTCCGTCTGCGTCAGAATGCCGCGATAAAGGCCGAGTCCGCGCCTTTGCTTTCCGCGCGAGCCAAGACCGACCAGGAGACTGCTGTCTAGGCCGACCAAGGATTCAAAATGCAAATCCACGGCTGTATCGACCCATTGGCGGGCGGGGCTTAGCAGGCCAATGCGGCCTTCGCGATCGGGTAATTGTAGGGCCGCTTCGGCGCTGAAGACTTTCTTCCAATCTCGATTTCCTTGGCGCAACCAGACGACTGGTTTGCGATTTTCGAGACCGGATACGGCCACCAAAGTCTCTCCCCGAAAGGACCACACTGCCATGTCCTCGGCATCTAATCCCCCGGCTGCGGCATCGTGGAGGCGAGTCCAGGTATAGGCCCCGTCTAGGCCGGGCACGCCGCGCCATGTGCCATTGGCGGCCAAGGCCCACAGGCGAGCACTGTCATTCGGGTCAAAGAAAACTCTTTTGAGGCTTTTATTTTCCGGGCCGCCAGAACCGATGGAGCGAAAGGCTGATTCACCGCCCTCGCCAAATAATGCGGCGACATCATCGATGAGAAAAGGCCCCTGGGCCGTGGCAATAGCCACTTGATGCGGTCGACGAGCATTATAGGCGATGTCAAAGATGCGAGTTCTCGGCAGGCCTCCCCGGTTCTGGGTACCTTGGCCGTTACCCTGAGCTTGCGACTCTGCCCAATCTCCGCCCGCCAAAGGTTTCCAAGTGTCGCGTGGATTGCCTTGCAGCATTTGCAGGCCGAGTAAAAAACCATTGTCCGACCCTCCCGCCGCTGCCGCTTCGGTGGAAAGGCCGGCCAGCATAAGGCCCGGCTCACCAGGAATGAAAAGCGCTGCATCGCCTTGCCTGGCCCAAGCGGCGGGTTTTCCGGAAACGCTGCCCGCAAAGGTCTCCGTGTCTACCACGCGTTGGCACCAGCTTTGTCCTGAATCCCAGCTTTCGAGCAGGCCTTGTTCCGCTTGGGCTTGCACGAAATAGGCGCCTGCCGCAGCGACATCCCGGGTGTGAAACGCTTCGAGGCCGAGACCGGCATAGGTCGCCACGGTGTCGCCCAAGGCAGTGCCCGGGGCGGCGAAGGTGCGTTTCTGCACCGTGGTGAGCGGTGACCAAAGCGTGGGCTGACTGGGCTGACCCTGATAAATCGTAGGCCCGGAGGCGGTCAAAAGATTGCGCCTTTTCCAAGGCGTCGGAGCGAAGGCATAAGGGCGGCATTGCCCCGGGGCATTGCTCCAGCCACGGTTAGGTAACCGGGGCGTGACCTTGGGGCGATTTTCCCAAAGCTTGGTGAATGCAGCTTCATAGCCAGTAGCGCTTACCGTCACATTGACTTCGTAAAGCGGCGAATCGCCTGTGAGCGAGGCGAAAACCAAGCGATGCTGATTCGCACTGGAATTGGGATCGAAGGCGGGCTGCCCAAAAGGCAGGGACATTTCCGCATTTGCAGAATCACCCCAAGTGGGCGTGAGATCTTGCCACTTGGGTAGTCCCTCGGTGGGAGAGGCAAATAAATGGGTCGCTTTTGTGAAACGAAAAGATTTTTCCTCGTCAGCGATTTCATCGAAACGCACCCCGAAAAAGGCATAAATGGTTTTACCGTCATGGGAGAGCGCGGCGCCACGACAATGACCCCCCATCGCGGTGAGGGGAGCCGCAAAAGTTTCAAATGTGAGTCCGGTGTCATGAGAACGGAAAAGTCCGGCGTCGGCGGCAATAAAAACGGTTTTGATATCATAGGCAGGCGCAATCAAGCTGAAAACTTGCCTATAGCCATTGCTCGTAGCGAAATTGATTTTTTTCCACTGCGCACCCCGATTCGCCGAACGGTAGAGGACGCGATTGCCGCTCAAGGGGGTTCCGAGGGAAGAGGTGAGGGAGTCGTTATCTCCCCAACCCGGAGCCACGAAAATCAGTTTTGAATCGGCGCCATGCAAGGCAATGAATCCCACCGATTCGTTCGAAGGCGGACCTTCGAGGGCGCGAACCCTTTCCCAAGACAAGCCGCCATTGGCTGAAATCTGCATGCCCGAGCGTGTACCCACATAGAATCGCCCGCCTTGGGCTTGGTCGACAGCGAAAGACAAAGCCGCAAGATCGTTTTGGATAGTGCCGAGATAAGTCCATGGTTGGTTAACACTATCGTGGCGAAAAAGGCCAAGGCCTTCGACCCAAGCGAAAAAATGATTGGGCTCCGAAGCGGGAAAAATGCCGCTAATTCGGCCCCCTCCGGGATTGAGATTTTGCCAAAGTGGGGGAGGCAAGGTTGCCGCCACGGATATCACGGAAAGAAAGGAAAGGCCTAGGGCACAAGCCGAATTCCAAGGCTGCCAATGCATGAAACTCTCCCCTGAAAGTGAATCAGGTTATTCCGGAGAGCATAGGCTATTTCTCAGCGGTATTCCACCACCTTGGTGCCAGCGAAATAGGCAATGAGAATCTCACGGTAGCCCTGACCGGCCCTGGCGCGATTCATGGCTCCGTATTGGCAAAGCCCGACCCCATGGCCGAAACCGCTGCCGATGGCCGTGACGCGATCGTCTTGCAATGCGATTTCGAATTTGGCGCTTTCTAAAATACGGCCATCGCTGCGAATGGGCTTTAAGGCCCAGCGAATGCGATCGCCGCGCAATACGACGGGTCCCGCATCGGTGTCGATGCGCAAGGTCTTGTTACGGCCACAACGGGTTTTGTCTATCACGGTAAAACCTTCCAGAGATCGAAAATTGCTGGGACCCTGGGCTCGTCCGGAAGTGAAATTACGGCGTAATATGGCCGCCAAGTCGGAGGCAGACCAAGTTTGTTTCCATTGCATCATGGGACTGGTCGAGCACCATGGCTTGCCCTGCGGGTCCAAATCGTCGCGAGAAATCAAATAGGGAATAGGCCCTCCGTCCCAAACCTCTTCGCGATTGGCCGTGCGGCCCCCGCAAGTGCTGTGATAAAAGGTTTGCACCAAAGTATCCGAATGCAATAGAACTTGTCCTCGTGTTTCGCGTATGGCGTCATCGCTCAGTGCATACTCGTCCTTCATGCCCTTATAAACCTGATCCTGCACGTCGGCGTAAAGGTCAAAGCGCGAGGCATTGGGCCGCAACATGCGTTTGAGGGCATAGGTGCGCGCCACCACCGCTAAGGCGCGCAAGGCGTCGATGGCCTGGCTTTCCACATGCCCCAATTCATAAGGCAAAACTCCGCGTAAATACTCTTCCATGGGTAAAACATTGATGGCATTCAGAACATTCGAGGCCGGCTCACCCACGACGTCCAGCGAACCGCGATAGGGTGTGCCCCCGATGTCGAAATAAACTCCACTGCGTGCGGGCGTCAGCCGCAGGCCCCGACAGTCGCGATAATGGCGAGTACCGCTTGCATCGACGATTTCGAGATCACGACCGCGTGAACGAATGCTGGTATTGCCTCTCACTACCACCGCCTGAGGTATGGCTTGAGGGCCATCCAAACGGGCTAAGCCGAAATCGCCTTGCAAATTCACGGTAAAGGCTGCATTCTCTCGCTTCAGCAAAATGCGCACGGGCCTCAATAAAGCATTGGGCAATTTTGCGACCGGTATGGACCCACGTGGCGCACCAGCCTTGCTTTGTGCCCTCGCGGCTGCGGCAGCCGTCTGGGCAGTTAAGGCGCGTACAACGGAATCCCAGGCAGGCGACAGAAATTCGGCGCGATAGGGAAAACGCAAGGGCAAGGTGTCTTGGACTTCAGGAAATGGGGCGATCAAGGGTAAGGTGTCATTTGCCGGACCCATGGAGGCATTGGGCAATCGCAAGCCGCTCGTGTCTGTTTCTAGGGCGGTGGGAGGTGCCGGTGCCCATTCCTTTTCTTTAGGCAAAGGGGCGTCGAGGGGCTTAAGCTCCGGTCCAGGGGAGGCGGGCTTGTCCTGATTTTGAGTCTGTAATAAAGACGAATCTGCCCAGTGCTGGGAGTTTGCTGGCGAGGCGGGTGATTCTATCGAATCGCCCCAAGTAGGTGCGACTCCGAGGCCAAGGCTAAACCCTAGGCCCAAGACCCAATGGATAGAATTACGGTAAACGGAAAAAAGAACGCGAGGCCGGCGTGTGCTTCGCGTCATGCCTGGGCATTCACTGCGCTTGAGCCGCTTTGGCTTCGCGCGATAGCTTTTTCAACTTGCTGTCATTGAGGGTGCGATCGGTAGCGGAGATCTTGTCGACGAAAAGCACGCCGTCGAGGTGGTCGATTTCATGCTGAATGCAACGCGCTGCCAACCCGGAAATATTTTCCATGAAAACGGTCTGACCGTCCTCATTCAGGGCTTTGACCGATATGACTTCGGGGCGATTGACATCCGCCCATACGCCTGGAACCGACAGGCATCCTTCTTCGGCCGTCGCCTCGCCCTGTTTCACCGTCACTTCCGGATTGAAAAGGATTTGCGGCTTTCTTTCCTCTTCTTCGCCCGTTAGGTCAATGACGATGAGGCGAATGCTGCGGCCCACCTGCGGTGCTGCCAAGCCAATGCCATTTTGAGCATACATGGCCTGTAGCATTTCCTGGGCAAAGGCCTTGAGTTCCGGAGTGACCTCACTTACCGGGACTGCTTTTTTACGGAGCACCGAGCTACCATAGACTAAAACCTTTAAGTCCGCCATGCTTGAAACAGCTTTCAGGCTTTGGCCTCAGCGGTTTCCTTTTCGGCTTTAGCTCCAGCCTTGGTCTTAGCCGCATCGGCCTTAGCGGCCTCGGCGGTCAAGGATTTGGCAATGGCGCTACGATCAAAGTCGATACGCGCGTCATCGTGAAAGCGTAGGGTCACCACGGTATCCTTAATGGCGGCGATTTCGCCATACATTCCGGAATTGGTTAGCACGCGATCACCTTTTTTCAGGCCAGCAAACATCTTGGTCAGGGCCTGCTGCTCTTTGCGTTTGGGTTGAATGATGAGCAGCCACATGACGGCTAGCATGCCAAGGAGAAAAATGAAGTCGATTGATGTAAATCCCATAGTGCGGTAAAAATAATCACTCGGGCCCTCACATACTGTCCGGCCTATGAAATGCATCATTTGAGGCTATTTAGGCCATTCCCAAGAGACTTTAATAAAACCCTCTTTTAGAGCTTTTCACCCAACGCCTCCAGCCATCATCCTTGGGGTATGGACATCTGGGATTATGACGTCAGGTCCCAGCCTGATACGCCTTCCAACTTTTCCAATCTGGCCGCCCTCTGCCGCCATTTTGAAGATTTTTTAAGCCGAGAGCGTATTGACGAGCGTATTGAGGCGGAGAAAACCGTTTTCATCATTCGCCGGGAAAGTTCGCTTGAAGATACCATGCGCCAATTTTTGCGACGTATGGAGGCGATTTTACTTTCCGAAGTCGAGGGAAAGCCGATTCCCGCCGAATCCGGCTTCAGTAATAACGAAAGACCTCCGGCTCAGGAATGACATTCTCTACCTTTGCAGACCCCTGCACCGGTAGCTCAGTGGATAGAGCAGCGGTTTTCTAAACCGTTGGTCACTGGTTCGACCCCAGTCCGGTGTACTTTCCTATCCAGCCCTTTTTGTTTTCCTCGGCTTTAACGCCGTTAAGACCCCGCCTTCCGTTATCATCTGAGTTAGACAGAGGGAAAAACCTTAAGCCTACTCATGATTGCTCTAACCATTGATGAATTAAAACCCGGCATGATTGTGGCACGCTCGGTTATGAGCGGTGAGACCGGCATACGATTGGCTGCGGGTTATGTGCTGGAGGAAGCGGTCATTTCGCGCTGCAAGCGCATAGGCATGAGAGCCCTATGGGTGCATTTGGACGGCGAAGAAGTCGTACCCGATTGTAATGTCAATGATCAATTGGCTTTGCAAGCCCAGCAGTCCTGGAAAGAAAACATCGACTTCGTCTCCAAGGTGGGGGACAGTCAATCCGTCACTCTTGACAACCTACGCCAATTCACCGACGATTCCTCGCGATTCAAAAACATTATCGCAACACGCGAGTTAAAAAGCGTTGTGAACAACATCATTCAATCGATCTTGAGCCAAGAGCCCTTGGTGCTGAATCTCGCGTCTATTCGCACTAAGGACGGATACCTCTATCAGCATGCCCTGGATGTTACCATCACCGCCGTGATGTTGGCTCACCAGCTCAAATTCCCGCTCAAGGATGTACAGGAAATGGCCTTGGGATGCTTTCTCATGGACCTGGGTATGATCATTATTCCTCAGGCCTTGTTTGAAAAAAAGACGCCCCTTTCCCTAGCCGAGCGTCGTCTTTTGCGCGAGCATCCCATGGTGGGCTACACCATTTTGCGAGCTAATGAAGGAATAACCATCAATGCGGCGCATATTGCCTATCAGCATCACGAATTGATCAACGGCTCGGGTTTTCCCCGCAGCCTGCGCGAAGGAAATGAATACCCCAAAAAAGTGCTTGGTGATGTCGAGGGCAAAATCCACCGCTATGCTTTAATTGCTGCCGTCGCCGACCGCTACAACAGTGCCATTTCTCCACGGCCTGAGGGTCCACAACCCATGGCCCCACTGGAGGCTATGCGCATGCTCATTTCCGAGGCCGGCGAGAAAATCAATGCCCATGTCGTGAATGCCCTCATCACCCTCATTCCCGTTTTCCCCACCGGTACACGGGTGCTCGTGACGAAGGCGCCACGCCTGCTTTTACTCGGATGCCTGGGGGTGGTGGCGCGAGCCAATCTTCTTGAAAAAGAAAAACCACAAGTCATTTTGCTATTCGACAAATTCAAACGCAAAATCAAGCCTGAGGTGATCGATTTGGCCTTGGATAAGGGATATGAAATTCAATTTGCGCCACTAGAATAGGGAATAAAGGGATGATTACGCATTTGTTTACAGAAATCAGGGGGTCGCAATTCGAACCCTCCTTAAAAGCCAGTGAACCGGCTTAAAACCCTCTGAAATAAGAACGATACCGGCGGAAAAACCGCCTCTATGACCCTATATTCCTCTTCAACTGGGACGAACAAAGCCTTTAAATCCAAGGGAAAATATGAAAGTGCCTGTTTACCGTATTCTTGCTGGCTTTGCTCCAATTTGTGTTTTCTTGCTGGCTTTAGGGAAGGAAGCCGCAGCTCAATCCTTCAGTCGCGCCGACTCCGGTTGGGTGAGAATCTGGAATGGCAAGGATTGGAGTGAGGATGCCGTTTATTCCCGCACCTATGGAGCTAATGCGCCCATGGTCTATCCGCCCGACTCGACAGGTTGGCGAATTCTCTATCCGAATACCGATACGGCCGCGATTTATGTCTTTACCACGGCCTCCAATAAAAACGGAAATATCGGAACTCGTAAAACCTCCTATAGCCA
This sequence comes from Fibrobacterota bacterium, assembly GCA_043753995.1. GTDB lineage: Bacteria > Fibrobacterota > Fibrobacteria > UBA11236 > UBA11236 > JAYUVP01. Next base: position 44,601 of record JAYUVP010000252.1, read on the forward strand.
TTATCGCATGCGCATGGAAGGCAAGTTCGACGTGCTGAATGGCAATAACAATGCCGGCATCACCTATCATACGGATGAGACCAAAAGCCGCATGAGCAATAACTGGCCTAGGTCCATTGAATTTCAAATGAAGCAGAGCGAAACGGGTTCGGCTTTTTCGATTCAGCAATTGACTTTCAATAGCAAGGCCAGCAATAAAAACGGTGGGTCGCCTTTCAATATGAATGGTGTCGATGTCGTCGGTTGCGAAACCGGTCCTTTATGCACAGGCCGAAATTATGCGGGCGCACCCTTAATCCCAAATGGTTCCGGTGGAGTCACCCGCTGGCTGCGCTATGAGCTCGTTGCCCGTGGTGCCGATAGCGCCTTGCATATTGTGAATGATACCGTGGTCTTTCGGGTATCCAATCTTCGCGTCTACAATGACAAAGCCAATAATACCCCCGATGGACCCGTGGATCATGGTGGCATCGGCCTGCAGGCCGAGGGCTCCTTGGTCAAGTATCGTCGCTGGGAAATGATGGAGTTTCCCGCTGGAACGCCTAAGGGCGAAAATTATTTGCATCGCTTTTTCCTGGATAATCTCAAGCAAGGCGTCACGGTGAAGCCGAGCACCCCCTTTGAAATCAAGTGGCGCAATATCGGCCCCATCAGCACCGTTACCCTCGAATACAGCCTTGGCAATGGCGCGTGGCAAAGCATTGTTAAAGATGTGCCGAATACTGGCAGCTACAGCTGGAATGTCCCTAGCCAAAAGACTGAACAATTGAAGGTGAGGCTTACTGGCCCTGCTTGGGCTGCGGGCGATTCCAGTACTGGATACAATACGATTGGCGATGGCGTCGGGATTCTTTCGGCACCAAGTCTGAACCAGACCTTTTCTTTTTCGGTGGCCGGAAAAGGCATTTTGATTTCCGACATAAGGGAAGGAACGAAAATCGAAATCTGTGACGTTTTTGGCCGCGTCGTCGAAAGAATGTCGGTGAAGGGTGCCGACTTGACTTGGAATGCCCGTGGCGCCAAAGGAAGTCTTATGCCTTCGGGCATTTACTTCATTCGCATTCTCGACAATTCTAGGAGTAGGATTGCGCGGACCTTTGTTTTTTGAACCAAAAAACCGAATGATTCAGAAGTACTAATTAGTACAGTCGTGGGCATTCTAAATTACTTGCTGTAAAAAACCGACATTTTTAGGCGAATTCATACAAGTTCGCCTATTTTCGATGCGCCTAGCGTGTTTATGGACAGCATAAAACCCTAACTCAGCATAGCTTTCTCTCGAATCTGAACCTTGTCAGGCACTTCCCTTTCCTCCTCTAGGGTTGCCCAACTTGGTTTGATTTTTAAACCATTCGAGGAGAAACCCTTGGTCGAAAAAATCTTTACCGCGGCAATGCTATTGACTCCAGCACTAAGTTTTTCCAGCGACCCCGCCGGATTGCCTGTGCCTCCGCAAGATTTCGCAAAAAAAAATAGTGTTCCCCATGGGCAGTTAAGCGCCTCCCTAACCTATCCGACCCGTACTTACGGCGCCAAACCTGTAAAGGTTTATACTCCCCCAGGTTATTCGGCGACATCCGCCACCAAATACCCGGTGCTGTATTTACACCACGGCATTGGCGGCAATGAGTCGGCTTGGACCTCTTCAGAAGGAAATGCCGACAACGTTTTAGATAACCTGTACGCCGCCAACAAGGGCGTTGTCCCGTTTATCATCGTCATGCCGAGCGGCGGTGCATTTGGCGGAGACGACTTTGCAAGATTTGAAAAGTATGGGGATGTTTTAATTAATGACTTGATCCCTTGGGTAGAAAAGACTTACCCGGTTTCAACCGATAGAACCATGCGCGCCATTGCTGGCCTCTCCATGGGAGGAGGGCAAACTTTTAATTTCGGATTCACGAATATCGCCAAATTCGCCTATATCGGCCCTTTCTCTGCGGCTCCTAACACAAAACAGCCGACTGAAACCATCAAGGATGTCGCGGCACTCAAAGCCACAATTAAACTGATTTTTATCGCCTGTGGAACTGCAGACGGCTTGCTCTCAAACAGTAAGATGTACCATGATTTTCTGGATAAAAACGATGTTCCTCATATGTACCAGCTTGAGGCAAATGAAGGGCATAATGCCACGGTGTGGAACCGAAGTCTCTATAATTTCAGCCAGCGTATTTTTAAGGATGCAGGGACGGGAATTAAAATCGTCGCACCTGAGAAACATTCTCGCCTAATCACACGTTCAAGTGAAGCCAATGCTTATTTGATAGTTCGAAGGGACCCGGCTACCAATGCCATGAGTCTTTTTTACCTAAACGGAAAATCCACTCCACTGAGTCAGTCAATTTCACCGATGTCGAAGAATTGAGTTTGGCAATTATCACTAGGAAAATCCTATGCTAAAAAAAATTACAATCGTAGCCTCGTTGATGTTTCCCGCATTTAACGCCTTCGCCGAGGAAGTCAAGTGGCCAAAGCCACCGACCGGCTATGACAAAGAGGCGGCTAGTATCCCTAAAGGAAGTTTAAGTGCGAGCCTGTCCTATACGACGACTAAGTACAACGAGAGAAAATTCAAAATTTACCTTCCGCCCAATTATTCGGCCACTCGCGCCGAAAAATATCCCGTCCTGTATTTGCATCATGGAATCGGAGGGAATGAAAGCGCTTGGTCGTCCTCCGCTTCTGGACAGTCCGAGGGCAATGCGGATAAAGTGATGGATTATTTGTATGCGCAAGCCAGCCTCAATGTCACACCGATGCTTGTCGTCATGCCCATGGGAAACATGAGCGGCACTAGCGGTGACGCGTGGGCTAATTACGAAGAGGTGGAGAAAAATGATCTCGCGCCTTACATTGAGAAGACGTACAACGCTTCGTCAAGCGCGTCTATGCGGGCAATTGCTGGACTCTCCATGGGTGCGGGACAAACCCTGAATTTCGGATATAAAAACCCGACCTTTTATAATTGGATAGGCGCCTTCTCTCCTGCTCCTAACACGATTGGCGCTAGTACCACGGTCAAAGATATTGCAGCAATCAAAGCGAATGTAAAGCTTAATTTTCTTGCCGCAGGTACAACGGAAACCAGCTACCTGAGTACCGCCCGATCGTACCACAATTTCTTGAATCAGAATGGAATCACACCACTTTTTCTTCAAGTTGAGGAGGGGTTGAACCATGAGAGAGAGAATTGGAATCGTCAGCTACATAACTTTGCTCAGCGTATCTTTAAGGGAGGCGGAACGGGAATCGTCATCAGCCCGAAAACGGACAAGATGAAAATATCGTCACGTTTGGTATTTGACCGGCTTGGCGGGACTTCCACAATTTTGGTTTCACGTGGGCTGGCGAGTGGCCGAATTCATTTGAATGGACGTCAATTTTCAGGATTTAGTTCGGATTTGCGCATGGATGCGGTTCGACTCCCCCAAAGGTGAGACTATAAAAGCACGCAATGACGCGGCAGGCTGATTTCCGTGGCCGGCTGCCTCAAACATGCTTCGAAGGATCCTGTTTTGTTCTGATCCTTGACTCGCCGCATTGAAAACAAGGGAGGGTTGTCAATCGTTCTGAATTTTGAATTGCCGGTGCCGCCTTCAGCGAATTGGGGGCGAGTGGAAAGCGTAAGCCCCTTGGTTTCAGGGGCTAATAATGACATTCTGAAAATTCGGTTTTCTGAGCGCAACCTCATCCTAAAGCAAACGCGTAAAACGGGAATTAATCGTTTGCGATCCGAGGCCGCAATATTGCAGGCCCTTGGTGGGATTCATGCCCCAGCTCTTGTCTGGCCTGTTCAGCTACTCGACGGTGATGTGGATTTTCTTTGGATGGAGCAAGCGCAGGGTCGTCATTTGTATTTGCTCAATGCTTCAGAGGCTCGCCAACTCGGGAGGTCTTTGCGCGCGATTCATGAAATGCCAATCGACGGCTTACAGGTAAGGTTAGAAGCTCCGACCTGGGACGATTATTTTCAAAATCGACTTCTCGCCCAGTTGGCCATGTCTCGCAGCCATTGCCCCAGTGACTTGCACGGTACCCTAGAATCCTTACTCAAGGCGATCCGAAATTTCGGCATGAAATTCGGAAACCGTTTGGCAGGCCATGGCCAATGTTTAGTGCATACGGATCTCATTCCTCTCAATGTCCTATTCGACGAAGACCTTTGCATCTTGATTGGGAGCTCGGACGCATCGATTATCCGGAATGGGATATCGTTTCGGTGGATAAGGCATTTCAATTTGCCGATGGAGCCAGATCCGAATTCGAATCCGCCTATGGGCGTCCATTGGATCGCGACAGGCTACGGCTTTTTTCTTTGCTGCATTATGCCAATGTCGCACTATGGCGCATTGGCTCCTATTATGTCAAAGGTGAAAATCGAAACCAGGAATCAAAATTTCTTGGGGAATTAAACGATGAAATGACTTGGATTCGAAATCATCTACCCAGACAAGTGAAGTCCGTCCCCGATTAATTCTTTGTGATAAGAGATAGGGAGAACCCCTGGGGTAGTTGGGGCATTTTGGCCTAAGTGCGTTTACTATGCGCAAGCGGGGTTAGGGATCAACAGGTAATATATGTTCGGGTAAACAGACCCGAGGAGGATGGGAATGAGGTCATTGGCGAGAGAGGCAGGCGTGGAAAAACGCACTGCATTGTTTTTTGTTTGTTTTGGTGCTTTAGCATCCTTCGGCCAAGCCCAGACCACGCCCACCGTTAACCTGCCCAAGCCGGATGCGGATGGCTGGATTCGAATTTTTCGCGGCGATAATTTGGCTGATTTTTCCATTTATACGGGGAATGGTTCTCCAGCCCAGGAAGCGAATAAAGGTTTCGGCGACCCCTTCTTTGTGCAGGGTGGTGATACCATTCGGACCGATGGCGGCCCGGCAGGTCAGCTCATTTTCAAACAGAGTTTTTCCCATTTTATCATGTCGGCTGAACTTCGCTGGCCCAATGGTCTAGGCAATTGCGGCTTGATGACCAAGATTCAATGGAATGACCAAGGCCAAGGCGGCGGGCTTCCACGCTGCATCGAATGCCAAGGCGATCCCAATCAGGGCATGGGGCAAATTTGGTCACTCGGGGCAAATGGCGGACGCCCCTGGATAACCTTCAAGGGTAAAACAGATTCCCACGGTGCTAAAGTCGATAGTGCGAGTCCGGTGATGGATTTCGGAGGTTCCGGAGGTGCAAACTGTATTGTCGGATATCCGGGTTGGCAACAGCCTCGCCCCGCGGCCTTGAACAATGCCGGCTGGGTTACCATCAGTGCTGAGAATCACGGTAAAGACACTTCGCGGCATTTCGTCGACGGACAAAAGGTGATGGAATATTGGAATCCCCGTATTGCGACGACAACCAATGCGAACGCGGTTTCAAAATATCTCACCGATGGAATGGTCTCGATTCAATCGGAAGGAACCACGGTTTGGTATCGCAATTGGAAAATCAAACTCTTGCCAGAAGACCCCTTGTACAAGTCGCTTTATACGACGGTGACATTTGCGCCTATAGCCTCTTTGCGTAAGGCCTCGAAACCCTATACTTTGGGATTCAATGGGGCGACCTTGACCATACTTTCGGAAGGCCAACCGGTATCCAGTTTAACTGGCCAAAGGTTTAAGCTTGCGGATCCGAACCGCATCATTCGCCCCTAAACTCACAAGCAATAAAAAACCCAGCGGAACCTAAGTCCGCTGGGTTTTTTTATTTGGGCCGCAGCCAATATTATTGAATCAATAAGGTCTGAGTAATGGCTTTTTTCTCTGAGGTGATTACCCTCAACTGATAAAGACCTCGGGGAATGGCTTCACCGATTTCGATTTCTTGGGACATCACTGACCGCGTCAACAGGGTTTTTCCGGTAATGTCGATGATTTCCAAGGTGGCGCTTCCTGTGAAGGACGGCAAATGCAAGCGGCCATTTTGCAATACCACGGAGCCGGAGTTTTTAGCAGCAGGTGCTTGAAACACCGACACTGGCGGCACCGGAGCATCGACGCCGGGACCAAAGGCATTCAAGGTATACCAGGCTTGATTGGCCCAGAGATTATTGCCGCTGGCTGATTTGAGATTGTTGAAGACTATGTTCACGCTAGTCTTGGCTTTGAGCCCCGTGACCTTTAGCACGACCTTTTTCTTGTCTGCGGAAAGGGTGGCTGTGGTGAGGGTTAAGGGGGTAAAGCCATTGGTCGGCGTTTTGCAGCAACCATAGTCCTTGGTGGGATTATAGGAGCGAGAGCCCACGGTATAACTTGTGATTTGGCCCGCGGCATCGGTGGCGGGCTCGGTGAATTCGACTTCCATGCTTTCCGGGCCAAGCGAGCGTATTGCCTTCACATCGAAAAATACGCCATTGGCTTTTTCCGTCATGCGGGCAAGCCCATTGAATTTGAAATCCCAGGCCCAACCGCCCCAAACGTTATTATCGACACCTTCACCACCGATGTAAATGGCTCCGTCTGGCCCGGTAACAATGCGATTGGCTCCCGCTTCAATTCCGCCCGAAAATTTGATCACCATGCCTTGATATTCCCCTTGCACTTTTTCGAGGAAATACCGCTGCAAGGTGCCCATGCAATTGTCTCCGGCAATGAATTGGCCTTTGAAAATGCCAGTTTTCACATAAACAGGTTGGGTGGGGGATATTCCCGCCACCGTATGAGGAATCCAAACTGCCGGCGGGGTTTCACCCTTTGATTCCAAGTCCGAGGGATTCGTGCTCTTTTTCACTCCATAAAAATGATCCTTTTGCACGTGAATCAGTTTGCTGTCAGGCACATAATTGCCTTGGTTTTCCGTGGTGAATAATTCGTCATCGGGACCCAGTACTAAGCCATTGGGTGTTCGGACGCCGCAGGCGAAAATCCCGTATGCCGTGGGCTTGGCGGGATCGAGGGTGATAAGGCAACCGCGTTCCTTGCTCTGCGCCACGTCGACGGGCCATCGAGTGGCCAGACCCGTATAGAAAACCCCGCTTTTATGGACCAAGCCAAGAGCGAATTCGAGAGGCTTAGCCTCCTCGCTGTGATAGGCCCAACCTTTAACCACGGTTTCGACTTGGTCGGCCTTGTCGTCCTTATTGGCGTCAGGAAGGCGAATTAAAGCGTCCTTGGCGAGCACATAAATGACACCCTCGACCACCTTGACACCCAGGGGCTCATTAATGCCGGTGGCGAATTCCTTGTAGGTGACTTGGGCCTTCTCTCCACTTTGAGCCTTGTCCACGATATAGACATTGCCGTACTTAGTGGAAGCCGAGCTGAAATTGTACCAGGTGCAAATCACCATGCGACCGTCGGGAAGAAAGTCCATGCCACCGACATTGGCTTTAAGTGCCGAGGGGCGAATGTCTTGTATGGTGAATCCAGGATGGGCCGTGGTCATGGTTTGGGCTGAAACCAGCCCAGCCAGAAGTCCAATGATAATGCCGGGCTTGCAATGGCTTCTCAAGGAAGGGTGAATCATGATGAGTCTCCACTAAAACAACTTGTCGAATCGTCGGGTTAAAAGTATCGCGGCGATGGGTTTTAAACCATACGCATCGTGTCAATATTCGCCTATTCCTCAAGTTGGGGCTGTAGAAAGGGCAAAATTCTCAGGTCAAAGTGCCCTGGTTGATTCCGGGATTTCCTGGCCTAGGCCCGCCTCCATCTCGCAGTAAATATTGCCCGAGCTTTCTTGGGTTCTTTTGATTTTGCCCGGTAGAAAGCTTTCAATGACGGTGAAATTGGTTTCGGAGTGGGAAGAAAGAGGACCGGTTCGGAAGCTTCCTCCCGCACCGAGCAGCAAAATAACGGGTAATTGATCGGCGAGATGCCAGCCCACCGGGACATCATTGGCCATAAAGGCTTGGGCTTCGCTCACCGCCGAATGGCTGGCCTCTTCGGTATGGGCCCCATAACCCGCATATAAGGTCACGGTTTCTGAAATGGGAGTGCAGGGCAGGGTAATGATGGCGACATTGCCGGGGCCTACGGATTCCCTGTCTTCCTCAACCGTGATTTGATTCGCATCGAGCTTCAAGCCTTCGCTGAGGAGGGCACGTTCACGCTCCGCTAAGCCGGGGGCCATGCGAGCCAGAAGTATGCGCGCTGAAACCGGGCCGAGCGGGCCGCGATGAAGCAAATCAAGTGGGATAAAGTGAGTCGGCGGCGTGAGGCGAATTCGCCAAAGGCCTCCACCCGCGGGATAATAGCCGCGCCTCTGGACGGTCAACTCCGAAGTGACTCCCATCCTATGCAAGCAGGGAAGATAGGTCTGGCTGAGAAAATCCAGACTTGGCGCCATGCTATTGTGCGTGCCGCCCTCAAATTCCAAGGTAAAGGATTGTCCACCGCGTAATAGGACGGGGGCAATGGTTTGAAAAACCAAGGTAGTGCTGCCTGCCGTAGCGATACGAAAAGCATAATCCCCCGGACGCAATGGGCCGGGATGAAAAACCAACTCTTGCGATCCTCCGACGGCGCCCTCGGTGCGCGCACCGCTGATGGCGGTAGCGGCTTCGACGCACATTAAATGCTGGCGCATGAGGCCCGGGCGACGCCTTCCAGCGCGAAGACGCTTAAGCCGAAAGGGACGGCCGGTGGCTATGGAAAGGGTCAAGGCCGTGCGAAGGATTTGTCCTCCGCCTTCTCCGAGGCTGCCGTCAAGATCAATCATGGACAAGAAAATAGTCAATAACTGAACGTTCGTTTATTTTAGAATCATGCGCAATCGAGACCCGGCCAAGGAAGCCGCCATCCGCCGTAAAGCTCTGGCCATGGTGGTCAAGGAGGGCTTTGACGGTTTGAGTATGCAGCGACTGGCAAAGGCCGCTGGTGTATCACCAGCCACGATTTACATCTATTTCAAGAATCGTGAGGATTTGCTTTTAAGCCTTTATGCCGAGGAATGGGAAAAAATGGCGGCGGCAAGCTTAAAAGGTTTTGATCCCAAAATGCCCTTCGCCGAAGGCCTCAAGATTCAGTGGATCAATCGCGCCCATTATTTCCTGGAGCACAGCGAAGCCATGCATTTCATGGAGCAAATGCGCTTTTCGCCTTTGATGGATGAAGCGCAAAAACGGGCCGGAAAAGAATTCATCGAGGCTATGAAGGCATTCGTTCACCATGCCATTTTGAATGGGGAAATCATCGACGTCCCCGTGGAAATTTATTGGTCGGTGGCCTTTGCTCCCCTGTATCAACTGGTGAAATATCACATGAGCGGTCGAAGCATGCCCTGTCGTCCCAAGTTTCATTTGGACGAAAACGCAATGAATCTCACCTTGAAATTGGTGCTTAAGGCTTTAAGACCCGATACGACCGACAAGACTTTTAAAAAGGGAAAAAAATAATGAGCGAAAAAGAATCGACAACCTACAGGGCCGCACCGCATGATGCCAAGCCCGCGCCGGAAAAATTCACTCGGTATCAAGCTATTGTCGTGGCCATATTAGCCTTTTTGCAATTCACCATTATTCTCGATTTCATGATTTTATCGCCCTTGGGCGCGATGTTATTGCGTGATTTGCATATCAATACCCATCAATTCGGATTGCTGGTGTCTTCCTATGCTTTCAGCGCGGGCCTATCGGGTTTGTTGGCGGCCGGTTTTGCTGATCGCTTCGATCGCAAGCGCCTATTGATTTTTTTCTATTCCGGCTTCTTGTTCGGCACCTTGCTATGCGGCCTGGCGCCTTCCTATCACCTTTTGTTGGCGGCGCGTGTGATTACCGGGCTTTTCGGCGGTGTCATCGCCTCGGTCCTATTCGCCATCATTGCCGATCTCTTTCCCTTCACTATGCGAGGTCGCGTCATGGGGTTCGTGCAAACGGCCTTCGCTAGGCATACCCCTGGGGCTTTATTTGTCTAATCGCTGGGGTTGGCACATGCCCTTTCTCCTCATTCTGGGTGTTGGTTTAGCCGTTGGCGTGGTCATTGTGCTGGTGTTAAAACCCATAGACGGTCATCTCAAGGTCAGCCAAGACCGGAATGCCTTTCATCACCTTTGGCAGACGGTGAAATTAGGCCGGCATTTGCGCGCATATGCGGCGACAACTTTGTTGGTGACGGGAGGCTTTATGCTAATGCCATTCGGCAGCGCTTTCAGCGTGCATAATCTCGGTCTGACCATGGAACAATTGCCCATGGTTTATATGATCACGGGCGTGGTGGCCATGTTCGCCGGAATCATGATGGGTCGATTCAGTGATTCGCTCGGAAAATTTCGGGTATTCGCCTTGAGCTCGGCGCTCACCGTGGTCATGGTCTTGATTTACTGTAATCTCGGAGTGACTCCGATCGCGGTGGTGATTGTGGTGAATTGCCTTTTATTCATCGGAATTTCCGGTCGCATGATACCGGCCCAGGCTTTGATGTCGGCTGTGCCATCTTTGCCTAATCGAGGTGCCTTCATGTCGGTGAATGCTTCTATACAGCAAATTTCCGGAGGCATCTCATCCTATGCGGCCGGGCTTATTGTCGTGCAAACCCCATCGGGGAATTTAATGCACTACGATATTCTGGCTTATGTGGTAGCGACGGCCCTGCTAATCGCCACTTATTTGATTTACCGCATTCACCGCATGCTTTTGACTAGCGGCGAAGAAGCCCGCCATCCCCAAACCGCGATGGCGAAGGCGTAGCGCCCAGTTAAGACAAGCCGGTAATATTGCCGTAATCGTCAATGTTCATGCCCGCGGAAGCGGGTATGGCCGGCAAGCCAGGCATGCGCATCATTTCTCCCACGATGGGCACGATAAATCCAGCACCAGCCGCCAATTCGAATTCGCGAATGGTGATGGTAAAGCCGGTGGGCCGTCCCACGCGGGTTTCGTCATCGGAAAAGGACTTTTGCGTTTTGGCCATGCAAATCGGCAAACCGCCGACTCCTAGTTTTTCATATTCAGCCATTTGCTGCTTGGCCTTGGCCGAATACTCCACACCGTCAGCGCCGTATATTTCCGTCGCGATTTTCAAAATTTTATCGGCGATCGGAAGGTTCCAATCATAAAGCGGGCGATAATGATTTTCTTTTTTCTCGATGACCTCGACGACGGCTTTGGCCAAGTTCTCGGTTCCCTTGCCCCCTTCGCCCCAGCCCTTCGATACCACGGCCTGCACGCCCAAGGCCCGGCAGCGTTCTTGAACGAAGAGAATTTCCTCGGTGCTATCGGAATGAAAACTATTGATAGCCACCACGGGAGTTAATCCGAATTTTTTGCAATTCTCAATATGCTTTTCGAGATTCGCAATGCCCTTTTGGATAAAGCCCATATTCGGGGTATTGTAAGCTT
>JAYUVP010000253.1:0-21588 GCA_043753995.1 Fibrobacterota bacterium
CGCATACCGGGAGTATGCAAGCGACGAGCAACGCAGCCAGGTGGGCCGCATTCCGGCCGAATGGCAAGTTTATTTGCGCCGGAGCCCTAAAGTCCTCAATGATCAAAAAGCTGCCCCGACACATGGAGCAAGGTCAGCATGTGTTTGCGATAGTGGTCGAGAAAAGGTAAGGTGGCCGGTTGGCCGAAGCGGGCATCATAACCCATGCGCCTCGCCAGCTTTTCCATTTCGACGGGGTCCGAAGGCATATCATGGTGTTGCTGCATGGCCAGCAATTGCAGGCGATGTTCCACGCGACGCAAAAACACATAAGCTGAAGCCAAGGTTTGGTGCTGGCTGGGCGTCAAGATGCGATAACGTTGCAAGCGGCCCAAGGCCTCCAGGGTATTGCCGCCGAGGATTTCGGGCAAGTCATGGCCATGGCGAATTTGCAGGGCCTGGGTGAAAAATTCCACCGTGCGTATGCCGCCCGGGCCTAATTTGACTTCTCCCGCCAGGCGCCTTTGCTGCTGCAATTGCTGCAAAGCCATATGCCTCACCTTGATCATGCTGGCTTCAATATCGGCGCGGCGATCGGGGTGCAAGGCCACGGATTGCACCGAAGCGATGAAGGCCGGCCCCAGGGAACCTTGGCCGGCCACGGTGCGGGCCTTCAACCAAGCCTGTAATTCCCAACCCTGCGCCTCTTCGCGATAATAGCGAAGGTATTGCGCTTCGGTGCCAGTCAAATAACCCTGGCGGCCCCACGGACGTAAATTCATGTCCACACGGAAAACGCGTCCGGCGGCGGTCAACGAGGAAAGCAGCTGGATCAAATCGCGGGCGCAGGCATCAAAGAGGGATTGAGCCTCGGCGCTATCGTCGCTAGGGTCACTAGCCATGCCTTGACCGTCGCGCAGGGCAATCAAGTCGATATCCGAGCTGTAATTCAATTCTTGCCCGCCGAGCTTGCCCATGGCAATCAAGGCCCAGTCGGTTTGGGGAAAGCGCTTTTGCCAAGGCGCAAAAACGGTTTGCACCGCCGCGCGAATCAGGGCATCGGAAAGCAGGGAAATGTCACGCGTGATGCGTTGCAAGTGATGATTCAAGTGCACGTCACGCAAGGCAATGCGCAAATACTCGTGATCGCGGAAGCGACAAAGCTGTTCGGCCAAGGCCTCTCGGTTCTTTACCTCATCCCCTTTGGCCAGCGGGTTTTGGGCTTGTATAAAGGCCGCCAAATCCTTTTCCAGCGCAGCGGCATTGAGGGCTTCCTCCAAAATGCCCGGCCGCAAAACCTCTTTCAGCCAATTGGATTCGCGCACCAAGACGTCACCGAGATAAACGCTATGACCAAACAGGGTGAGTAAGCCATGCAAAAGCGGAGGGTGATGCAGCATTTGCTTCACCGTCACATCGGGATAGGGTTGGGCCGCGAAGTAGCGTACCAATTGCCGCAGCACGAATTCGGGATCGGGGCTTTTGAGCAGGCGCTCTTCGGCCAAAAGCAAGGCGGCGGCAAGCAGACGTTTTTCCACGACCAGGGAAAACAAATCCAGAAACAAATGACGGGCACGCGGTAAATCGGTCATGCCCATGCGTCGCAAGGCGGGCTCGCATTCCTCCAGCGGGCAAATCGGGTCCATGAGATTTTGCGCCAGGGAGGTGTATAAAAAATCAGGCTTGGCCGCGCCCCGAAAGCGATAGTCGAAAAAGCCGCTCACCGATTGACGAATGGAGCGGATGTCCCAATCCAATTGGTTATCGGGCTTGTGGCCAGAGCGCAAGGCATAGCCCATTTTCAATGCCAAATGATGCTGTTCGGGCGTGCCCAGGCGCGGTACGGTTAAGTCCTTGGCCATGCCCCGATTCAGTCGTAAATGGCCCTGCAACCGTCTCAGGAATAGAAAGGCATTGTAACTCCGCTCGAATTCGGCCAAGGACAAAACGCCGACTTCCAGCAAGGCCTCCAAGGCCATGGTCGTCGAAGCCTGGCGCAAATGGGGATGTTGGCGGCCATACTGTAATTGCAGGAATTGCACGGCATATTCAATGTCGACCATGCCCCCCGGACTGAATTTCACGTTGAAACTGTCGGGCTTGGTCTTGACCTGTATTTGCTGCTCGCGCAAATGTAAGGTGTGCTCTAGGCCCACCGGGGGATTGCGGAAAACCAAATCGTCGCGCCATTGCATGCAGGATTGCAAAAAGCCCGCATCGCCCACCAAGGGCCGCAAGCGCAAATGCGCCTGCACTTCATAATCCAGCGCGCCGCCATTCGGGCTGAGATATTGCCGCCAAGCTTCGGCATGAGCGGCCATGGGCCCGCTATCGCCATGGGGGCGCAAGCGCCAGTCCAGGGCGAAAGTGCTTCCCTGCGGAGCCTGCCACAATTGCTGCAATCGCATCGCGACTTGCGAGAAAAACGTGCCCTGGCGTAGGGGTTCTTCTCCCGTGGCCTCGGGTGGTTGAGCGAGGGTTTCGGAGTCTTCATGGAGAAGCAGGATTTCCAAATCGGATCCGGCGCCTAATTCCTGGCCGCCGAATTTGCCCAGGGCGAAAAGCCCATAAGCTCCAGGATTTCCGTGCTTTACACGCATTTCATTCAGTAAGAGGTCGAGGGCGGCTTCCAAGCAAGCTTCTGCTAAAGACGTTAGCGCCGCGCTCATGGGCTCAATGCGCGATTCGGGATCGAGTAAAAACCCGATTTCAATTTTCAGTACTTCGCGGTGACGCCAGGCGACCAGGGTGGGGAAGGGCTCCCCCTCGGATTGCAAAAGTGTCTTCACCAAGCGTTGGGCATAGGTTGCCCGCGAAGGTGCGGTTTCTCCCATGCCTTCGTCGAGCAGGGTTTTAAAGCCCGTCGGCCCCAGGGATAAAACCTGATCCCAAAGATGCGGCCCATGACTCAAGACGCGCGCCAAGGCAGGCAAAAATTGGGCGTCCATGGCTTCGCCTTCGGCGAGCGCGGTGGCCGAGGGTAGCCAGGTTTCCAACATGCGATTGAGGCCAAGCAAGGCGGCGGGGATATCCGAGGCCGCGCTCAAGGCGCTGACAAAACGCTCCATGAGCAAGAGCGCCACCCGCAGAGGTTCGGTTTCTTCCGGATGCCTCAGGGGTTTGCCCTGCGGGCCTACCAGTAGAAATTGATCGCTGATCCCCGCTTGCTCGGATGCGGACAGCATTTTCAAGATGACGATATTTTGCAGGCTGATGCCGAGACTCAGGCAAAACAACATGCCCTGATGATCGGGCCCGCGAATAATCATCTTGGTGCATTTGGGCAAGGACTCGAAATGAATTTCTAGTGGCAAGGCATGGGGGTCCGGGCTATTGGCCGGGTCAAGTCGGGCGATTCGCTTCGAAATGATGTCGGTTCTTAAACCGGCAGTGTCCCTGGTAGCCAGCCGGGAATAAAGTTGAGAAAGTCTCGAATGCAATTCCGCTTGGGCTATGTCTTCGCAAAAAGCGAGATCGGCATGCTCCAAAACCAGGAAATCCACGACATGATCCGCCGGAGTCCCGTCATTCGGACGGCGAGTGCAGGTGAAGACTCGGGCGGACCGAATGTCATAACCCAAGCCTGTCAGTAAACCCGTGAGGCCGGCCAATAGCCCGGGATAATCCAAGCCAATCAAGGTTAGGCCGCAGGATTTTTCACCGAAGGCTTCGACCTTGAGCTGAAACGGTGCGTCGTCCGAAACCTGCGCCATGAGTTGCACATGCTCGCGAATCGAAGGCAAATCGAATTCTTGGTAATAATCGCTGTCGAGCTGAAGGATATGGCGCATGCGATAGCCTTCAGGCAAATCGGCCATATTGGCGAGGGCTTGTCGCTTATCTCCAGGGGATAGGACCGTCATAGCCTTCAATGATAAGACGAGGAAATACCTGGGAGGCAAACAAAAAGGCCTCGACTCCTAAGAATCGAGGCCAAGTATAACGGGGTGCGCGCCTTTTCGAGCTCGAGGCGCTAAGCCGCCTTAGTTATGGAAATACTGTTCAATCTCAATCGGGTTGGGACGGAATTTGAACGGTTCGACTTCAGCAGTAAGCTTGTAGTCGACATAGGCACCGATGAATTCTTCGCTGAAAACATCGCCTGCAGTGAGCCAGGCTTTGTCTGCGGCAAGTTCTTCAATGGCATGTTCCAGACTCTTGCAAGTGCCAGGCACCTTTGCAAGTTCTTCCGGAGGCAATTCATAGATGTTCTTGTCGAGGGGAGCGCCGGGTTCGATTTGATTCTTGATGCCGTCAATCATGGCCATGAGCATGGCGGCGAAAACCAAATAAGGCGAACCGGAAGAATCGGGGCAACGGAACTCAAAACGGCGGGCCTTGTCGCCCTGCACATAAGGAATGCGAATCGAGGCCGAACGATTGGTAGCCGAATAGGCCAGGTTCACAGGAGCTTCATAGCCAGGAACCAAGCGGCGATAGCTATTGGTCGAAGCATTGGTGAAAGCCTGAATCGACTTGCCATGCTTGAGAATGCCACCGATGGCCCACAAAGCCATCTTGCTCATATTGGCATAGCCGTCGCCGGCAAAAAGGTTTTTGCCTTCTTTCCAGATGGAGGTATGCACGTGCATGCCGGAACCATTGTCACCAAACATGGGCTTAGGCATGAAGGTCACGGTCTTACCCACGGCAGCGGCAGTTTGCTTCAAGCAATACTTCAGCTTATGCACTTGGTCGCCGGCGGCGATAAGGGCTGCGAATTTGCAGCCGATTTCACTTTGCGAGGTGGCGACTTCGTGATGATGAATTTCGGGTTCAATGCCCATTTTGATTAGGTTCAGAACCATCTCGTCGCGCAAGTCGGCATGGCTGTCGATAGGAGCGGCGGGGGCATAACCGAACTTGAAAGGAACCTTATGGCCGAGGCTGCCCTCTTCCATGGTGGTCCAAGGGCCTTCGCTGGTGATCAATTCGTAAAAGCTCAGATTGGGAGAACTCTTATAGCGAACGCCGTCGAAGATGAAAAATTCGGGCTCAGGGCCGAAAAAGGCTGTGTCACCAATGCCGCTGCTCTTCAAATAGGCCAAGGCCTTTTTGGCCACCGAGCGGGGGTCGCGATCATAAAGCTCACCGGTGCGGGGCTCAAGAATGTCGCAAAACATGCCCATGGTGGTTTGAGTGCGGAATGGATCGATGAAAGCCGAAGTTGGATCGGGCTTCATGATCATGTCCGACTTTTCGATGCTCTTCCAACCACGAATCGAGGAGCCGTCAAATGCCATCCCCTCTTTGAACATGGTCTCGTCGAGGCGAGCCACGGGGAAGGTGAAGTGTTGCATAATGCCGAACATATCACCGAACAATAGGTCAACGAACTTGACGCCATTGTCCTTGGCCATCTTGATGACTTCAGAGGGGGTCATGGATTGGGATCTCCTTTAAGGATGAGAGGAAATAAGGTTTCTGGGGGATCAAAACCGATGGCTAACTTAGAAAAAAGCATGCCATGACTTTAAGGGTTGATTTGCCAAGATTTCGTCGTTTAGGCGGGTTTTTGAAAACATATGTCATAATTGTCTGGATAATTAATGACACATGCTGTCACTAAAGGACAAATTAGGGTGCGGCAACAGTTTTGAAATCCTTATAAAGCTGGCTGGCCTGAGGGGCTTTTTGCTTGCTGTACTTGCCCTTGTAATAGGTCACGGCTCCATCTGGGGTCATGAAATAAACCTGTCCGATGCGCACCCGGGGATAAACCCGGATGGGGTGAACGACTTCGATTTCCAGGGTCCAGGTCGGGTATTGGCAAATCAAATTGCCATTTTCATCGGGGGTATAGCCCCAACCCACATCGCCGAAACCGGCGGTGATATGGGTATTGATGCCGAGACGGCCAATGGAACTGCGGCCTTCAAACATGGGGACATATTTCCAACTCGTGGCGGTTTCAATGCTGCATCCCAAATACAGTTGGCCGGGTGTAAGTACCAAGCCGCTATCGGGGATTTGCAATTCGCGTGTCGGATTTTCACGCTTCATGTCGAGGCATTCCCCGGGCTTGAGGTCATAGACCAATAAAGCGGGGTGCAAGGTCACGTCATAAGAATTGGGTCCCAAATGGGCCGCTTCAAATGGTGAAACATGGATGTGGCCTAAATCCATCTGACGTAGTATTTCGCTGCCTGTTAAAACCATGCCCCATAAGAAAGCAAAATCAAGGACCGAATTGAAAGCAAAAACTGGATTCTGCTTATGGAGTGTGGCGTCTTTACTTGCCTTTCTGGCTTTGCCAGCAGAGGTCCAGGCTCGAACCGAAGGTAAATCCCCGCGAGCTAAGCAGAATTTCATTCCCCTGGAATTGCCTTGGGCCACGGTTTCCAAGGACAGTGTCTCCTTGCTTTTCACCGCCTACTTGACCTTGCCCGACAGTCTTGCCGGTTGGCCCATGGCTTTTTGGCTGGATACCAATCAGGCACCCAAGGCGGATTCCGGGCTCTTGCTTTGGCGCAAACCCAAGCCCAGTGGCGACGAAGCGCATTTTCTGAAAGCCTTGCGAGCCTTGCTGGCTATGAATTGGCTCGAAGCCGGGCAAGGCCATCGTCAAGGTTTGGCCCTGGGAAAAAAATCACGACTCTATCCGGCCTATTTGGCTAATTCCGGTTTGATGCTTTTGGCCTTAGGCGAACGCGCTGAAGGCGAGGCACGCTTGCGCCGGGCCGCTTCGCTCCCGGGCAAGGCTGGCGAGCCCGCTTGGCGATCGTGGGTGAATTTGGATTTGGCACTCGGAAAATGGAATGAGGCGGATAGCCTAGTCAGTACCATGCTGGTTTTGAAACCCGGCCATGATTTCGCGGCGCGCGCCAAATCGTTTTTGCTGCGGCAGGACAGCAGCGATCAAGCCTATGAGGATTTTCTGCGCAGCCAAACCCAAGGCCGCAAGGCTTCTCCCGGCTTGCGCAAGGTCTATGGCTCCTTGCTGCTGGAACGTGGGCGTTACCGGGAAGCCGCGCAAATGTTCCAAAGAGCGGTGGAAAGTGATCCCAAGGATGGAGATGCCTGGGTCGCCTTGGGACGGGCCTTTCAACGACAGGGATTATGGATCTTCGCCGAAGAATCGTTTCGACATGCGCTATCGGTTGGCACACGCGACCGAGGTGTTTTCGATGCCTATGCCCAGGTACTGATGGCCTGTTGTCTAGATGGCGATCGCAGTGGGCGAGAGCAAGTTTTGCAGCAAGCCCAGGAGTTATTAGAGCGCGGTGTCGCCTTGCAAATTTCCAATCGTGCCAGCGCGCGCTTGCTTTTCAATCTTTATGGATTGAGCGGGAAAACTGCGGCTGCTGCGGCTTTGCGTCGGAACCTTTGGTTCCATTTCGAAGGCCCCGAAACCCATCCGCCGCGTTTGGGTTTTGCGCCCTGGTTTCAAGGGGAACACCCACGCTACCTCAGTGCGGCCATGACGGTTCGTACCTACCCGCTTTTTTTAGCCATGCAAAAAAAGGGGTATTTGCCCATCGATCTGTAACCGGCGGCTCGCTTCGAGTACCGAGGGCCTTTAATACCTTTGTTCCCTGTTTTTTCCTTGGTTCCCAAACCTAGGGGTGTTGGTCATGACGACTTTCCGAAAAGTTTTTTCCTCTTTGCTGCTCCTGGCTGGCTTGGCTATGCACGCCGAGGCGCGCCGTGCCGCGAATCAATGCCCCGAAGTGACTGCGGGTCCAGGGACGATGCAAATGGATGTGGTGCCGGTATTGAAATACACCGTCACCCATTTTGATGCCAGTTGGTTTGATACTCGGGAGCCTGAAAAATCCCCGACGCTTTTCTTTTTGCGTCTCGATCCGAGCCTTTTGCCCTTGGCGGGCCAGCTGCGTTTGCGGGTGCAAGTGGTGGCGGACACCTCCTTGGGTCGATCCAATTCTACCAGCGATCGCATGATTGCCTTGGATCGCGTGACCCAGCCTTTGGAGGCTTCCAGCATAGGGGTGCAACTACGCTCCAATGATGTTTTTGCCTTGTCCTTCGAGGCAGGTGGTACGCCCTTTGAGGAAAGTGATTTTTTCCGATATGTCGCGGAACACCGCATTGTGCCGGAAATGAATTTGAGCTTCAAGTTCGCCCTAACTTGCGAGAATGATGCCATTGTCCTGAGAAACGCCATTTATAACCTGGAAGTGCGGTCTATAGACGGAGTGAGCCCCAGCCGCTTGCGTCAAGTGCGCACGGTGCGAGCCTTGAGTCCTGGAAATGATCTGAATAGCCTCAAGGCCGCCTCGATTTACACCCTGACGCCGACCTTTCGTATCGCTTCGGAATTGTTCAACAATCAAGAATTCACGTATCCGACGGGGGAAGCGAAAATGGAAATTTTCCTTTACCAGGTGGACCCGGGGGAAAGCCCCAAGGATGCGCTCGACGGGATGGAATTCGCCAAGTTTCCTGTCTATGACGAAAACCCCGTAATCTATCCTCCTGGCCAGCCCCTCCTGGAGCCAGGACGCACCTATGCCTGGCGGGCACGTGCAAATTTGCGCGGTCCAACCTTGGAACATTTATGGTCGAATACCCTGGCCTTCAAGGTCGATGCCCTTTTGGGCGGTGGTTCGCCGGAAGTGCCGCATACCATTGGCGACTTGAGGAATTTTGCTAACCAGGTCAAATATGGGGACGACTATACCAAGCGCGTTTTGGCTGCATTGAAAATCATACTGGCTGAGAATTATGAAATCTTTGATTTGAGCCGGGCCGAAAAAATCCCCTCGAAAGGTTTACTGCGCTTGAATGGCCAGCCGGTCACTCTAGAAGAGTTGGAACGATTGGCCCAAGAATTTCATCACTCCCGCCATTTGCTGACGCGCATGAGGTTTCAATGAAAGCCTATCGGAATTTTTCCCATTGCCTAATTCAGGTTTTGGGGTTGGTATTCGGGCTGACTTTTTCCGCAACATGGGCCGCGGCGCCGATGGCCGTGGTGAAATCCGTGGCCGGTCAGGTTCGCAGCAGCGTGACTTCAGGGACAACTCAAGATCTCAAGTCAGCCGATATTTTGCCTAGTGGTAGCATGGTCGAAACCGGCGCCGACAGCAAGGCGAACTTTCGTTTGCAAACCGACCAAAGTAGCGTGGATATGCGTTCTAAGACCGGTGTGAAATTGAAACTGGTGCGGCGCGATGGCAAGGTTATACGCAAAATCGTGCTTGATCGTGGCAGCATTGCGGTGAATTTTAAGCGTAAGGGGCAGGGTGGTATCGTCGAAAATGCGCAAACCGTGGCGCAAATGAAATCTGCGCGATTTGCCTTCACCTCCGATGAACAAGCCGTCGCCACCATCATCGTTCTCGATGGCGAAATGACCGTAATCAATCGCCCTAAAGACCAAACCGCCTTGGTGCATGGCGGCCAAAAGGCCGTATCCGATTTGAATGGCATCAAGGTGACGGACGCCACCGAAAGTGAATTAGAAGCTGTCGGCATGCGCGAGAATAACTTGGAAATCGATTTTCAAAATCCCGAAACCGATGAAGTCTCCACCTTGGAAATCGATTATGAAACCCATTATTGAGGGGCCATCCATGATTCTGGGTTTGCGTCGGCTGGGCATTCGCTTGTCCGCATTGGCTCTTTTTATGAGCGTGACGGTTTTCGCTTCGCCCATTTTGGCACAAACCGCCGAGGAAGAGGACGAAGAAGAAAGCCCCGCGGCCACAACTCAGCCTGCAAATCCGGCGCCTGCGGCACAGGTGGCGGCACCGACGGCTTTGCCCGAATCTTCTGCGACAACGAGTGCTATGCAAAGGCTTCGCTCTCAGGATAGCGCCGAGGCGGCTGAGGAAGAAGAGGAAGATCTTGAGGTATCAGAAAAGGCCTCCAGCCTCGACTTTTTACTGCCCATGGACGGGGATATTTTTTACACCGGCGATGTGCAGATTCTCGTAAATGTCATGGGCATGGAGCCCACCGGTTTGGTTTTGGTTTTAGATGGCTACAACTACGATCAACCGCTCACTCTAGAAGCGGGACTCATTCGCACCAGTCTAAAAGGCATGCATAATGGTGCGCATGATTTGAAGTTGTTATTGCTTGATGGACAAAACCGCATCCTCGCCCAAGGCCTGGTCCGTTTTTTCGTGCGCGTGCCAGAGCCGAAAAAAGTCGAGCATACTGGCCCGGTGCGTCAATTTGGTCGCGTTGCCGGACGGGCCGATTTGAAAGGCGCGGAGGCCCGCAATCGAGTGAAAAGTATTTCCAAATTGAGTTTTAATGACAATGGCGACTTGGTCGCCGGCAAGGCCGAAAAACCTTTGGCCCAGCAGGTGGATGGCGCCGTGGAAGCAGCTTATAATCTAAAGGTTTATGACTGGGAAACGCATGCCAAGGTTTTGCTGCGTACCGATGAAGACGAATACCGCCAGCCTTCGCATCGCTTTTCGGCGCGCGTCAAATATGGTCAACATGGCTATGTCCGGGGTGGCGATGTCTATCCCGCCTTCAATGACTTATTGCTCAATGGCGCCCGCCTGCGTGGTGGGGAAGCAGGTTTGGCCATTATTGCTAAAGACATCAACTGGGCCTCGCTCAAGGTGGCTCGCGGTGAAAGTCGTCGCGAAATTCCCGCCCATATCGCGGTCTATGATACGGGTAAGGGTTTTCGATCCGACACGGTATCCGGTGACTTCGGCCAAACCCTTTCGGCTGTTCGCTTGGGCTTCGGAGGTGGGCCGACTTTCAATTTGGGGTTTACGGGAATGATGGCGGAGGACCGCGTCGGTTCGCAAAATAATTTGGACATTGCCGACACCTTGCATGGCACCCGGCCCTTGCAAAATGCCGGTGCTGGTATTGATTTGCGCATTGGCCTTTGGGATGGGCGCATTCAAATTTTTCACGATGCGGCCTTTACCTTGCTTACGCGCGATAAAAGCCTGGGACCTACCGACGGCGAAAAAATCGATTTGGATTTCAATCCCATGGATTACGATGATTTATTCGTCGTCAATCCCACCACCGATGGCCTGGAATACCTACTCGCTAATTCCCAAAATGAATTGGATGTGGCTGGCTTTGTCGATGCCAATTCGGCCTGGGATGTCGGCATCAGCGCTTCCATTCCACTCAGCGGCATGGTCACCGAAAGTGAAGTGCGTTATGATCATATGGGCTTGCTCTATCACACGGAGGGCAATCCCTTTTTAGGCAATGATCCAGGCAATGGCATTCGCTTCCTGCAAAAGCTTTTGCTCTTCGACAATCGCCTGTCCTTGGGCCTAGAGGCCGGCGCCTTTAATCAGGACATGGGATTTAGCGAACAACAGGAAAGGTCCTACAAAGCTGAAATCCGTTGGACGCCAGCCGTAGGCCAGCCCTCCGGTTGGCTGAGTGTCGGTAGCACCGAAAGAGCACCCAAGGGTGATTATCCCTATCAATATCACAGTGGCTACTCCACTCTGAATCTCGGCGGATTTCAACAATTCATTCTGCCTATTGGAAAGTTGCATACCTCGACTCTCTATGGTTTTACCCATAGCGATTTCGAGCTGACGGCAACGCCGATACAAGACACCTTGCTTGGCAGCATAGACAGCTTGATCAACTTTCCTGCCACCAATACCCATATTGCCAATATCAGTTTTCAATTGCGTCCACGCGCCATCGATTTCATGCCTCGCATCGCCTATACCTTCGCCTACAATGGCGTACAAGAGCCGACTCACAATGTGGCCATGGGTTTTCAGCAATTGCTTTTGGCCGGTAGGGTGAAGGGGGATGTCAGTTTACAAATTGGGCAGTATCCGGAATCCATAGACAAAAACGACATCATGGCAGGCGAAACCTTTACCCTGGATGTGCGGATCACCGCCACCCAGACGGCCCGTTTCGTCGAGAAATGGATTCAGTATGGAGAGCGAAAGAATGTCAGCGTGGGCGGATTTTACGAGTTGTATTTCTAAAGAACAACTCGTAGGCCCGAGGGTAGCGGATTAAAGTTTTGGCACCCAAAAGCCAAGTACCACGCTGCCTATAGCCTTGCCTTTGTCAAGCACCGGAAAGCTTCCCTGAATCTGCATTTGCTGGGTGCTTTGGTCGAGCTCAAGATCGCCCATCCATTTTTTACCAAGCATGGGTTGGTCATGCTTGGGCTTGCCTTTATGGATAAAGCTTGTGGTTTTTGTAAAAAGGGCGACTTTACGGCCTTCGGCATCGGAAATGAAAACCTCGATGACAGTATGATGCACTTTCCCGCGCAAATATTGTGTCAATGCATTGTGTGACACGGCCTTTACCTCCGGGCTTTCGGCGGTCAGGGCCTTCCATTTCTCATTATTGATTCCGACCAAGATGTCCGGCAGTTTGGCGTTTTGTGCCTTAACCGCTTCAATCACCTTGGGGTCTTTGCCCAGTACGGCCATGGAGTCCAGCAAGGTTTCCACCTTGGTTTTTTGCGCTGGGCTCAATTCATTCGAGAATGCCAGGCTCACCGAAAAAAGAAAAAATGTGGCTAACCCATAGTGTAAGCTTTTCATCATCCATCTCCTTCCCGAAATTTGTATCACATTTCGATGTCTCGGGATTCGATGGTATTACCCGCCCTAATTAAAATCAAGAGGCGCGCAATTTAGAGCTCTTTTAGAGCCCCTTTTCGAGCGGGATCAAAAGCTTCGATATCCATCAAAGGTTTACGGCCCAATAAGACTTGGGACATGCATTTCCCTGCAAGAGGGGCCATGCTGACGCCGCATTTATAATGTCCCGAGCAAATCCACGCTCCTTTGCGATGAGGGATGGCGCCCATCAATGGAAGACGATCGCGGGTGCGCGGACGCAAGCCCGACCAGGATTCCAAAGGCTGAAAGGGAATTCCGGGAAGCAAGGCCTTAAGTCGCTCGGACAAGGTGGTTTCCCCTTGGGCATTAAAGGCTTCATCCCAGACTCCGGGCTCGGTGGTGGCCCCAACTATCATGTCTTCGCCCCGGGGAATCAAATAAAGGCCCTCGCCTACATGCACCATGGCCGTTTCCCGCCAGGGGCGGTGCAGCCGGGCAACCTGGCCTTTTACGGGGACCAGGCTGCTTTGCCAGCCCAACGCTGCAAGCCAGGTTTGGCTCCAAGAGCCCGAGGTGATGAGGAATTGATCGGCATCGACGATTTCCTGGTTCACTTGGATTTTCCAGGGAATGGCCTTTTCTTGATTGCGGCCTTCCGGAATCAAATGCGAATCGGCTTGAACTACCGTCACGCCCAAGTGACGGCATGCCTTTTCCAAGGCCGCTAAAAGAAGTCGATTCTGCACATAACTTTCCTGTTCGAAATACAAGGCCTTAAACCTTCCCTGGCGCGCGAAGGGTTTGAGAAAGGCAGGCAAGTCATCGCTTTCCTCCCAAGGCAAGGCCTCTTCGCGTTGCAATTGGGCGCATTTCTCGTGATAAGCTTTTTCCCCTTCGGCTGTGTCGATATCGAAGAGAAGGTGATCGCCGCCGCGAGTCAAAGGCACGGCAGTATCGGCGTCGGCGCGAAGACCTTCCAACCAGGCGGGATAGCTGGCTATCGATTGCAAATAAAAGCGGCGAAAGGCAGAAAGCGGTTTTCTGCCGCCGCGCGTCACTAAAATTCCGGCGGCTGCCCACGAGGCTTTTTGTCCTACTGGATTCGTATCTGCGACCAGCACCTTGGCGCCCGCGCGGGCCAATTCCAAGGCGCAGCTGAGACCCATAATGCCGCCCCCGGCGACAAAGACATCGCAATTTTTAACCATGGAATTTAGGACTTCCAACCTTTAGCCATTTCGGCGAAGAGATGGATTTGCCCTCGCACGGCCTTATGAAAATCACCGAGATGCAAAGACTCGTTTTCCGAATGCGCATTGGTATAGGGATCTTCGACGCCGACCAGCAGGGCGGGAATTTCTCCCAAGGCCTGGGTGAAGGATTCCACGAAAGGAATGGTGCCGCCACAACCAATACAAACGGCATCGCGGCCATAGCCTGCGGCCAAGGCCTTTTTCGCAATGGCAAAGGCGGGATGATTGGGCTGGGTCATCCAGGGATTGGCGCCTTGCTCCGGCTCGACGGTCAATTGCAAGCCCCAGGGGCAAAGCGATTTCAAATGCTTCAAGAAAAGCTCGGTGGCCTCGGCATGCTTCAAGTCGGGAACGAGGCGCAGGCCCACGCGTGCCCAGGCACTATCCAAAACCACATTGCCGGTTTGCCCCTTGAGCCCCGCTTGTATGGAATTCACTACGAGGGACGGTTCGCGCCACATTTTGACCAGCAAGCCTTCGTCTTTGGCGAAGAGTTCGGCATTGGGTAATAAGCCGCTTTGCTCGCGAAAGATGGCATCTGTCATTTGCAGGGAACGGTAATCGGCAAGTTCCTCTGGGGTAGGGGGGCGCACCTTTTCCCAAATGCCGGGAATGGCGACGCGACCCTGGTCATCGGTCAATTGCGCCAGCATTTTGCACAAGGCCGTCACGGGATCGGGTATAGGCCCGCCCCACATACCGCTGTGCAAAGGATGATCCAAAGCCGCCAAGGTGATGTCGAAGCTGACTAGGCCGCGCAAGGACGTCGTGAGGCTAGGTATGCCCGTGTCATAATTACTGCAATCCGTAAGTACCATCACATCGGCGCGCAATTTGTTTTTGTGCAGGGTCAAAAAATCAGCGAGGTGAACGCTGCCGATTTCTTCTTCGCCTTCAATGAGCACCTTCACATTGACGGGTAAGCTGCCTTGGGTTTTGAAATAAGCGGCCAAGCTGGCCACATGAATCATTACCCCGGCCTTGTCGTCGGCAATGCCGCGCGCATAGAGGCGATCCCCGCGCTGGGTGGCGGTGAAGACGGGTGATTTCCACAGGGCTTCGCGCATGGGCGGCTGCACATCATGGTGCGCATAGAGCAATACCGTGGGGGCACCGGGAGCACCCAACCACTCCCCGTAGACATAGGGGTGAACGCCGGGTAAGGTGAGCAATTCGACATGGGGCAAACCGGCCTCACGCAAAAGCTTGGCGGTATACTCGGCGGATCGCACCACCTCGGCGGGGTCAAAATCGGGAAAGCTAATGCTGGGGATGGCCGTAAGGGCCTTCAGCGCTTCGACATGGGCTTCGGCATTTTGTTCATAGTGGCTTAGTGCCGCCTGCAAGGAATCCTGCGCGTTCATGCCGACTCCAAATTGGCGAGCCAATTCTCGCGCACTTGTTTTAAAAGCGGGGCAATGCCCTGCGAGGAAAAATCAAAGCGCAAACCGGCACCTTCGAAAAGCCCCCGTAACCCACGCGAGCCCCCTAGGGCAAGGCCTTGCTTATACCAGGTCAAGGCTTGCTTTTCGTCCTTGAGTGAGTTTTGCCACACTTGTAAAGCACCAAGTTGGGCAATGCCGTATTCGATGTAATAGAAAGGCACTTCGAAGAGATGCAATTGGCGATGCCAACCATTGGGCCTATAGGCTTCAAGCCCGCTCCAATCGACATTGGCGGCATAAAGGCTTTCCAGCTCTATCCACTTGGCGCGACGAGCAGCTTGATCATGCGGGGTGGTATAAATCCAATGTTGGAAGGAGTCGATGAGGGCCACCCAGCAAAGCAGGCGAAACACTTCTTCATCGGCTTGGCGTAGCGAGCGTGCCTTTTCCTCGGGCGTATAAAACTCCTCTAGGAAACGCGCGCCAAGTCTTTCCATAGACATGGACGCGACTTCGCTGAATTCCATGGGAGCCGAGCGATTGAAGGGCGGATTCCAAGCGCGTGCCTGCAAGAAATGAAAGGCATGCCCACTCTCATGCAAGAGGGTATAAACATCGCCATCCATGCCTACGGCATTCATGAAAATGAAAGGCTGGCGGACTTCGGAAAGGCCGCATTGATAACCGCCCGGAGCCTTGCCGTGGCGATTTTCCAAATCCATGACGCCGAGATCGACCATGCCCTGATACATGGCGGCCAATTCGGGATCGAGTTGGGAAAACATGCGTCCCACGCCCGATACCAAGTCCTCTGACTTGGCGAAAGGCTTGAGCGGCGGACGCCCCAGGGGATCGCAGCTCAAATCCCAAGGCCGTAATTTCTCCAAGCCCATTTGTTTTTGGCGCAAGGCCAGCGCTTCGCGATAAACCGGCACCACGGCTTCGGCGACGGACTTGTGATAGGCTTTGCAATCGTCAGGGCCATAATCGGTGCGCAAATAACCTTTGAAGGAATAGTCGACAAAATCAGGTAAGCCTAGGTTGCGCGCCAATTCGCCGCGCAATTGCAGCATGCTGTCAAAGAGATCATCGAGTTTTTGCGCGTCTTGCAAACGGCGTTCCGCCGAAGCCCGCCACGCTTTTTCGCGTATGCTGCGATCGGGGTCTTGCAAAAAAGGCGCAAGTTGGCTGAGGGTTTTTCTTTCCCCATTCCATTCCACCGACATGGCACCGCAGGTTTTTTGATAGGTCTGGGCCAGGCGCGAGATTTCGGTATGCAGGGGAATATTCGCTTCGCAAAACAAAGCGATACTAGCATTCACCGAGCGCTTCCAAGGGCCATAAACTTTTTCATCCAAAGGCGCGAAGGCCGCATGGCTTTGCGCGATGCGATTGAGGCGATCGTAAATCGGCGCGAGCAGGGGATCGATATTTTCGACAAAATGCATGTAAGCCGCTTCACGTTCCTTGTCGGAAGTGTCACAAGTCATGAGTATGTAGCGGCGGCTCGATTCCTCGCCGAGAGCATCACCGAATTCCCACCAGTCTTCCAACCATCGCATATAGGTGGCGGAGTCTGGCAAAACGCGATTTTCTAAATCGGCGAGCAGGGGCTCAAGAGCCCCCCAGGCGCCTAAATCAATTCCTTCGGGAACGAAACGACGGGGAAATTCTGGGGACGGCCGCTTCAGTCTTTGGGCCCATTCCGGCATGCCATTCTTAGGCAATTCCAAGGTCGGGCCACCTTCGGGGGCATGGGGGGCGAGGCGGGTCAAAGGAGAGGCGGAAGGAACGGAATTAATGGGTAGGGAAGACATACCCCTAAAGTAGAAAGCCCTTAAATACCCTTTTGCTACCTTGGCGCGGCTCCATGGACCCGATGATTGCCGAGATACAGAAACGCCGCACTTTTGCGATTGTCAGCCATCCTGACGCCGGCAAAACCACCATCACCGAAAAGTTTTTGCTTTTCGGCGGGGTCATTCGTGAAGCCGGTCATGTGCGCGCCAAGGCCGGCCGCAAGCATACCACCTCGGATTGGATGAAAATCGAGCAGCAGCGCGGCATCTCGGTTTCCTCTTCGGTACTGTCCTTTCCTTATCGCGACTGCCATGTCAATCTCGTCGATACCCCCGGCCATCAAGATTTCTGCGAAGACACTTACCGCGCCTTAACCGCCGTCGATTCGGTTTTGGTTTTGCTCGATGCCGCCAAAGGCGTGGAGCCCCAAACCATTAAGCTGATGGAAGTTTGTCGCCTGCGCCGTACCCCCGTCACGGTTTTCATCAATAAGCTCGATCGCGAGAGCCTGGATCCGCTTTTTCTGATGGATGAAGTCGAGCGCGTCCTGGGCGTGAAATGCAGTCCACGCACCTTGCCCATTGGCAGTGGCTCGGCCTTTCAAGGCGTTTACAGCTTGCGCGACAATACCGTGCATCTCTTTGATCGCGAAGCGGGTGAAGCCGAGGTGCGGCAAGTCTCCGGCCTCGACGACCCCAAGCTCGACGAATGGTTCGACGCCAAATACCTGGGCGAATTCCGCGAGCAAGCGGCCTTGGCCCAAGGCGCGCTTTCGACCTGGGACCGCGAGGAATACCTGCGCGGCGAATTGGCCCCGGTCTATTTCGGATCGGGCATCAATAATTTCGGTGTGAAGCATTTGCTCGAAGCCTTTGTCGAATACGCGCCTTCGCCCATGCCACGCGAATCTGCCGAACGTGTGGTCGAGGCCACCGAACCGCATTTTTCCGCCTTTGTCTTTAAAATCCAGGCCAATACCGACCCCAAGCATCGCGACCGCATTGCCTTTCTGCGCGTGTGCAGCGGCCGCTTCGATCGCGGTACCAAGGTCTTGCATTGCCGCACGGGCCGCCAAGTGCGCCTAGCCGCTCCTACCCAGCTCATGGCCAATGAAAAGACCGTGGTCGACATCGCCTATGCCGGTGACATCATCGGCGTGCACGATGCCGGCTTATACAGCATTAGCGATACCTTGAGCGATGGGGAAAAGCTGGCTTTTACTGGCATACCCGATTTTGCTCCGGAGCATTTCGCCAAGGTCTATCTCGAAGATCCTTTGAAGAGCAAGCAGCTCGATCAGGGCTTGCGCCAGCTATCCGAAGAAGGAGCCACCCAGCTTTTTATACCGATTTCCGGGCGTATCCCAGTCTTGGGCGTGGTGGGCGTTTTGCAATTCGACGTCATCAAGTTTCGCCTCGAAGAGGAATATGGAGCACGTTGCCGCCTCGAACAATCGCCCATATTCGGCGTGCGTTGGATAGAAGGCGATGCCGTAGCCATCGCGGAATTCCGGGCTGAGCATATCTTCGACATGGCCACCGACAAACGCGGCCATTTGGTCTATTTGGCCCCCAATGAATATCGCCTAGCCACGATCGAAAAAAACCACAGTAAGCTCGTCTTTCACAAATTCCACCAGGAATGACTCTCGGTTGCAACAAGGTTGAAGCCGAAGCCTTCAGGAATTTTCCTTTGCTTGACCTCTAAGTCCAAATCTGACGAGTTTTTACATAAAATCAAGCGTCAGTCTCGCCTGAGTGATTTACACTAAGCGCGACTTTCCAGGGACCACGGATGTACGCTACTCATCACCGTTTTCATGTTCCCGTCATGGGCACCGGTTTCACCATTGACACGCCCCTTCGCGTAGCCCGTTTCGGCATCGCCTCGGTCGTCTCACTTGTGGACGACATTCTCATTGAGCGCATTCGCAAGCACTATTGCAAGGTTTATGGCCGCGAATACAAGGTCATACCCCAAAGCGATGCCGATGCGCGCGCCAATCGCATCACGGCTTATTTCAACTTGGTCGACGAAATCGTCCATGAGCAAATCGATGCTATTCGTGCCTTGCCCTTCGAAGCGGGCAATGACAAAAGCAAATACTTCGAGCTTTTGCCCGAATCCTCCCCGGTCAAACAACTCTATCTGACCTTTCTCGGCACCCAAGACGCCGCCGAGCGCGACAAGTTGGCCGCCGAACTCAATCCGCTCATCTTGCCGGGCTCTATTGACGGCAATATCATGACCAAGCTTGATCGCGCCGAATACGAAAAAGACGGCACGCTCAAGTCCGCCGAATTCTCCCATGCCAAGGCGGCGTTGCGCGGTTATGCGCGATCCACCGTGAGCGGAAATATGGTCATGAGCGCGGGCATCAATCCCACTCTCTATGGCTATCTCGAATCCTTCCCCGACTTTTATCGCCAAGGCGCCGAAGCGCCGCGCAAAGGCTTGATTCTCAAGGTTTCCGATTATCGCTCCTGCATGGTGCAAGGTCGCTTTCTCGCGAAGAAAGGCATAGAAGTCCGTGAATTTCGCATTGAATCCGGCTTGAATTGCGGCGGCCATGCCTTTGCCAGCGACGGTTATTTGATGGGGCCTATTCTCCAAGAGTTCCTCGACAATCGCAGCCGCTTTCCGGAAATGTTCGAGCCTGCTATTGCGACCTATTACAAGAAACAAGGGCGCGAATATCCGGCCTCGGCCATGAACCGCGACATCCCTGTGACCGCCCAAGGCGGCATAGGCAACCATGGCGAGGTTCGCCGCCTTTCGGAGTTCTACGGTCTTGACGCCACAGGTTGGGCCAGCCCTTTCCTCTTAGTCCCTGAAGTGACGGCCCTCGATCAGGCCACGCGCCAACAGCTCGTGAATGCCAAGGAAGAAGACCTTTACCTTTCCGACGTTTCGCCTCTCGGCGTGCCCTTCAATAACTTGCGCCTCTCCTCCTCGGAAGTGTGGAGCCACAAACAAATTGAAACCGGAAGACCCGGCTCCGCTTGTCCCAAAGGATATTTGCAGGCCAATTTCGAATTCACGCCAACACCGATTTGCTCGGCTTCCAAAGACTTCATGCGCCGCAAGCTCGACGTCCTGGGATATGAAGCTGCACCGAAATCCGAAGAGGCCAATGCCCAAGTGCAGGGCATTTATGTCAAGCAATGCATTTGCGATCAGCTTGCCAATGGCGCCTTGATTCAATTGGGTGAAATGGCTGCGTCTCAACCGGTCGCCGTTTGCCCTGGTCCCAATATCGCTTACTTCGATCGCCTTTATACCCTGCGCGAAATGGTCGACCATATTTACGGACGCGGCCCATCTCTGGTGCCGGAAAATCGGCCCCATCAATTCGCCAAAGACCTGCAAATGACCCTGGACTATTTCAGCAAGATGGCGGACAAGCATCAGCTGGGAGATGCCAAGGGCTTAGCCTATTTGCTTGAGTTCAAGCGCAATATCGAAGCCGGACTCCACTATTATCGCGAATTCGTGACCCAGCCTGCCTTCGCTGGCGAAAATCTGGCCTCCCTGGCTGTTGCCATAGAAGAACACGGTCGCCGCCTGAGTGAAATCTGCCGTCAACGTTTGCCCATTGAGGAAAGTCAAAGCAATAAAACCCAGGTCGAGGCCTAGGGTCGGCGTATGTTTATTTCATGTGAAATCAATGACTTAGAGCTGTGAATAGACGGGGGATTGCCGTGAATTCCCCGGGGAAACCACCGCTTTCCCCGGCCTGTCCCGCCACTTGCCCCTTTCGCCTCGCCCCGCCCAGGAGAGCTAAGGCATAAGTCCTTGTTTTCAAATAGTTTAAGCGATTATACCCGCCTATTTGGGTTTAATCGCTGTCCTCTCCAATTCCGCTAAGCCCACCCTGAATCTGACCTTTTCTTAATCGATTTCCCTTCTGACCTTCCGGTAGCATGAGGGCATGTTTGGGCCTTCCTTTTCTCCCTCACCTTCAGCCTGCTTATCAGCCTATTGGGTCGGGCTAGGCTTATCGGCTTTCTTCGGAATGGCCTCGGGGCAAGGGCTGAATGACCTCACGAGCGACAACTTCGAAGCCGAAGAAAAACTTTATGCCCAATTCGACTTGCAGGCACGTTGTGACTTGGCGCGCTCCTTACTCGAAAAAGGCGAATATGCCGCGGGTTCCTTAGAGCTGGAAAAGGCCCTGGCGCTCGGTGCCGATGCCTTCACCATGCATGCCTTGCTTTCCACCAGCTACCTGATGTCAGGCGACCTGGCGCGTGCCTCGGCGCATTTGTCGGCGGCTCATGTCTTGAGTCCCGACAATCCGGATCTATTGGCCTTAGAAGGACAATTCGAATTGTCCTTCGGCAATCGCCATCGCGGCGAAGCCTTGCTCGAACAATTGGTGGCCATGCAGCCTGAAATACCCGAGGCGCGACTTCTGTTGGTGCGCAGCTATTTGCATACCGCCGACCTGGAAAAAGCCAAACCTCATCTCGGTTATTTGCTGTCCCTTGAGGAAGGGCCCTTCACCCTTACCGCACTCATTTTCAAGGCACGCTATGACGGCTTAAGTGGTAAGTATGAAGAGGCATTGCAGGCTGCGACCGAGGCCTATGCGCGCGAACCCAGTGCCCTGGAGGGGGTGAGGGAATATGGCTTAGCCTCTTTGCATATGCAGCGCTATGATGC
>JAYUVP010000254.1:0-20984 GCA_043753995.1 Fibrobacterota bacterium
AGCCGATGCCTTGGTTGCGGCGGCGGAGAAATACAATATCGTCATCAGCGCAGGCGCCAAGGTCTATACCGACAAGGCCATGACCCCGGCCTCCTTGATCACCAGCTCCCAACTCACCACCGAATTAAACGGCCTCGATACCTTGTGGGTGACCGGTGATCCCGCAGGTCCCGATAATCAAGTCGTGACCTTGAATGTGCAGGGCTCAAGTAAGAAAGTCACCCTCACCTTCAAATTGCCTCCGCCCATCGTGGTGGAATTCCAAGCGCCTTTCACGGTGGTTTCGCCTGTCACCGCCGTGGTCTCCGTGATTGCTGCCACCTATCAAAAAGGCGTTTTCAAGGACACCACCATGGCCTATAAAGTCACCCTCACCAACCCGAATGGCGTCAAGGTTTATAGCGACAAGGCCATGACACCCGCCTCCCTTATCGCCACCGGCGCGAATTTGTCCACCGAAATGACCGGGTATGACACCTTGTGGCTAGTTGGTGACCCCACCGCCTTTGTCGACCAAGTCGTCACCTTGCAAGCCGTCAATTCAACTAAAGCGGTGACGGTGACCTTTCAATTGCCACCTGTAGTCTTGCCGAAAATCCTATCCGCAGGAATTTATGACCGCGACGCCAATGGCGTCGGCGACACCATCGTGGCCGTTTTCGACAGCAGCTTGGTGGCCAAGGCTCCTAAGCAAGTGTCCTATACCTGGCCTACATCCGGTACACCGGTCAATGTGGCGGGCAGCACACTCACAGGAATGGTCGATGCTGCAGGCACCCAATTGACTCTGGGCATCGCAGCACCTGGAACCGCTACATTGACTACTGGGACCGGTGTGTTCACCGCCACCTATTTCGTACGCGGCAAGGACACGACCATTTCCGCGCCCTTGCTCGACCGCATCCCCCCTTTATTGACCAAGGCGGAGGCGCATCAAGGCAAAACGGGTGACACTCTGGTGCTCAACTTTTCTGAACCCTTCACTTTCACGGGAACCACCGCACCGAATACCCAATGGTTCGACTTCAGAACCGGCTCTGACTCGGTCCTGAATTATGTGCCTACTTCGATTGGCTGGACGGATGGCAATACCAACGCCATCCTCGTTTTTGCGGGCGGTATACCCTCGCCACAACCCGGCCAAAAAGTCCGCATTGCTCCCGGACCCGGCCGCTTGGCGGATGCCCTAGGCAATGGAGTCACCGAAAAGTCGCGCTACCGCGTCATTGGCGGCTTGAAGAATACCGGAATTACTTCGCTCACTTATTTGGTAGGCGATCCCAAATTCGCCAATTCGACGGAACCCGCCATTACTCTGAAGCGTGTGGACTTTTCGGATAGTGCGAAAAAAATCGGTATCGAAACGGGCCGCTTGGGCCACCTGATTAAAATCGACTTGGGCGACTATGCCGTGAGTGATGATTTCAGCACGGTCTCAGCTGCGGAAGTGCACTTGAAGTGGAGCGTCACTTATTACACGAATACCGGCACCTTCGTGAATCACGCCGACGGCGATTTGCAATGCAAGGACCCTGTCGTTTTCCCGGGCGGTGATTGCACCTTACCCAAAAATCGTGGCAACCTTTTCCTGGGCTGGAATTTGACGACCAAAACCGGCGCCAAAAGCGGCACCGGCGCCTTTATCGCTCGCCTCAAGTTTAAGGCTTATGCGGGACAAAAAGTGGTGGCCGAGAAAAATCAAGATGAGCGCTGGGGTTACATTCGCAATTTTTAGCGCCTATTTTATAGGGCATGCGAAATTCGAATGCCCTGAAGCCTTTCCAAAGCCCCTTGCTGGCAAAAACTCTGAGGGCAAGCCTTTCGACCTGGGTCGGAGGGCTTTTTTTATGCCTCGCTGCGCCGACCCAGGCGCAATCGCAAGGCCGGGTATTGGATAAAGCTGGCCAACCCATAGCCAAGGCCGAAGTGCTTTGGCTGGAGGGACAGATCAAGGACAGCACCGATAGCCAGGGCCGATTTGAAATTCAAATCCCTGCATCCCTTTCGTCGAAATCTCATCGTCGAGAAGGTTTGCATTGGCAAGGCACCGAGCAAGGGCTTGCCCTCGATTGGAGCTTGGCCATTCCCGCCCAGGCGACCCTTTATTCGCTTCAGGGCAAGGTTATGAGCCGGGCTTGGCTGCGAATGGGAAAAAATGCCCTCCCCTTAAAATCGGGCCATCCCATAGGCTGGCTACAGATTGTGGCTCCAGGCTACTATCGATGGTGGCGAATCACCCAAGCGGGTGGCAAACCTTCCCTGCAAGCCATAGCGGAGAAAAACTTGGCCGCTCCCCTGCGGGCGCTGGCGCGCATGTCGGCATTGCCGCAAGCGCTCATGACTTTGCAGGTACAAGCTCAAGGTTTTACGGAAAGAACCTTGGCCTTTGCTTCGAGAGACACGGCGATCATCACCTTATTGCCACAAAGCGCTGGCCTAAGCGACCGATTGCGTCTCCTGCTGGGCGATAGCTTGGGTTTGAAATTGGCTTGGCTGCAAGATCCGGGCGACGGCAAAATGACCTTGCATTGGGCCGATAAAACCGACCTCGACACCTTGGCTGGACGTCAAGGTGCTGCCGTTTCACCGACAGCTTGGAAGGCGAAAACCTTGGCCGATTCCAAAGGAGCCACCTTGCCCAGTTGGTCACCCTCAGGCAAGGCCTTGGCCTATGAAACCGGACTGGAAGCGCAAACCGTGACGAATAGCCGCATTTACTTGCAACCCTTGAATGGCGCTAGGATCAATGGGCCGGCCTATCCCGCCACCAATCCCCGCTTCGCGGTCATTCCCAAGGATTCCTTAGGCCGAGATACCCTTTTGCTTTGGTGCACCTCAGGTGCAGGCAGCGGCTATGACGACAAGAACTCTTCCACGGTGGCGCAAGGCTGGCTCAGCGACGTGCTCACGGGCTCGTCTTTCACGCTTGCAGCAGGCAGTTACAATGGCGGACTATCGCCCGACGGCCGCTTTCTTGCGGCGGGATACCCCAGGGGATTGTGGATCGATCGCGTCACTCAGGAGAGACGTAACGCGCATGTTTACCCTGGCTCGTCCAATGGGATCGACAGCCTGCAAATTTGTAATGTCTCGATTTCCCGTGACCTGGCCCACCCTGCTCGTATGCTTTTCATTGATTTCGGTATATCCGCAGGTGCGGGATACCCCAATCTGATTCGCCCCGCCGCTTATGGCCAACATCAAATGCTGATTTTGGCGGACTATCAGGAAGATGCGCCTGGCCGCATTGCCGATTTCATCGACACCCCTCGACGCGAATTGGCCGCAGGCAAAACTTGGGAAGATCCAGAGTGGTCTACCCATGGCGACTTCGCCGTAGCCACCACGCGCTTAGACAATGGCGATGCCGTCACCCAACCGGATATTTATCTCATTCGTTTATCGTCGCATGAATGCCTTAAGCTCATCAGCGGGGAAAGCTTTTATATGCCGATTGCCTGGTTGGGAAAGCCCTAATCGAGTCGCGAAAAATCGTATTTTGATCGGGCATAGCCCAATCATCGTTTTTGTGAGGCCCTTGTGAACCGCTTCCACCGTTTTCCTTCCATAATCTTCTTAGGTCTCATCACCACCTTGCCCTTAGCCTGGATGGCTTGTGGGGGGGACGAAAATATCACGGGTCCTGTCGCCGAAAAGTCCTGCTCCGAAATCGGCGATAGCCTGAAGTCGGCGCAAGGAAGTGACAACTCCGTCTTTCGCGTGATCAAGCCCAATGGCGGCGAAACCTATCATATCGGCGACACCTTGCGAATTCGAGCGGCCAGCAATATCAATGCGAACAATTCGCTTTTGGAATTACTGGTGACCCGCGGCGATGTGACAGATAGAGTTGTCTTGAATCCGGGAGGCAGCAGCATGAATCTCCATCAAAACTGCGATCTCACTCTGGTATTAAAAGATTCTATGAGCGCCGGCAGCAAGATGATTTCCATGGTTTCCGATAGCATTAAAGTTCGGGCAAGTAATTATCAAAACAATACCCAACGCGATTTGAGCGATGGGTATTTCCGCGTCTTATCGCATTGATTGCAAGCCCTGAGGAACCTCGGCATAACCGCGGCCGCGTAAACGATACATGGCCTCTTCCAAGCGCCATGCGGGCAGCGGCCGCTCCATCTGAAATTCTTGAAAGTTGGCATACAAATCGGTCATGCGATTCCACTTGGGGAAGACTTCGGGGTTTTGACTTTGGTCGCGCATGGCTGTCTCCTTTGGCCTTATTCCCCATTTCCGTGGGGCTTATACCTTAGTTTTCGGCGACTTTTTCTAACAAGGTAAGCCTTGTTTGCTTTGTCTTGACCTCTATCAAACCCAAGTTCTCAAGGAACGCCCGACCTCCGCTTAGGCCTTATGGGCCGAAGTTATTCCTTAGCGTCGTTTCCTGGTTCAAGTCATAAACGGAAAAGGACCCAACCTGAAATAGAAATCGTTGACTTAACCAAGCTTTTTCTGGAACTGTACGGCCCTGCACTTCTTCACGAGACAGTACGGCTCGCTCAGGAAATACGCCGAATAAAGATCCCAGAACCGATTGAACCGAATCCATGGGCGTGCCCATAGGAATATTCGCGCCCGCAAAAGGTGTACGCCAATTGAAGCGAGTAAAATCGAATGCTGCCAGGGCGAAGGGTTTTTCAATAGCTAATCGATTTTCTAATTCGGTTAACCCGGCATAAAGAAAGGCCGCTTCACTTTCACTCGCGAGTTTGCGTTGCCAAAATCGATGTGGGGAGATGAAAATCGAAAGGAGCAATAGGAAAAGGACAGGCATCACAAAATGTTTCCATCGGAACGAGGGAAACTTGCCCGTGTATTCTTCCACCCAAGCGGCAAGAGCATGCCCCGCAAAACCAAAACAGGCGGGCATTAGAAAATGAATGAAGCGTTCGCACCAACTGACCGGGGATATCCAAATCGTTACCGCCAAGGTGGGTAAGGCACCGAGTATCAAAACCTGCACCGTGAATTGGCGTCGCAATTTCCAGGCACCGAAAAGTCCCAGTATAATCAGCGGTACGGTCCGTCCATAATCGGCGTCGGAAAGCCGCGAAGCCAGCGCCACCACGCCCAGGAAAGGCCGCAGCAGCAAGGCTTGCCAACCCTGCTCGGCGAGAAAATGACTCATGGAAAGCGGTACCTCATGCGCCGCGCGGAAATCCCGCAATGACGTCGCCCAAAGGATGTCGCCCGATTCTGAAGCCAACGGACTTCCGAAAGTGATAGCGCTATCCATTAGCCTAGGTGCCATGATCACAAGGGCACTTCCCAGGCCAAAGGCCCAGGCATTAGGCCACTTCTTTCTTCCCAGGAATAGGCAAAGCGACAAAGCCAAAGGAAGGAAAATGCCATTGGTGCGGAAATAGAGACCTAGTCCCGCCACTCCACAGGCGAGGCCAGCCGCGAAGATGGGACGCGTCGGCAACCCTCGGACGGCAATAGCCAGCGAAGCATAGGTAATGGCCAGCATGGGTGTTTCGGTATGAATCCAAGTGCCATATTCAATTTGGGAAAAGGAGAGAGCGGTGAATAACGCGCAAGCGGCACCCGCCCAGGGACCCGCCATTTTCCAGAGCCAATACAGGGAGGCAGCCAATCCCAAAATGGCGAGGCAGAAAATGAGTATTCGCCCAGCTCGCAGGGGATCGCGAAAGTTCATCCAGGGGGCAAGCAGGGCGGGCAATCCAGGCTGCACCAGGCTTTGCCGATAAGGGCGGATTTTCCTGGGGAGAATTTTCCCGGTGCGAAAGGAGTTGGAATCGCGGGCCACGACGCCTCGTGGAATAAAATGCCAAGCGGACAAAGCTTGGCCAGAGTCTCTCATGTATCGCGCTACATGAAGGTAGGCGCCTTCATCTGCTTGGGGATCATCACTTTGTTCAATGCGCTGAATCCGTAAAAACAAAAACAGTAAAACCCCAAGCACTGCGAAAATTTTGGGCCAAGTTCCCATTGGGCGAGGTCCCCATTAGGCGACGGATTTGCCACGCGTGACCACAGATGCATTCTCCTGCGAATCGTCTCTCAATAGGGCCACCATTTTTCGCGCCGTAGCCAAGCCCGAAACCACAGGTTGATCGCTGCTATCATAAACGAAAAGACCGTTGCGGCCGCATAATTCCAAGCCGGAGAATTGGCCTAGCCAATGGAGCAAGGCTTGCCGATGGGCCTCATAACCCACCTCATAAACCGGATAAACGTTTTTGACACGCACCACCGACCACGCGAGCAATTTTCCAGTGACGTTCGTGACGCCTTGGCTGAGTTGGTCATAGGTGCGATGGGCCAATTCTGAATCGTCCAAGTTCCACAGGCCCTCCCCACGCCAGCAGGGCAATTCCAAAACCACGGCTGTGGTGCCAGGCAGGCTTACCATTTCCGGAGACCAGTTTTTCGGTTCATGCAGGCGAACGAAATCAAGCCCGGAACTTTGAGTGTAAATCCAAGTATCGAAGGTGAATTTTTCCTGCTCCAAGTGCAAGGTCACCACTAGAAAATCGCGAAAGCGTATGGCATGCCGGTGAGGCTGAATTTCCACTGGCAGGGTATGAACGCAAGTGTCCACCATGATGTCCAAGGGCAAGGTACCGACCACCTTGCGGCATGGAACCGAGATGGAATGGCCGCCGCTGGCTTCGAATTGCAATTCGAAGCCCCAGTCGGTGCGACGCCATTGGACCAAACGATGTCCAAGAAAAATTCGACCTCCCGCAGCAGTGACGATTTCTGCCATGCGTTCACAAAAACGACCATAACCTTTTTTGGGATACAGGAATTCATCGATGGCTTCGAAATCACGGACCTTGGTGAAAAAACCTTTGAGGATTTTCCACAAAGTCAAATTATCGGATCGTTGGCCGACCCACCGACCATCGAGACGGTCGCAGGGTATGCCCCAAAGCCGCTCCGTATAATCTTTGAAAAACTTTTCATAAATGGCGCGGCCAAAATTCCGAATATAGGCCTGCTCGGCATGGACTATGGGCGTAGGCTTTCGAAGGCGCTCGCGAATCAAGCTTAGTGCGGCATAAACTCCGAATTTCAAACCTAAGAGGCGGACCACGTCCCCGAAGCGAATGGGATATTGGAAAAATCGATCGGGACCATAGGCGATACGACTAAAACGTTTTACCTGTAACAATTCACCCGATAATGTTTCCCGGAAGAACTGGTCCACCTCCGCATTATTGGAATACCAACGGTGTCCGCCCAAATCGAAGGAATAGTCCTTTTCCCTCACGGTCATGCCTAAGCCGCCTACCTGGGCTTGGGCCTCATAGACCAAGGGTGGATAGCCGTTCTCGGTAAGCTTTACTGCGGCGGTTAGTCCGGAAATTCCAGCACCCAAGACCACCACATCCTGCACTTCCATGGAGCTACCGCCTTCCGAATCTGCCTTGGCATGGTATCATGGCAGACAGCATCCGGACAAGGTCAAGTCCACTAGCCAAGCAAGGCTGGCGCGCGAATTTTCAGCGCTCTTCCACGTGATCCCATTGCGTTTCGGGGCTCACGACTAGGGGCTGAATAAGGCCCTGCCGCAAGGCCCA
This sequence comes from Fibrobacterota bacterium, assembly GCA_043753995.1. Taxonomy (GTDB): domain Bacteria; phylum Fibrobacterota; class Fibrobacteria; order UBA11236; family UBA11236; genus JAYUVP01. The sequence goes on from JAYUVP010000254.1 coordinate 7,569, forward strand.
TATTCCGTGGTCCGTATTAGAAGCCGAGCCAAAGCCATTGATATAGGTGCGCCGCGGCCTATCGCTGCGGTTCTCGGCGCTGCCATGGATGGTATAAGCCGTCCACAAAGCCATGTCGCCAGGAGCGAGTAAGGCATTCACCGGCGCGGGAAAGCGAGCCAAGACTTCGGCATTCGCCGTATTGCCTGCTGCATAATTCTCATACCCGCCTGCCAGCAAAGAGCGACATTCACGATGCGATCCGGGAATAAATTGCAAGCACCCGTTTTCCGGTGTGGCGGCGTCGATGGCCACCGCGCATTGCAAAAAGCTGCGGCCCAAATCACGATAAGCTGCATCGGGTTTGCGAAAGCTGCAATCCTGATGGAATTGAAAACTCACGGCATCCCCAGGCATTTTATAATGCATTTGATTGGTGATTTGCTTTAAATCCTCGCCGAGCCGAGCGCGCAAGGGCTCAAGCATGCGCAGATCGAGGCGATAATCGTTCAGCACTTTGTCTTCAGCGCTGGCCCATTTGGCGAATTTGAAGGTGGGCTTGCCCTGAATGTCGATGACGCGGAATTCGGTGATGCCGCTTTTGTACGAAACTTGAAGATTTTGCGCGCGCGCCAAAATGCGATCAAAAGCAGCCGATAAAACCTGTATGTCGAGCGGTCCGAAAACGCCGCGAAGAATGGCAAAACCGTGCTCTTCCAAATATTGTGCCCAGGGGGCCATGCTCGCTCCTCGCTCTGAACTTCATGCTATCACATTGTCCGAATGGAGGCCACCGTACGCAAGACTTCCCAAGTCGCCTTCACATCATGCACACGAATAACCGAAGCCCCTTGCAAAGCCGCAAGCAAGGCCACAGCCACGCTGGGCTGCAAACGATCGCTTTCCTCCAGCCCGGCGATGCGGGCGATAAAACTCTTACGGCTAGCACCCACCAAAACCGCGCAGCCAAGGGCATCGAAATCAGGCAAGCCTCGCAGTAAGGCTTGATTATGCTGCAGGGTTTTGCCGAAGCCTATGCCGGGATCGACCGCGATGCGATCCGGCGACAGACCCAATTGCGCCGCAACGCCAATGCGCTCCCGCAAATAGGCCACCACGTCTTGCACCACATGGCCATATTGCGGCCGCAATTGCATGGTGCGCGGATTGCCCTGCATGTGATTCAAAACCAAGCCTGCCCCGAAGGCTTGGGGCAATTCCAGAATGCGCGGATCGGTTTCGCCCGCCGAAATATCATTGACTATTAAGGCTCCCGCCTCGAGAGCCGCGCGCGCAACCTCGCTTTTCACCGTGTCTATGCTGACGACAGCCTGAAAGCGGCGGACAAGGGCAGTAATGACGGGCACGGTGCGAGCAATTTCTTCTTCGGCACTCACGGGTGTCGCTCCAGGGCGTGAGCTTTCGCCCCCGACATCCAGGATGTCGGCGCCTTCGCTAAGCATGCGCTCAGCGGCAGCCACGGCAGCCTCTAGGCCAGCATGGCGTCCACCATCAAAAAAACTGTCGGGGGTAACATTGAGTATGCCCATCAAGAGAGGGCCTTGGCCGCCGAGGGCGCGGCCACCGATGCGCCAAGGGCGCGGGCGCATGGTCGCCAAGCTTTCACCCCAGGGGCCTGCTAGGCTCCCGGGGCGCGGGCCGGTGTTTTCAAATTCGGAAGAAGACGTGACCTACCTCAAAAAACTAAGCGACCGTGTCCACGGCACTGCCTTTGCCAGCTTCGTCTTCCGGTTTGGACGTGGCTTCGCCAATCTCAGCTTTGGCAGCTTCGGTTTTATCCGCCTCGGCCTTGGCTTCATTCACCTTCGCATCGTTGGCGAGGGTGTCGCTCCGCTTTTTCAAATAGGAGCGGCTCTTGCGCGTTTCGGAAAGCAATTCACCGGCCATGGCGCGCTGAATTTCATCGGCCTCCAGCACTTCATGCTCAAGCAAGGCATCGGAGAGATTCAGCAGCTTTTGCCTATTCTCTTCGAGCATGAGGTTCACGCGCTCCATTTGGCCATCGACGATTTTGCGCACTTCGCGATCGATTTGAATGGCCGTCGCTTCGCTATAATCGCGATGCGTATTGATTTCGCGGCCGAGGAAAATCTCTTCCTGCTTTTTGCCATAAGACACGGGTCCCAAGTCGGACATGCCGTATTCGCAAACGAATTTACGCGCCAAGTCGGTGGCACGTTCAATGTCATTGCTGGCGCCCGTCGTCCTTTGGCCCAAGAACATTTGCTCGGCACCGCGCCCGCCCATGAGAATCGCGATCTTGTCCAGGATAAAGCGCGAATCGACGGTATAACGATCTTTTTCGGGAAGCTGAAAGGTGATGCCCAGCGCCCGGCCCCGGGGAATAATGGTGATTTTGTGCAGGGGATCGCTATGCTCTACCAGCAGGGAAATGATGGCATGGCCGGCTTCGTGAATGGCCGTGGTCTTTTTCTCTTCTTCGGTAATGATACGGCTGAAGCGCTCATTGCCAATCATCACCTTGTCCTTGGCCTCTTCGAAGTCAATCATGCCCACGCGATCGCTGCCGAAACGCGCCGCCAAGAGACAAGCTTCATTGACCAGGTTTTCCAAATCGGCACCTGCCAGGCCCGGCGCGCCCTTGGCGATTTTCGACACGTCGACATCATCACGCAAGGGGACCTTGCGCTTATTCAAATGCACGCGCAGAATCCCTTCGCGGCCCTTGGAGTCAGGCAAGTCCACCACCACTTGGCGATCGAAGCGGCCCGGACGTAATAAGGCGGGATCGAGTACATCGGGACGATTGGTGGCGGCGATCAAAATGACGCCGTCATTGCCCGTAAAGCCGTCCATTTCGACCAGCAATTGATTCAAGGTTTGCTCGCGCTCGTCATGCCCACCGCCAAGGCCTGCTCCGCGATGCCGACCCACGGCGTCGATTTCATCGATGAAAACAATGCAAGGCGCATTCTTCTTGCCCTGCTCGAATAAATCGCGTACGCGGCTGGCGCCCACGCCCACGAACATTTCCACGAAATCGGAGCCCGACATCGAGTAAAAAGGCACGTCGGCTTCGCCCGCAACGGCCTTGGCCAAAAGGGTTTTGCCCGTTCCGGGAGGCCCAAGCAAAAGCACGCCCTTGGGAATGCGTCCGCCCAGTTTGGAAAACTTGGTCGGGTCTTTCAAGAACTCGATGATTTCTTGCAGTTCTTGCTTGGCCTCATCGCAACCCGCCACATCGGCAAAGGTGACCTTGGGCTTATTGTCGTCTTGCACCCGCGCGCGAATTTTTCCGAAATTGAAAATGCCGCGCGCTCCGCCCATTTGGCCTTGACGCGCCATCATGAACCAGAAAAAGCCGATGAGCAAAAACAAAGGCAATAGCGTGCTCATATAGCTGAACCAACGCGTCTCCTTGGTGAATTCGATTTTGACGCCCTTGGCGGCCAAGCTATCGAGTATGCCCTGCATGGGTTGGCCCCATTCCGGCAATTGCACTCGGAAGCGCACCGTGGATCCCGAGCCCGTCAGCGAATTCGAATTCTCCCGGCGCGTAACCTGTTCTTCCTGCGACAATTTGCGCTCACCTTCGAGCTGAAAGCCTTCATTGATGCGCGTCATGGCGATATGAGTGATCACCAAGGACGTGTCCGTCAACATTTTGCGGAATTCGGTGTAATTCTTGTTTTCGCTGGCGCTTTGCGAATTGAGCAATTGCACCAGAATCAAAATGACCAGCACCATGCCCAAAAGCAAGGACAGGTTTTTACGGCGCCATTTATTGCCACCGGGAGGCATGCCGCTACGCGGATCTTGCGGTCGATTCGGATTCTTCATCATTCCGCGACGCTTATCATCGACGAGACGGTTTTTGTCATTCAGTGAATCTTCTTTGTCAGACATTCAAGCACCAGTTCGAGGAGGTTCTCCGATTCGGGCAAGACCTTGCCGCTTTCAGCAAGCCCGACTCCGGGAACCCAAATAAGGGTTTCGTCGGAGAAGACCAAGGGCATATTATCCCTAAGTTCTTGCGGCACTCCCCGGTCACGCAAATAATCCTTGAGCTTGCGAGAGCGTCCGCGCATTCCCAGCGGGCAAAAGCTGTCGCCAGCCCGCCTAGTCCGGAGCTGCAAGGTAGACGAAATGCGCTTGGCATCAAAGATGGCTTGCCTTTCCTCGGCTGCCGGAAAACCGGTTATGGCCGTCGGGGTCAAGCTTCGCGCCGTGAGCCGATAGTCTTGGTCGGCAAGGCGAAAAGTCCAAATCCCGGGGAGAGGCCTGAGTATAACCTTAACCGCGGCCTCGGAACACATTTTGACCTCGGTTTTTCCAGGCCTATTTCCTGCCTTAATTGGCCGGTATAACAGGTGATATTGCTGTCCCCCGCCAACGGCGAATCGTCGCTGCAAAACCCCATTTGCGGCGGCACTCCACTCGGTTTGGCCCGAATGAGGTTGAAATCCCTGTAAAAAGGGGCGTCCCGGCTTGCCCGGAGGCCCTCCCGCCAGCGCCATCATTTGCCGCAATCGACGTAAAACCAAGGGGCTGTCCCCATCGGCGAGGGGTTGATCCAGGGATTCGACGGGCAAAACCGCATGTCCAGGTTCCAGCAAAACCGGTTTGTCAGCGTCCTCCGTTTCGATTTCGGCCACAAAGCCCTGCAAGCTTTGCATGTCCTTCCCCACCGCCGTCAATCGCTCGCGCCAATTCGGCCATTCCCCATCGAGGCGCGGTAAAAGGTCAAGGCGCAGGCGATTACGCAAATAGCGGCGATTCTGGTTACTGTCGTCTTCGCACCAAGTCTGCCCTACTTCGGCGAGATAATCGCGCAAAGCGGATCCGGGCAGGGAAAGAAAAGGCCTCACCAAGCCCGGCTCGCGCTGAAAAGCCATGCCGGTTAAGGCCCGCCAACCTTCACCGCGCATTAGGCGCAGCAAAACGGTTTCGACGAAATCGTCGCGGTGATGGGCGGTCAAAACTCCGTCGGCTTTGACTTCCTGGGAGATGCGATGAAGCGCGGCATACCTTTCCCTGCGCGCCCAAGCCTCCAATGACTCTCGGCGCTTCCGCCCAGCCGGTTCGAGGTGAGCAGTGTGGCAAGCCAGGCTAAGCCGCCCGCACAGTGCGGCAACAAAGGCCTCTTCCTCTTGTGATTCTTGTCTCAAATGATGATTGATATGAGCCACCGTGAGGCGGCAATGCGTTTGCGGAGCTATGCGATCGGCGAAGAAGCGGAGTAAAGCCAGCGAATCGGCCCCGCCCGAAACGGCGAGTAGCCAATGCTTGCCATGGGGTCGAAAGCCTTGGGCCTCCCAGGATTGCAAGCAGGGGCCTAGGTCGCCGGATAGGGAGGTGAAATCGCTCATGGCACGCAGGGGGGAAGGTAGTTTGCCGAGGACCAAACCGCCCTCAAGCGTGTCGAAGATTCGTGGGACGCGGAACCTATTTCCAAGAAGGGAGATGAACTCTCCATCCTATCCATTCTGGTGGAAAATTACGAAGCAGGGAAATATTCCATTTTCATCCAGAACGGGCGATGCCGCGGATCAAAAGAAAGACGTATCGTGACGCACAAAACATTAAGGTCGACAATAACCGGGGTGGGATGCCGAGGCCGACCGAGCCCAGCGGCGTTCCAAAGCCTCAGCCTGTATGCCGCTTTCAGCCGCGACGGGAGAAAGGCGGGCCAATGCGGGGGAGGGGCGGAGCACCACCCCGAGGTCAACTGCGCATTGTCGTAAGGCATGGCATGCTTTTTCCGGCCAGTGGCCTTAGTTTAGGCGCATTGAGACGTAGAATGACGCCTCGCGTATTCGACCCATTCGAATCAGGAATCTGATATGAATCTTTTGAAAATCTCCCTATTTGCCGTAGCGATGGCCGGTTTGGTACAGCCCCTTTTCGCCCAGTCCAGCCAACCAGATCCGAACTTTCACATTTACCTGCTTTTCGGTCAATCGAATATGGCGGGTGGCGGCGCGGTCAGTGATTCTCCCAAGGTCGATTGCGATACTACGCCCCGGGTCAAGGTCTTGGCTTTTTCCGATTGCAGCGCGGGGCCCAATTGCAAAGACTATGTCATGAAGCGCACCGTGGATCAATGGTATACGGCCTTCCCTCCCCTGCACGATTGCAGCGCCGGATTGGAAGGTATTAGCCCCGGAGACTGGTTCGGAAAAACCATGATCGATTCTGTACGTTCAGACATTTCCATTGGCATGGTGCCATGCGCCTTGTCGGGTATGGCCTTGAATGTTTTTCTCAAGGGAAGCTCCGCGACGTCTTCGGTAGGCCCGTCCCAGGTTCGGGGAAAAAACGCCTATAACTGGATGCTAGCCCGCTGCAAATTGGCGCAGCAAAAGGGCATCATCAAGGGCATGCTTTTGCATCAGGGTGAAAGCGGCACGGGGTCTTCTCAGGCTTGGGATGCTATGGCCATGCAAATTTTCAATGACTTGAAAACGGATTTGGGCCTCGACGCCAAAACCGTATTGGTTGTCGGCCAATTGCGCTCAGACAGTAAGTCGCCGTCTCAGAATAATACGAGCTTCAACAATTTGCTTGCTGGCATGCCCGCCAAATACCCCAAGGTCGGCCTAGCTTCTTCACAGGGTTTATCGGGTAATGGCCGTGACGTATGGCATTTCAATCCTTCGAGCATGCGAGACTTGGGTCGAAGATATGCCATGGCCTTGCTCTCCCTTTCCGACAATACCGTCATACCCCGCAAAGGCGGAAATGTGGGCATTAACGCTAAGGCCCCGAAGGCTGCGAGGCCAAACACTCTCTTGCCCGAAGAGGGGGAAATGAAGGTGTTTTCCCTGGACGGCAAGCGAGTGCCTACGGAAAAAGCTGCGGCGACGGACGGTCTTTCCAGCGACGCCTTTTTGATACGGACCAGTAATGGAAAGTCGCTGCAAATCTTGCCGGAATGAGTGAACCAGGGTTGGGCTCCTCCTTCCAAAGAAGTGATATCTTTGGAAAATGATGAGAAAAACTCTTTGCTTATTCCTGTCCCTGTCGGCCTTGCTGCTCGTGAATTGCCAGCAGAAAAATCAAGAAGCGGCCAAAGAAAATGCGGCCGCCAAAGAAAGCCCAGCGGCGATGACCTTGCCGGAAAAACCTCCGGTGGCGGGCGAATTAGTGCTCGCGGCCGAACTGCTGGAAATTCCGGGGTCTTTTCCCGCCAATGATCTTTACAACTATGCCTATGTGATGAAATACAAGGTGGTTAAGGTCGTGCAGGGATCTTTTGCCGAAAGCGAAATTCTCGTCGGCCATTATAATCCCCGCTTTGCCCGCGAAGAAATCACCGACGATCAAAACGACAAGGTGGGCGGCAACCTCAAGTCCTATCGCGTTGGTGACATTCACTATCTCGTGCTGTCACCGCTTGAAGGCGTGTGGACGGGCGCGGTAGAAGACGATTTTTTCAAGGACAAGAGCAAGCGCTATTGGGCCGCATGGGCAGATAAAGTTCGTTAATTCCATTGCCCCGGATAGGTGAATAAATCCCGGGCGGACATCATCCACACGACCACCCTCTTAGGCTGGAGATAAGCCTCGCCGCGCTTGGCCATTTTCTCCGGAGCCTCGGGGCCGCCGCCCCAACCCATGATCAAATCGACTGGCCCTTGCAATTGCGCGGCCAAATGCGCCGTAACACCGGCGTGACGACACCCTACGGTTTCGAAGACTCCAGTATAGCTGTCACCTAACAAAAGCACAGGGGAGTTTTCGTCGGCTTCATAGGGCTTACCTTGGGGATCAAAAACCTGGGTCGCCTTCAGGGTTTCGGGGCGAACCGTGGCCTTGGCTTTGGCACTGAGGCGGGCCTGAATATCGCCGAGGGTCGAATAGGTTGTGTCTTTCAGGGTAAAGATCCGTTTTTCCGCGAAGGAAGAGTCAAACCAGGCATAGCCCCGCAGGCGTTCGGCCAAAGCCTTGGCGGCCAGGGCCAAGCCCTGGGGCGTCCAATGCGTGTCTTCCTTTTGATAAAGCAAAACCGTGTCGCGGGCTGGGATGCTGCGCTGTTGCAGGAAAAGCGAGGTCAGGTCGAGGGTTTCCACGCCAGCCTTGGCGAGATCGGCCAATACCTTGCGCGCATAAGGCTGGGCAATGCCGCCGGGCAAAGCCGGCTTGGCGTCCGAGAGCATTTCGGGATAAATATCCAGCTTGGTGGGTATGGGCACGAACAAAAAGTCTATGCCCTGGGCGGCCAGCTTTTCCTTGAAGGCGACTATGGCAGCCAGGGGCTTTTGCCCCGAAGCCAGAGAATCCCAATCGGGGGCCAACAAATAGTCTAGCTCCCGGCGAAAGACGAGAAAATCTCGTTGGCCTTGCAGGCCTTGTATTTCCGGGGACTCCTGCTTCGCGAAGATTTTCACACGCTGGTGAAATGTGGCGAGCTTGCGGTGCCAAGTCGAGTAAGCGCCGCCGCCTAAGGTTTTCTTTTCCTGTTGCAGGGTAGCTTCGATGCTTTGCAATTGCTTTGCGAGCCCGGCATCCAAGGACTTTGCGGCGGCTTTGCCGGTATCGGCGGCGGCGCTTGCCGCCTTGGCCAGGCCCATGCCCTCGACGACGAAGACATTGTAGAGGGTATCTTCCAGGGGACGTCCCCGGAAAATGACCAGGGGATTGGCGACGGTGAAACCAGCGATGTCGGCAATGGCCTTGGCATTGGAATTCGCATAGGGCCAGGTTTGGCCCGGCTGAATCTCAGTCAGGTCAGTGTTATAAGAGGGGTACCAACGCGAAGTCAATTGACGCGCCCAATCCAGCACTTGGGTCTCGTCCAAAACTTTCGAACTGTAAGCGCCTCGCAATTCGCTAATCATGGCTGCGGTCATGCTCGTGGGATTGAGCTTCACCCAAATTTGGCCAAAGCCTGCCGCATCGAAATGAGTGCCGGCGGGTAAATAAGCCTTCATCCAAGGCTTGAATTCCAGCAAGGCCCAGGCCTCGGAGGTCTCGCCTTGGCCATGCAAATAAAGCGAGGTGAATTCTTGATAGGCTATGGGCACATCCGAGGTGTCGCCCCAGTGTTCCCCAGTCACGGCAGAATAGCCATTCGCCAAAGGCGCCGTCGCTTCAAAATTCCATTGTAGTAGCAAGTCGAGACATGGGGTCCAAGCCAGAGGAGAGGACCTTTCAGCGGTGGTCAACGGTGTTTTGTCGATGTCAAGTTGAAAGGTTTGTACCAGTCCACCGAATTTGTTTGTCACCAAATCAACCGGAGAGGGTAGCTGCACGATTTGCATCGCCGAATCAGCCAGCATGACATTTTCGACATAGGCCGCATAGTCCAAATTGGCCAGAGTCGGCTGGTGAATTTTGCGCACCAGCACATGGGAATGCAGGCGATGATAATTGGGATTCGCGGTGGTGACCGAGAATTCGGCGGAGGTTTTGGCGAGCGTCTCAGCGGAAGAGGGTTCCGATTTGTTTTTACAGCCCGTCCAAAGGCAAGTCAAGGTTAGGGATAGCGCCAGAGAGAGAGCCTGGACGGGATGGCGAGCATGTCGAAGAAAAAGAGGCTTAAGCATCAGGACCTTTGCGAAGACTTAACCGAGGGTTGGACGGTTTCGTGAATTTGAAAAGCGTCGACTATCACGGCGCGTAAAATGTCGCGCAAATGACGTTTGGGATGCCAATGCAGGACTTGACGAGCCCGCTCGATATTCGGCATGCGCCGATCGGAGTCGGCATATCCCTCGCCATAAAACTCCAAGGCCGGAACGTCGAGCAAAGGCAAGTCCGCATAGGTGGCGTCACCTGTCACTTCCATAGCGATATCGCGCATCATTTCTGCCAATTGCTTTATCGAAACTTCATTTTCGGGATTACCCAAATTGAAAACCTTGTTCTTGGCCTGAGCGGGATTCTTCACCATAGTCAGTAAGGCTTGAACCGCTTCTTCGACGGCCAGAAAGGTGCGCTGGGCATGGCCACCATCGACCAAGGTCAATGGCTTTTTGTCGAGCAAGGCTGCCGTAAAGCAAGCCAGCACGCGCGGCAAGCCTTCGCCATCTCGTCCTGGCAAAAAATCCATACGCGTGCCCAGGAAATTGAATGGGCGAATCAGGGTATAGGGCAAGCCCTGCTCGCGATGCAGGGCCACGACATAGCGCTCAAGTAATTGCTTGGCACAGGCATAACTCCAGCGCTGGGCGCTCACCGGACCTAGGAGCATGGGCGATTTTTCCTCGTCCAGAATCACATGATCACCGGGTGGCTCCATGGCGGACTCAGAGCGGGCATCACGCGTCCAATGCGCCAAAGTTTGGCCATAAACTTCACTGGTTGAGAATTGAATGAGCCAGCGCCCCAGCCGCGCGCACATATCCGCGACGAGGCGCGGCTGAATGAAATTGCTTTCGATGACATCGATGCCGCGAGTATTGTATTGCGAAGGATTGCAAATCGCCGCCAAGGCGATAACCACATCGCAATCGGTCAAGCGACCGGCTAAATCGGGGAAGCGATACAAGTCGCCAGCATGAAAAATAAAGCGAGGGTGGCCCAAGTGATGGGCGATTTTATCCGAGGACCAATCCCAACCCTCGATTTGCAAATCAGGATCAGATAAAGCGGCATCGAGAAAATGGCTGCCGATAAAACCGCCGCAGCCAAGCAAGGCAATCTTGGTCATGTCTAGAAGAAGGTGCCTTTGATGCCGATGGTCCCGACATAATTCTGCGGATAGACAAGTCGACCGCGCGCGACAATGTCATTGAGCTTATAGGGAATACCGAAGGCCAAGAAAATTGGGAAATTCGGATTGGTGATTTCGAGGCCGCCGCTGAACTTCAGGGTGTAGTCATTGGTGCGCACACGAGTACTGACGCGATTGTCGAGCCCAGGTCCATATTCCCAGTAATAGGTCGGCGACAGGGGAACGGTTAAGGTCAGGCCAAGACTTTGAGTCGAGGATTCTTCCTTATGACCCACATGGCCATAGATGCTGACAGCATCAGCGCCGGTGGCACCCGTTCCAGGAGCGCCATAGCTTTCGGTCCAGGTTTTAGGATCGCCATAATAGGGCTGATGCTCCAATTCCCAAAACTTCCAGGTCATCGCTGAGGGTTGGGCATTTTGGCAGCTCAAGACTTTTTCATTGACGGAGCCATTAAAATCACGGCAACCGTGGTTGTCCCAAGCCCATGCCGAGGAATAGCTGCCGCCGAGAATAATCAAGCCCCAGTCGCGCGTGCGGGTGTATTCATAACTGGCGCCCAGAGAATAAAGCCCAGAACCTGGCTGCACAAAGGGATTCACCCAACGCACATCGTCTGGCTCAATATTCTGGCCTTTGAAATGCAAGCGCTTGATATCATGCTGCCCCGTGGGAAGGGAAAGGTTGATGCCAAGGGAGTGCTCATTCTCATTGCCGAAAAGACGGTTCAATTGCAAGCCCAAATCGCCCATGCCGCCGATAACACGCGTTTGCCGAGAGGTCAAATCCTCGGCCACCTTATAACCTTCGTATTCATAGGTATTGGCTTTCGAAGCCAAAGACAAGCCCACGGTATAGTTCGGAATGCTCGGATAGTGAAAGGTCGTCGTCATATTCAGCGACGAATAGTGATAATCGCCACCCACCGTGGTATTGCCTAAGATTTCGAGATCGACGAGACCACCGCTCACCCCTCGACCTATCCATTTACCGGCTCCGGCCGCCGCCCCGCCGCCACCGCCACCGCATCCGCCGATATTGCTCCACACCGCGTCATGCTGCTCTGGCCGACCCATGCGGCCCGCATATTCTCCGCCAAGCAAGGCGCAAAAAGCCAAGACTGCGAAGGCCGGAATACCGTGCTTGCGCCATTGAAAAAGCCGGGAAATGCGCTTCATACTTTCCACTCCGAGGAAAAATTCACGGTGCTACCCACAAGTGCGAGAAGGACTCTCCAGTTAGGCCATGCGAGGCGATTTTCATATACCCCTCGGCCTGATTCAGCTTGCCCTCTTCCGCATTGGCAAGATCACCGATTTTGACGATATAAAGGTCACCTAGATCGCTGGCGCTTCCCATATCATGCGAAGCCACCGCAGTGGCAAAATTAGGATGAGTCGACCATTCCGGTTTATCCCATCGGTAATAAAATTTTTCGTCCGGGCGCTTTGCCTGCCAAACGATTTTACCGTCCTTGTTGTAGATCCACAGGTTTTCATGAAGGCCTTCGAGCAAATCTTGGCCATCTATGGAATGATAGGCGGGTTCACCGCCAAAGGCCAAGGTCATCATATAATCGTTGTGCTTGCTGCCAATGGGGTAAGGGTTCATGGAAGAGTTGCATTGCTGGACGGAATCCCCTATCACTACGGTGGAGTCCCGTTCTAAATCAAAAATCGCCGCGGTGGAATAAGAGGTTCCCGCCCATTTGCCATCCTTTGACAAGCCACCGCGGTAAGCACCTTTGATACCGGAGGTTTCAATGGGGCCGACCGCGGTATCGTCTAACCACTCGGCGCGATAGGTGCTTCCCGATAGCTGCCGACAATCGCGATTGTAAAAGACTAGTCCTGAAACGGTTGAAAAATAAATCCAGGTTTTTCCACCTTCGACATGCCAATGCGGATCGCTGGTGACATGAACTCGCCGGTTGGGATTGGCGTCGACTCGCCACCGATAGGCCGATTCACTACCTGATTTGATCTTCATCACAAAAGAGGGCTTCCCGTCGGTATTGCCGGCAAAGACGATCTTGTCTCCATCGGGAGAAAACAAGGGGCTATTGATTGAACCCTGCTTGCGGTTCGCCCCCTCGTCATCTTGGGAAATCAGTTTCAGTGTAGGCTCTCCGGCGACATAGGTCACCAGGTACATGGCCTTATTCAAAGTGAAAACCAGTTTGAAATCCTTGCCCCCCATGAATGCCATTACCGAATCACCTCGTGCCCATTGACGAATGCCGGGTATAGAGTCGATGTGTTTAGTGAGAATGGTATCGCGGATTTTATGCGAGGTGATGGAAAACCGGGGGAGTAAAAGCTTAGCGGGATCTTGGCATGGAATTTTTTCCACCGTACCGAGGCCGCTTCCCGTCTCTTCACAGCCCGAGAAAGCCCAAAACACCGTACCGAATAGTGCGATTTTTAAAAAGGTTTTGAACAAGTGTACCTCAAGGGTCATGCTGCTTTTGCCATCCAGGAAAACCAAATTTTCGAGCCCCGCTTTCGCTTATCTCGCGGTAGCTTGACCGAGTCAAGAGGAGCGGAGGAAGCATGAAGTTCGGACATAACCTGGGATTAGGTTTATTACTCCAAGTTAGCTTGAGCCACGCTTTGTTGCTGGGCGGAGTTGAAGTTCCTAAAGAAAAAATGATGGTCTATTTGCTGATCGGTCATTCGAATTTGGCCGGCATAGACACCCGCAATGCCGATGGCGTCGCGGCAGCCAAGACTTGGTCCTATACCTGGTTCAAGGACAAAAAATGGATAGCCGCCAAG
>JAYUVP010000255.1:0-2956 GCA_043753995.1 Fibrobacterota bacterium
GCTATGAAGATGCGGGTATGAAGCGGAAAAAGGCCCAACGCAATTTGGAATTGCTTTCCCAAGAACAAGGCCGTATGGCCGACGAGCCCGCCTTGGCCATGAGTGTGGGCGACTCGCATTTCATCTTAGGCGACTGGCAACTGGGGATTGAAGCCTACAGGCGGGTTTGGGAAATGCCCGATTGCCAGGCGAGGCATCATGAAGTGTATGCCGAAATTCCCGCATGCATAGGGCGCGGCTTGCAGCATATGGGAAAGCGCGAGGAAGCCTTGCCCTGGTTTGAAAAAAGCATGGTCCTTCAGCCGAGCAAGGTGGAACCGGTTTTTTATCGCGCCGAATGCCTGATGGAATTGGGCCGTTTGAACGAGGCTGAGGTTGATTTTCTGCGCGTGACGGAAATGCCTTTGACCTTCACCACTACGGCGAATCAATACGATGTCGTGCGTATGTATGCCTTTTATCATCTTGCCCGCTTGCAAGCGGACCGGGGAGATGTGAATGGAGCTGTCTGCACCTTGGAAAAAATGCATGCCGTCTATGCCCAAGTCGTGGAATCTTGGATGTTGCTAGGCCAATGCTTCCTGCGTTTGGGGCGCGCCGTCGAGGCCTTAGTGGCCTTTCAAAACTCTCTCGATCTCAATGCAAAGGCGAGGCCTGAAGTACATGTCGGCCGCTTGCAAGCCCTGCAGGCCCTCGGCAAAATTCCAGAACTGAAAAGGGCATTGGCCGAAGCGAAAGCGGCTTTCCCAAATCATGCATTTCCCTCCGAGCCTCAAGTGCATCCTCGTTTGAGCCTATGCATGATAGTCAAGGATGAGCAGAGCAATTTGCCTGCCTGCTTGGATTCGGTTCGGGGATTAGCCGATGAAATCGTGATTGTGGATACCGGCAGTGTCGATGGCACCCGTGAGATCATTCGTGAACGTGGCGCCGTGCTGGTAGAAAGTCCCTGGCAAGGAGACTTTAGTCTAGCCCGCAATGCCGGATTAGCCGTTGCGAAGGGCGAATGGATTTTATGGCTGGATGCGGATGATCGTCTCCGACCCGCCGACAAGGAGGCGATACTGGCCTTGGTACTAGCAGAACCGAGTCCCGCTGTCAAGGCCTTCGGCTTCGTGGTCAAAAACAGCGGAGACGGTGGATTCACCGGATCCGTATTCAATCAGATTCGTCTTTTCCCCAATCGCCCCGATTTGCGTTTTGAAAATCCGATACATGAGCAAGTGTTGCCCGCCATCGAGCGGGCGGGTTTGTCGGTTCACTTTCTGCCCATCACGATTTTGCATACCGGCTATGCCGATGCCGGAGTTGCTAGAGCTAAGCAGATTCGAAATCGCCATTTGCTTGAGCGCCAGGTTCATGAATGCAAAAACGTGACGCCAATTACTTTATATACCTTGGGCAGTGCTTGTCTTGATTTGGAAGACCTTGAAGCAGCCGAAACCTGGTTTCGCAAGGCGGAAACCTTGGCGCGTCAACGCGGCGATAATCCCCATGTGATATGCCAAGTGCCGGTCAAGATAGCGGCGGCTTTGGCATCACGTCGTCAATTCCCACAGGCCTGGGCTGCCCTGCAACCAGCTTTGAGGAGCGACGGTGAGGCACCGGTGCCCGAAGCCCTCTTGGTCAAGGCGCAAATCTTGGCGGCCATGGGTGATGAAGAAAAGGCCCGCACCGCCTTTGAGGACTTGTTGGATTTACAGGAAGGGCCGACCTTCATGCCCGTGGATTTCGGCATGCTCAAGGTCAAGGCATTGCAGTACCTGGGAAGTTACTGGCATCGGCGTGGGTTTCGCGATTTGGCCGTATCGCTATTGCGTGCAGGCATCGCCATACCCCAGGGCCATGACTATGATGGCGGCATTCTCAAGGCTGCCTATTCGCAAGCCGGCATAGACGTTTCGCGGGCCTTGGCTATGTCTAGCCTTTAAGCCGTACAACCATCGCGATTGGCATCTTACAAGGCCAAGGGTCGGGTCAATGGCGGCGCTTCGGAAATTGCAGGTGATTTTGTCGTTTCAAGGTTTTTTGTGGAGTTTGCGAAGCCAAACTTCGATGGCAAGTTAAAGCCGACTCCAGCTTATGCCGATAATTCAAATAACGACAACACGGCCGAGGGACCGGCAGACCCAGAAAGGGGGTCGGGATGATTACCACAGATATCGTCAATGAGGTGGCGCACATACTGCGTCAGAAGGCAGCTCAGAAAGACGGTCAGGAACTCAAAATCGGAAAGGCCAACAAAACGCCTCATGACGAAGTTGAGTTAACCCCAGCAGCCAGTGAATACGCCGCATCCGCTGCGCAAGGCGATGGACTTGAAAAAGAACAACGCATGAAGGTGGAGCGATTAAAGGCCTTGGTGGCGAATGGACATTATAAAATGGACGAGGATATGGTCACCAATATCGCCTCTCGCATCGCCAAAATGTTTATTCAGGAATAAGATTCCGGCATTGCTGCGGATGGTGCGATGTGGTAAGCTAGACGAGTTATCACCGCGCAATGGATACACCCCTTTCGGAGTCGCTCCGGGAGGGGTTTTTCTTTGGCCACGTCCGGTTAACTTTTTCCTCTCATGATTCCCATATGGTCGCCTGATGACAAGGCTTTAGTCGCCGCTTCCTTAGCCCTCAATCGAGGCGAGCTCATCGGTATGCCTACGGAGACGGTTTACGGTTTAGCTGGGCATGCGCTGGATGCCAAGGCTTTGGCGCGCATATTCGCTGTGAAAAGAAGACCGTTTTTTGACCCACTCATTGTGCATGTGGCCTCGCGTGCTCAAATCAGCAACTTGGTTTCAACCATCCCTGTAATCGCCAACCGCCTGATGGACGCCTTTTGGCCCGGCCCTTTGACTTTGGTTTTGCCGCGTTCAGCCCTGGTGCCCGATTTGGCTACAGCCGGGCTAAACACGGTCGCCTTGCGTATTCCTCGCCATCCCGTAGCACAGGCA
>JAYUVP010000256.1:0-9493 GCA_043753995.1 Fibrobacterota bacterium
GGTGGAAAATACGCCAATCGAGCGGATCGTGAAGCCGGTCGGCGTCGCCGCAGCCTCCCAGGCCGCGGCTATCATGGGCCGCAAAGCGGGCTATACGGGACAAAGTTGCAATTCTTGCGGATCAGTAAGAGTCCGACGTAATGGCACCTGTATTGTCTGTGATGATTGTGGGACAACTTCCGGCTGTTCGTAGGGCAACTAGAAAAACCGAGTGCGGTTAAGACTTCACTCGGTTCCACCCCCGAATCCATCCCGGCGAGTCACATTGGATGCGCTGACTATGGCATCAAAACTGCGTTTGCGACGTATGCGGGTGATGGCCTCGCCAAGGGCTTGTTGACGCAAGGCGGAGGAATCGTCGAAAAGATCGGTTTGCCCGGTTTCTGCTTTCGGGGAGGCGACGCGTAAGCGAATGCGACTCAAGGCCACGCGGCGCTGATGCAGGGCGGCAAAGGCGGTGAGCACGGGCTTCACCAATTCGGAAAAGGAATGGGTGGGGCGGGTAAGGGCCACGGTGCGTCCGCTTTCACGGCCATCTCCATAAATCAGTCCAACATGAATGCGATCAGCGGCCACTCCCGCCTCTTGCAGTACGAAAGCCATTTTATCGACCGTGAGGCGAACGGCATTCTTGATTTTATCCTCGTCGCATTCGTCTTCCGAAAGGACGGTTTCGGCTTTCCATTCGCTGCGGCGGGGAAGGGTGATTTCAAGATCGAGGCCGCAGGCCATGCGATGGAGCGCTTCGCCTTCGCGGCCGAAACGGGCCACCAAGGCGGGGCAGCCCAGGGCGGCCACATGATCGAGGCGATGCAATTGCAATTTGGCGAGCAATTCCCGGGTGGAAGGGGAAAGTCCCGGTAAGGATTGGGGAGACAAGGGCGCCAGGGTAGCGGCCTCGTTACCGGGCGGGCAGGCGCGCGCGCCGTTGGGTCGCATGAGGCGGGCCAGCACCTGTGCGATCAAGCGAGTCGATCCGAGGCCCACACTGATTTGGTTAAGGCCCAGGGCGAGTGCGGCTTGGCGCAAATGCATGGCCAAGCTTTGCCAGGGATGGATATTGCCGACTTGATCTTGCAATGGAGCCCAATCCGGATTCCTCGCTTCGTTGCCTATTCTCGGCTTGGCAAGGCTGGCTGGCGACGGAGGCGCTCCCCTTCGCTCCTGGGAAACATGCATGTGACGTCTTTCCGGCGATACAGCATAGCTGCGCGCCAGAGGTGTACCGGTGAGATCGGCCAGCATGCGTCCGGGAAGGACTTGGGCCTCAGGGGTCAGGCCTTGCAGCCAATGCTCTAAGCGAAGCTTGAGCGCGGCTTCGGCGGTGCGGTCGCGCGCCAGGGTGACGACTTGAGGAAAGCGTCTCCGAGCCTGATAAAGCGGCATGCCATGCCACAGACCAAGATCCGCTGCCAGAGGAGATACCGACATCACTTGGGTTTTGTGGCGGGCTTCGTGCTGCTCGATGATGACAAAGGGCTGGTCGCGTAGTTCAGGGCGGGCATAGGCTAAGGCCTGGGCATAAGGCTCGGGCACAACCCAGGTGGCGAACAGGGGTTCAGGCGGCTTGGGCGGCGACATGGCGTATTGGGTTGGGTAGGATGTCGGCATACGCTTTGGAGAAAACTCCGCCTTGTTGCAAGCGGCGCGAAGCTTGATCGAAATCAATAAGGTTGGGAGTGAAGGGCACGGGCCGCAGACGCTCCACTTCAAGCGAGAATGCTCCCCAGTCCTCGCTGACCTTGCCGTAAATTTCGAAGGAGGGTCCTTGCGCCAAAACCTCGCGCCAGCGCTCATAGGCATCAGGCCAAAAAACAGCGTCTATCATGCCGCTGGTGTCGGCCAAAGTGAGAAAGAACATGACGCCATTGTTTTTTTGAATCCAATGGGTACGCTCGGTGACATGTCTTCCCACCACGCGCACGCGTCGTCCCCGGTGGCGATGCAAATCGGCGGCCATGACGGCGCCATGGGCCATGGGGTGTTGGGCCAATACCGCCACGGGATCAGCGGACAGCATGTAGCCGAGCAAATCCTCTTCGCGAAGACAGCGCTCCAGAAGATTGACGCGGCCCAGGCGTCCAGCCGCTTCCGTCGGCATGGCCAGGCCTTGCAATAAGTCAGGGGCGAGAAAGCCATCGTTGCCACGATGTCGTGACATGCCATAAAGTTGATACATCAATTCCGGTTGGCTGAGGCCGAAGCGATCGAAAGCTCCCACGAGAATGAGATTCTCGCTTTCTTGGCGACCTGCGGGTACGCGCCGCAAAAAATCGTCGAGACCGTGAAAGGGGCCCAAGCGCTCGCGCTCCCCGGCAATGCGTTGGAATGCGTCCCGTGAGAAGTGGTGCAAGTGGAGGAAACCGGGCCTGATGTCGCCATTCTCGTCCCGGTATTTCCAGCCCGAAGCATTGATGTCGAGAGGCAGGATTTTCAGTCCCCATCGCCGGGCTTCGTCGAGATAAACTTCACGCCGGTAAAAGCCGTGATTATTGGAAATGACGGACGAGAGAAAAGCAGCGGGATAATGCGCTTTCAACCATGCGCAGCGAAAGGAGAGTTGGGCATAGCTGGCGCTATGTGATTTGCAAAAAGAAAAGCCGGTGAAAGACGCAACCCGTTTCCACAATTCGTCGGACTCGCTTGCCGTCAGGGGTATTAAGCCGTCTTGGCGCGGGCTGCGGCAGCCACGCTTGAAAGCCGCCTCCAATTCGCGCATGGCATCGCTGGGCGGCATGCCATCGTGCTGGCTATTCATCATTTTGCGAACGAGATCGGCCTGCTTGAAGCTGAGCCCCGCCACGTCGTGGCATATGCGAGTGACATCTTCCTGAAAGGCGCAGACATCGTGGGTTTCGCCCAAAATGGGAATCAGGGACGGGTGCAGAAATTCCCAATGACGCGGCCCGGTTTTATCCTGGCGATGTCGCTCGACATAGGTGCGGGCATAAGCCGTACCCGCCGGGCGCACCAGAGACGAAGTCACGGTTATTTCTTCGAAACTCTCGGCACGGCATTTTTGATTCAGATGGATTTGCGCCGGACTTTCGATATAAAAGATTCCCCGCGTACGTCCTGAGCGCATCATGGTCGACACTTGCGGGTCTTGAAAACAGTGCTCTAAATCATGCACAGGGGGATCGGGCAGGCCGCGCGCATGCAATTGCTCTAAGGTGTCGCGATAAACCGAAAGCGATCCATTGCCCAGTAAATCGAATTTGATGAGACCGAGGTCGTCGATACCGCCATGCATGTCGATTTGGGTGATGAGGCGATCCTTGGGACCGCCCGATCGCTCGCAGGCCACATGCCGTGTCATGGGC
Organism: Fibrobacterota bacterium; assembly: GCA_043753995.1. GTDB lineage: Bacteria > Fibrobacterota > Fibrobacteria > UBA11236 > UBA11236 > JAYUVP01. The sequence continues at coordinate 3,324 of JAYUVP010000256.1, forward strand.
TGATTGGTTACCAGCACGCCCCCGGGGTGTTGACCGAGAAAATGCGGCTTGCCGTGCAGGCGCCCGGCGAAGGCGGTGATTTGACGCAACTTCACATCGAATACGAAGCCACGCTTTTGAGTTTCCTTCATTACCTCGGTGACTTGAGACTCGGAATAGCCCATGACCTTAGCGATTTCGCGAAAGGCGGAAAGCCCTCGAAAGCGATGGGTGGTGCAGGTGATGGCCACGCGATCCGCGCCGAAGCGGCTTTCCATCCATTTCAGAATATGCTCGCGCTCGTCCCAGCCGAAATCGAGATCGGCATCGGGCGGGTGCGCACGATCCTCGTTGAGAAAGCGCTGGAAATACAGCCTATGCTTCAGCGGATCCAGAGTGCTGGCACCGAGATTGTAGAGCGTGATGGAATTCGCCGCGCTGCCACGCAGCAAGGTGCATTCTTCGGGACGGCGATAAGCCGAGGCGAAAAGGCGTCCCGCCGCTTGATGCACTTCACGCACCATGAGGAAATAAGAGGCATAGCCGAGTTTGGCGATGACAGCCAATTCCATGGCTTGCAGTTCGCGCGCCTCGGCCTCTTGCGGCCCACCTCCGTAACGCTGCTGTAACCCTTCGTCGGCTAATTTCGCGAGATAGGTGTCAGGTGTGAAGGGCGAAGGAGCTTCAATGACGGGCATAATCCATTGCCCCAGGGGTGGCTGGCAGCGGCAATCCTCGGCCAGTTTCGCGGCGGCTGCCACGGCCTCGGGTCGGTCGTCGAAGCTATCGCGGATCTGCGCCTCGGACATCAACCAAGCGTCAGCGCAAGCCGTTTCACCCGGACGCAGGCGGGACAAGGTGCTCTTCAGGGCTATGGCCCGCACAATGCGATGCAATTCATGATCGCCCGGCTGCAAGAAATGCACGCCCCCGCTCGCCACAGCGGGCAAAGCTTCAGCATCGCAGAAAGCCGCCACTTCACGGCTACGCGCACGCTCCACGGAATCGCCTCGCAGCAATTCGCCATGCAGACGATCGCGATTGGGACCTTGGGCCAAATGCCGCAGCAAAGCCGGATGGCAACAAAGCAAATTCACATTCGGCTGCACTCTGGAGAATGACTTGCGCAGGCGAAAATCCGGATTCAAATGCCGCTCCGTGATGATTTCGCATAGGTCGCCATAACCCGTATCATTGCGCGCTAGAACCGTCAGGGTTTCACCCGCATCACCGGAGCTACCGGGATCGGTCAGGGTGGCTCCGAGAATGGGGCGCAGGCCGGCTTGAGTGCAGGCCTGGTGAAAAAGAATGAGCCCGCTCATGCGATCGGTATCGGTGAGCGCCAGGGCGGTAAAGCCTAGGTCCTTGGCCCGCCCCACAAGCTCGGGAATACTGGGCAATCCCTGCAAAAAGGAAAATTCCGAGTGCACATGCAAATGGACAAAGGCGGGGGGAGGGGAAAGAGGCATGGGTCATTCTCTGGTGCTTGAATACTGCACAAATGTACAGTATATTGCCTGGAGAGGGTATAAAAAAGCGCCCTAAAGAGAGGCGCTTAAATCTGGCTGCATTGGCGATTTTAAGGGCGGCTTTGAAATCGCTTGATTCGGCCTATTTCTCGTTTTCCCAAAGGACCATGGCACTGTCTAGACGGCGGCTGAACTGCATGGCTCCGGCCGTGGCCAGGTGATCTTGATCGTAGAACATCGTTGAATCGTAATCGTGATTTCCGTCTTGATTGGCATCATAATAACGACAATTCAACATGGCTTCGCATTTTGCTTTTAATTGGGTAAAAAGAATCTGCGCAACTTGCCTGGTGGGGCCGTAGAGTCCGATAAAATCGGTTTGCTTATAAAACGGACTTTGAGGCATGACCGTCATCACGAACTGTTTGTTGAGTCGCTGGACGGCGGCCATAAGACTGTCAATGAGGGTCATGTTTTTTGATAGACTCTCGTCTGCCAAAGAGTATGTACCCGTACCGACAGGCTGTTTGGGAGGAGGATTGGAACCCCAGGAAATCGAAGGGATATGAATACCCCCATTTCCCTCAAATGCAGTTGAGAGAGGTTGTTCTTCTAATATTTGATTCATAGCGCTTTGATTGACATTTTCCCAATAACGATGAGCTTTGTCATAAAGAACACCAAAAGTTTGACCCATTTGGGTGTCCCAGAGATTCGGTTGGAATTCTCCTCCTGGATTGAACAGCCAACCTAGATGAACTTCAAAAACAATGGTCTTTAGTTTTGGACAATTAGCAAGGATATAGTTTGTGCCAATCTCATAAGCACCCCGTGCGCCCGAGCCTGCGTATGCCAAATTGGTGACTTTATAGTGTAGGAAAGAATTAGGCCAAAGCCCTAACATCATGTGTGAACTTCCCAAGCACGCGACTTCCAATGAATCTTTTTGCTGCCATAGGATTTTCAATTTATCGGCGAAAACACTCTGATAGCCCGAGGCGCTCGGCTCATCATAGCGCCCCATGCTGTCGCGAATGCCGACATCGTCATACAAGATCGAATTTGAATAAGGTTTCACCCATAGCGCAGGTTGGCGAAGGTTTTCGCCATGCGCCAGAATCAAGGTGGAGCCTTGAGAAAGATTAGCCACCAACACGGCGGGATAACTTCGGCTTTGATCTTCCCCGACGGCCACGGCATAATCCTTGTGATTCGACCATTCGGCATCTTGCCAGCCATAAAATCCGGATGGAGCAGGATACCATCGTTTTACTTGGCCCGAGCTATCGATGCGGAATAGGATTTCATGCAGGCCGTAGGGCCGCCCCACCACCGTGCTTGAATCGTCATAGCCGAAATCCAAAAGCAGAATGTCGGGTGTTTGATGGAAATGAGGATGCAAAGAAACATTGCAGACTTGAGAGGTGTCGCCCGCATGTTTTCCATTCGCTGGACCGGTGAATAAAATTTTCTGCGCCGAGGTCAAACGAAGGATCGTGCGCAATCTAGGAAAGCCGGTGGCTAAAAAATTTCCGTCTTCAGAAAGGCCATCGTGAAAACCACCTTTGGACAAGGGTTCAGGGTTGCCTTGGCTTTGGCCTTCCTTTATGCGAATCTGAAAAGTTTGATCGGAAGGCCAAGCCGGATCCAAATTATTGCGCACCGAATTTGCGTATACCAAGTAAAAGGCATGATTGGCGGTGTCCGCCCACCAACGCGGAATGGCGCCACTGATGTCCGGTACTTCACGAATCACGCTTCCATTCTTTAAGGCCCTGATCTTAAGTGTGCCCGGCCTGTCATCACCTTCATCGCGATTGCTGTAAGCAACCCATAGGCCATCAGGAGATATGACAGGCGCAAAGACGGCGCTGTCGTCCAAGAATTCTCTCACCGTCACTTGCGCTTCTGAGTAGTCAACGAAGCAAAGCGTACGAGATCGCGAAGTCGTATTGACGAAAATCAATTTGACCGAGCGGGTTTTAAAAAAGTCTTGAATAGTACCCGCCGCCAAGGTCACGGGAGGCGTTGCATTGGCGACCTTTCCTTCTGAGATGTATTGACCCTGAGGGATTGCGCCCAAGGCGCAGCGAAAGCCGACATATTCGGCGGCGCTACTGCTCAAGGTAGGGTAATTCGCCGAGCGACCGGCGAAGCGGAGATAGCGAGAATCAAAGGAAAAGGCGCCACCCTTGACGCTTCTTTCGGCGGGGAGTGCGGGATTTCGGGCGCCTAAAAAATTGGTGATGGTTTGAGTCGAGTACGAATCTTTCCAATCATTCACCCATTCCATGACATTGCCAACCATATCTTTGAGCCCGAAAGCATTGGCCTTTAATTGGCCTACCTGATGGGTTTGGCCACGAGCATTGCCGGTAAACCAGGCCCATTTCCCGGCAGCTAGGGTATCGAGTCCGTTACCCCAGGGAAAAGCCGTCTCCATTCCCGCTCTTGCCGCAAACTCCCATTCGGCTTCAGTGGGGAGGCGATAGCCCGAGCAGTCGAAATGATTTTCCAAGCCTTCCAGGGCATAAGTTTTACCCTCGCCGTCTTGTTTGTGAAGGGCATAACTGTAAACGGTGTCCAAGCCCGCAGCTTTGCTGCGAGCATTGCAAAACAATAGGGCATCAAAAAAAGTGACGTTATAGACCGGAAAGTCACTTCCTTGGCCGAAACGATTTTGCTGCACCGGGTTACGGCCCATTATGGCCTCGTATTGGCCTTGAGTTACTTCATTGGAATCGAGGAAAAAATCATAGGAGAAGGCAATTGTCGGCCTTGGGCTTTCCTCGTCTTTATTCGCATAAAGATCGGCGGATCCCAAAATAACAGTTCGACCCATGGACGGGACTGTGACCATGCCCGCAGGCGCATTTTTGGGACTGATAATGCGCTCGCCTAAACCGCAAGATGTCCATGTAATCATGAGAAAGCCAAGGAAGGCACGGAAAATGAAATAGGGCATATAGACACTTGAGCAAACGCTGGACCAACGGCTAAATGGGGGCGGATTAGCTAATAGGTGATGTGTAAATGAAAAGCGACCCAATGAGGCCGCTCTTGTGACCATCGCCTATCCTCCCTCATTGGAGTTGGCGATGGGCTAAGTCAATGTTGAAAAATTAAGCTTGAACCTTAATTTCTTCGCTTTTTAATTCTTCTTCATTGATTTCGAAGCGGGACTTTTTTTTGACTTGAGTGCGACGGCCATGTCGCCATCATCGCCGACGAAGACGACGTCTTGGGCGCTTTCGGTATGCGCTGTAGCTAAGGGGGCAGACTCTTCACAATCGACCGATGCTGGCAAGGGGCGGCTTTGACCTCGCTTGATTCGGCCTATTTCTCGTTTTCCCAAAGGACCATGGCACTGTCTAGACGGCGGCTGAACTGCATGGCTCCGGCCGTGGCCAGGTGATCTTCATTGATGAACATGGCCGAATTGTAATCGTGATTTCCGTATTGATTGGCATCGTAAAAGCGACATCGTGGAACCGCCGCGCATTTGGTTTGCAATTGAGTTAAAAGCGCATGGGCGACTTCACGGGTGGGGCCATAGCGACCGATATAGTTCGTCTGTTTATAAAGTGGGCTTTGGGGCATAACGGTCATCACGAACTGCCTATTGAGTTTGCTGGTCGCTTCCATCAGGCTGTCTAGGAGGGCAAGGTTTTTCGCAAGATGGGCATCGGAAAGAGAGTAGGTGCCATCACCGATGGGACTGAAGAGGGGAGGGAAGGTACCCCAAGTTCCGGGGCCATTATAGAAGGCTCCCTTTGCATCGAAGGTGTGTTCCGTAGCTTTTTCCAATAAAGTTTGATTCATGGCTACCGTATTGATATTGGACCAAAAGCCAGAGTGCTGATCGTATTGAATACCTAGGGTTTGGCTCATTTGGCTTTCCCAAAGATTGGATTGGCCTTCTCCGCCTTCATTGAAAAACCAACCAGGGTGAATTTCAAACACAAGTGCTTTGAGTTTAGGGCAATGAGGTAGGATGTAATTAAGGCTGATTTCGTAAGCCCCTCTCACTCCGCCTGCTGTATAACCCATATTAGCCGTTTTATAATGGGTGAATGAATCAGGCCAAACTCCGCTCATGACATGAGAACTCCCCAAACAGGCGGCTTCGACAGAATCCTTTTGCATCCATAAAATTTTCATCTTCGATGCAAAATTGGATTGTGCCGCGCCGGCACTCGGCTCATCATATCTCCCCATGCTGTCCCGAATCCCCGGATCGTCATACCAAATTGAATTTGAAGAAGGCCTCACCCACAAGGCCGGTTGGCGCAGGTTTTCGCCACGCGCCAAAATCATGGTTGAACCTTGGATAAGATTGGCGGCCAATACAGCGGGATATGCTCGGCTTTGATCTTCTCCAACGGCCACAGCATAATCCTCATGATTCGACCATTCGGCGTCTTGCCAACCGTAAAATCCGGCCGGGGCGGGATACCATCGTTTCACCTGGCCCGAGCTGTCGATGCGGAAAAGAATTTCATGCAGGCCATAGGGACGCCCCACCACGGTGCTCGAATCGTTGTAACCGAAGTCTAAAAGCAGAATGTCTTGCGTTTGTTGAAAATGAGGATGCAGGGAAACATTACAGACTTGGGACGTATCACCGATCTGTTTTCCGTTCGCAGGGCCGGTGAATAAAAGCCTTTGGCTCGAATTTTTGAGATTAAAGGTGTAAAGCCTGGAAAAGCCCGTCGCTAAAAT
>JAYUVP010000257.1:0-5540 GCA_043753995.1 Fibrobacterota bacterium
CCGTGGAAAGAGCCGTGGTGCTTGCGGGTACTGACGGGCTGGTTTTTCAATTCGAAGGCATAGACAATCGCGCGAACAACAAAACGGCCACTGGCACGGACACCTTCGCTCGCACCGATTTACGCGCGAAAAAAGCCGGAGTGGAGCGCGATGAAATTTTGCGAGCCTTGGAGCATAATCGCTGGAACAAAACACAAACCGCTGACTTTCTCAATATGAGCCGCCGTAGCTTGCTTTATAAAATCAAGGAATATGGAATCAGCTGATAAAGTGTGAAGGTTTTCCGGAACATGACCCCGCGTTGCGCGGGGATGAATACATAATGAGTGACGAGGCCATGTCCGGTATTTTTAAAGGGTTTTCAAGCAGCCATGGGCAAGGCAAAAAAGTTCTCTTCAAGGCGAATGCGAATGTCTTGCAGACGTTCCTGGGCTTTTGCTAGGCGCTTGGTGATGGCCACCCGCGAGACGCCTTCGATTTCGGCGATTTCACCGTGGGTTAATCCGGCCTCGAAGTGCAGGAAAAAGAGTTGGCGATCGGCGTCATCCGTCACCTCGAGGATTTTATCGGCGAGGCGGCGTTCCGACTTGGCGACAAAAGCGTCTTCCTCTTCGCCCTCATAAGCCGTACCGCATTCATCCAGCAATTGCAGCTGGCGCTTTTTCCAGCGGAGGTGGTCCAAGCAATGGTTTGCGGCGACGCGATAAAGCCAGGTGCTCATTTGGGATCCGCCCTGAAAGGTGTCTAGGCGACTCATGAGCTTGACGAAGATTTCCTGGGTCAAATCTTCCGCGTCTTCCTGGTTTTTTACATATCGGAAACAAACTCGTGTTACGTAGTCTTGATACTTGGTATAGAGATCGGCAATCATGCAGCCCTCATTCTTACTGGCGAAATCGAGTGTCTCGATTCGCGGTGATGCTGGACATGGTACGCAACCATTGTGCCAGTTCATTTTGCCTCGAAATTAAAGGAGAATAGGCTAATGGTTCAGGCTCATTTCTCGAATTTCCCTTTCGGACTGCGCAAGTTTTTGCGCACCCTGCGCAAGCTTCCCTTCGCCTTTGCGCAAGGTTTGCGCAGTCAGGTTTGGGTCAGAATCACCTTGGTTTTCAGCCTTGGAATTGGACCTGCGGCTTTCGGTGGGACCGAAATCCCCAGTCAAACCCTATGGTCTAAGCCGCGTTTCATTCAATTCAACGTGGGTTCCCAGAATTTTCGAATGGGTCCTTCCGCGGCCCACCTTTCAGAATGGCGACGCCTGCCTAAACCGCCAGGTATTTTTCATGGCATAAGGCTGATACCCCGTCATGACGGTCATTTCATGGTTTTAGATGAAGCCCAACCCCGGTTATGTCTTTACGATACGGCCGGCCAATGGCTTTCCTGCCTTGCCCTTCCCGAAGGCTTAAAAAACCGAACTGTCAAGAGGTTGGACATCGTAATGCGTCAGGATGGTCGCATGGTTTACATCGATGCCGACGGAGGCTTTGCCTATCTGTATGACGAAAGGAGTCGAGGGGAGGCGGAAACGCAATGGCAAATGCTAGCCAAGGCTCCCATGGTTCCAGGAGTGCAGGCCTGTATGGAAAAGCCTTGGTTCACGAATTTGTGTTGCCTCCGGGCAAAGGCACCCATCTGTTTCGACAACTTTTTAAACCCTTTACCGCCTCCCAAAACGGCTTCAATGAAAAGGGATAGCGAGGTAGCCCCTTTCGCCGCTTGGCCGGATAGCTTTGGATTGAATTGGAATTTTCGCATAGCGGCGGGAATCGCTTCGCCAACCGGGCCGACATGCTTTCATAGTGAGCAGGGATTTCACCCTTGCCCTTAAACCTTGGGAAACCGGGAATGCCGCTATGGCTTCTCCTCGCTTATTCCTTGGCTGCGGGGGTTCAGGCGGATGGACCTATCCATCCCGGTTGGTTGGGGCGCAAGCAATGCCTTGAGGCCGTGCAACGAGACATCTTGCCGAGTCCACCGGGTGGCTGGGGTACCGTGGAAAGAATTCAAGCCAAGCGTGGCGAGCAAGGCTTGTTATTGGGCCAGGACTTTGAGCTCATGGGCGATACGGCCTTGCATTTGGCCGAGCCCTTACGCGAAGGCGAAATTTTTTGCCTTTGGACTTTCGAGGCACGGGGCTTTGTGACCAAGCCTTGGCAAATACATGGGGAAAAGGACATTCCCTCCATGGACAGTGTTGCAAGAGCCGCCTTCCTTAATTCAGACGACTCTCTTGGCTCAAATCATTGGAATGGTATCGCGCCGGTTTCCCCAGCCCAGTCGGGTGAGCCCGGATCGGAATATCGCCTTGATTTTAATGGCAGTAAAACCATGGCGGTTTCGGTAGGCGATGGGGGAGGGCTAGGCCTGGATGCCACCTTGCGCTTGGATGTGAAAGGGCAATTGGCACAAAATGTATTTGTAGAAGGAAGGTTGTCCGATCAAAATGTGCCCTTACAGCCCGAAGGGAATACCGCCACCTTGAAGGAGCTCGACACCAAGTATATACGCCTATACGGCAACCGATATGATGCCACTCTGGGCGACTTTGAAATGCAGCATGGAAAGGACGGCATAGATAGGCTGAATGCCAAGGTGGCGGGTGTGCGTGGCCGATTCAGTCCTGAGGGCTGGAATATTCACGGCGCCTTGGCGCAAAGCCAGGGACTTTATCGCAGCGATACCCTGAGAGGCGTCGACGGCAAGCAGCGCGGCTATTACTTGCGCGCCAAGGACGGCCGAATTTTCATTCGCGTCATGCCCGGCACGGAAAGGCTTTGGCGCAATGGCCAGCGCTTGGAGCGAGGTCTCGATTACACCATCGACTATGCCGAGGGGCGCATAGACTTTCTCAATCGCTTAGCCATTTCCTCGGAAAACCTCTTCTCTGCCGAATACGAATATGCCGATGAGGATTATCCGCGGACTCTGGCGGCATTTGGTGTCAGTGATACCACGCGTCATTGGATATGGGGCCTACGCGCCTTGCGTTTAAGCGAGGACGAAAGCAATCCCCTGGGGGCAGCCTCCGATTCAACCGTGCGTGCCAGCCTTTCGGTGGCCGGGGACAAAAGCGTACCGGACAGCTTTAGCCGATCGGTGCGCCCCCCGGAGGCGCATAGCGTCGAGGTGGCCGAATGGCAATGGCGACCGGATTCTTCTCACTATTCTCTCGGATCCTTGGCCGCCACTCAGCGCGATCTCAATTTGTATTCGAATCGTGACGATCAGGATAATGCCGGCTATGCCACCCATTATGAGGGCCGTCAGCTCTGGGGACGCCCCATGGATAAGCGGGGGCTGGGTGGCTTTGAGTTAGGCTTGGTGCATGATTATCGCAACGAGGACTATTCAGCCTTCAATCGGGTCGCTGAATCCAGAGCTTTTCGTGACCGTTGGAATCTCGCGGCGCGCACGGCGGAAAAAGATTTTTCGGCCAATAGCGCAGGGTGGGGTTACCGACCTTATTCCCGCCTTCATTTTACGGGCGAAGCGGGCTATGCGCGAGGCAATGCCTTTGCTGATACCGGCGATCAAATTCTCGGCAATGCCGAATCCAAGCGACTTTCAGGGGTGGGAACCTTGGGGGACGGACGAGGGGGTCGCCATGGCTTGGAATTAAGCAGTGAGGCGAAATGGGCGAAAACTCCTTTGCGAAATACCAATTATCGCCAGCAGGGTTTTTGGCATGGGAGTTGGGGGCATTTCTCGCCTCAGCTCGATTTCGACCGCAATGAATGGCTGCAAGATCTTCCTGGTGGGATGGAAAATCACATCTTGCAATTTCAGCCCCATGCGGGAATTCAATGGCAAACTCCCTGGGAGCCCCTAAACCTCGAAAGCGGAATCGAGCAAGTGCAATGGCAATCCCGCTTCGGCGGGCATTTGCCTGAAGTCGCCGATTCGGTGCGCTTGCTCAATGTGGAGCAAAGGGCCCGCCTTTCAGGGTTCGGGGCCTGGTTCGGCGAAGCTTTTTATCGCTTTCAGCAGCATGAGGCTTGGGCATTGGATGCGCAAAACCGAGTATCCGAAGCGTCACAAACCGATGAATATCATCTCTTCGAAGGGCAAATGCGCTGGTCGCCAACCCAAAAGGGCCTTTCCTTGGCATCATCGTATAAGGTCGAGCGCACCGCTGAATTGCCCTTGGTCGAGGCTTATGATTCGGTGAAGGCAGGAACCGGGCAATATGTTTTCGACACCACTATGCAGGCCTATCATGCCGTTGAAACCGGAGGCGATCTAGTCTTCGTGGGCCTAGTTCGAGACACTACCCTAGGCATTCGCCCTTATCAAGACATGCAGTGGACCGCTGATTTTGAAATCGTTCCGGCGCGTTTTCCCTTTCGAGTCAAAGGGGTCTTGGCCGATTTGGAATTCAGCGGACAGGTGGCGGCCGACTTGCAGGACAGCAGTGCCGATGCGCCTTTGTTTCCCTTGCTATACGATGCAGGCATACGCGCGGCCCGATCGGGCCGAACCCGATTTCAACCGCAATTGCGTTGGCGTCATCCTGATGGACATAAGCAAATCACGGCTCAAATCATTCGGGAATATTCCAAAACTGCCGGTATCTATTCTGCGTTGGAAAAGCATCTCGAAGCGGAATTGAGCGCGCGTCGCGATTGGTCAGAAATTTGGGATTTCACCTTGATCGGACGCTGGCAATCGCGCGACCGCCGTGCCTTGGGATCCGCCGCGGGAATTTCCCTGCAAGAAGGGCAAGGCCTAGATGGCCGCTTACAAAGGCAATTCCCCGCAGGCGTGCTTGGCATAGTGGCCTTGGCTTATCAGACGGTCAACGGCGAGGCGAGCTCCGAGCCCTATGAGCTCCAGGGGTGGCGGCCATCCTTGCGACTGGAAAAAGCTTTTCCCGAACGGGGCCGTTTGTTTTCAGAATACAGTCTGCAATCCTGGCATGGAAAAGGACAGGGCGACTATTATGCCCTGGGCGGGTATTCCAAAGGATTCACCCATCGCGTAGAAACTTCGGCCGACTTCGAATTGCAAACCTATTTGTTTCTGCACCTGAATTACTTAGTTCGATTTGAGCCTGCTCGGTCAGGCGCGGCTCAACGCATGAATGCCGAAGTGCGGGCGGTATTCTAATGGGGATTTTTTCTTCGGCATGGTCGGTTTATTGGGTTTGGCTTTTCCTGGCCATGACACCGAATCTTTTCGCCGCTATCGACCGCGACTCGCTTTTGCAATGGCGCAGCGATTCGCTTGTCACAACGGATAGCGCTTTGGAAGCTTTGCAAGCACGTGGTTATTGGTCTGCCTATCGCCTGCCTGCTACCACGGAACAGCTAGGAAAAATCGAAGCCGGAGAATTATTTCGTTTGGACAGCTTAAAACTCCAATCGACAGCCTTGCTACCTGACTTGGAAAAACAGTTGGCAGGGTTTCGCGGTTTGGCCGCTTCTCTAGAAAATTTGCAAGCCTTGCGCGCCACCTTGGAGCAATCACTTCGGCAGGATGGCTTTCCCTTCGCGAGTTTCACCTTTCGCCCCGCTGACCAAGCCGCAGGGTCTTTG
>JAYUVP010000258.1:0-14619 GCA_043753995.1 Fibrobacterota bacterium
GCCATTCGGCAAGGTACCCAGCAAAATCAGGGCATCGTACCGGCCTCCTGCCTGTGCCTGCTTGAGTAAGGTGGCGGCCCAGGAAGGCTGATAGTCCACAGCAAAGGGCTCGATGATTTCGGTCACTTGGTTTTTGTTTTCATCCCGTAAGGTAAGGCAATGCCTTGTCTCGCCTTCGACCCAGAGATGCAAACTGATAATGCCGTGGCGTTCGCAATCCGCCAAGCATCGCTTCCCCATTTCCCCTGCGAGAACTTGCATCAAGGTGACATGATGGCCTGCCTTAGCCAGGAGGCGAGCGCAATTGATCCCCTTGCCCGAAGCCAAGGTCACTGAGCTTTTGGCGCGATTCACCTCGCCAGGCTTAAGTTCCTCTAGAGAAATAATGCTTTGCCATGCCGGATTCATACCGACGACGAGTATTCGCGCCATGCTGGCGGATAAAATAACCGAATGAAGGAAAGGTGTAAGAGCTCAGCCGTGGGCAGGCTGGCCGGCGCTTTGCTGCACCTTTTGGCCGATTTGAGAGAATAGGCTGACGCGATTGCGACCGGTTTGCTTGCTGTGATACATGGCCTTATCCGCGCTGTCGATGAGTTGTTGCTTGGTCTGAACATCGGTGGGAAAGGTGGCACTTCCTATAGAGACCGTGACGCTAAGGACGTTTTCCTCATTTTGCACCTGCATTTCCTCGACGGCACGGCGCACGCGTTCGGCTAGCATCACGGCCTGCGGTTCGTCGGTTTGAATTAGCACGACCACGAACTCTTCGCCGCCATAGCGCGCGCAAAAATCGGTTCCGCGAATCGAGCCCTGCACGGCGCGAGCCACCATTTTCAAAACCAAGTCGCCCACGGGATGGCCGTATTTATCGTTGAATCCTTTGAAGTGGTCGATGTCCATGAGCAGTAGGGACAAAGGACTTCCGTAGCGTCCGGCCCGCTCTAATTCCTTGCTGAGGACTTCCTGAAAAGTGCGGTGATTGGGTATCTGGGTTAGGCCGTCTATGGTGGCCTGATTTTCCATTTCCTTATACATGCGCGCTTTGGAAAGCGCCATTTGCACATTGTGCATGATGGTACGCAGCAATTGGAATTCGGGCTGATCATAGCGTCCGGGCCTATCGCTTTCTATGCCCACTACCGCCCAAAGGAATTGGCGGTCGTCCAGCAATGGGGCCAGAAGTATTTCCGCGGGCCGATTTTCCAGTGGTTCTTGCCCTTCAAAGCGCACGGCCGCCGAGTCTTCACGGTATTTCTGAGCCAGCAAAGGGCGGCGATTCCGGAAAACGCTGCCGTAAATGCTTTGCGGATGATTGATATCGAATTCCTGGCTTCCCATTTGAATTCCATTAGGGTCAACCACCTTCCACAAATAGCCGCGCTGGGTCGAGGGATTATAGCCGCAAAGAATAATGCGGTCGTATTCAAAAGCGCGCCGCAAGGCATAGGTCAGCACGTCGATCACGTCTTCAGGTTTTAAGGATTCGGATAAACGCTTGGCGATATCGTATTGCATGTCGGCCATCAAAGCCTGGCGATTCATCTGAATACTCATATTCGCATGAGTGATCATGACCGAAGCAATTTGGGTGAAGCGATTCATCAATTCCTTATGCTCATCGGAAAAGGCTCGAACATTTTCAGAATCGACCACCAACAATCCCTGAACACGCTTGGACTGCACGTCCATAATGCGCATGATCATAATGGAATTGATGTTTTCACTTTTGGTGTAATACTCCAATTTGCCCTTGTAGCCTTTCAGGTTTCCAGTAATGAACCCCCCTGGCTTTTCCAAGGCTCCGCCGACAATGTCTTCACCGATTGTGGGCACACATTCATAGTCAAAGTTCGGACTTTTAGTCACCACGGCATTGAGGACCAGCTTCTGCCCAGTTGGATCCACTAAAAAGCCAATCGCACTATAAGCCCTGAAATTGCGGCTCATGAAATACATGACCGAACCCAAAGTCCCTTGTTTTTCCTTTAGCGCCTGCGCCCCGAGGTTTTCCAGATAGCTTCGATTTAGAACCTGGGATGCAGTAGGATCGCCGCCCTGATCCTCGTTGTTATTGGCGAGCATCACGGACGATTGCCGCGCCAATTGTGAATTCGATACCGAGGCCGGTGACGGAATAGCTTCGGGTGCGACAGCCGGCGCCGAGGGGACGCGACGACGATAAGCCATGGTTAAAACGGAAAAGGCCACCGTCAGTCCCAAAGGGAAGGCAAGATCCATCAGCATTTCGGGCAGGGGTTTGCCGGATAATGTTGTCCCTAGACCCGGAATAAGGCCTAAACCGTCTTGAGCCACTCCCAGAGTCGAAGCGGTAAGTAAGACCAATAAACTGAAGAGGGTATGCAGGGGATGCGCCAAGGTGGCAATTAAGGCCATTCCGGCAATCAGTATGACAAGGTTGGATCCAACCCCCCATCCGCCCAATATTCGACCGCCCACAACGGTTATGACGACTAATCCCAAAGCATGATGAAAACCGCCGAGTCGATTGGGGCCCGTACCTTCAAATCGAGTGCATACCACAACATAAAGCGCTTGCAAACAAACCACGCCCATCAAAATTTCCATGTGTGGCCCATTGACCCATACCGGAACTACGAAGCCCCCGCACAAGGCACCCAGGAGTCCAAGAAGGGTCAAAACCAAATCTTGTGTGCGCATTTCGCCGCGACTCGCTCCCATCTGAAAAGGGGCCAATGGCCCGGGGATTTTTGGCTACTATAACATTGGTGACTCCTGGAAATCCAAGCGATCGACTCCTCCTTTATCGGAGTTGGCCGCGTAGGTTGCTAAATCGCCTCTCCGAATCCAAAAAAAGAAGCCATCTCTGGGGAAAAGCCCTGGCAAGTGCCGGGCCGCCTGCCGTTTTTCATTTACCCGAGAACCTGCAAAAGGTGTCGCGTTTTTTGGTGATCTGGCCGGATCAACTCAGCCAACTTTTCGCTGTATTCCCAGCGGTGGCTAGCTTGAGACAGGTTTGGCCGGAATGCCGCCTCTTGCATATTGCGTCACAGGAAGCGGCTCCCTTCTTGATGGCTTTTTTTGAACAAGAATCCGTATTCCCTGTGGCGATTACGGATTTGCGCCTCGACGATAAGCATTACCACCAAGTCATTTCCAAATTAAAAGAGTTTCGCAGTGACTTTGCCTTAATGCTGGAACCCTACCCCACGGCTTGGCATCAACTGCTATTGCAACTGACCGCAAGCAGAATACGCTGCCATTTAGGTTCGTCGATACCCTTTCCCGCCTGTAATTTACAGGTCCAGGGACTGCCTTCGGAACCTTTATTCCAAATCGCAAGACGCCTAGAACCGATTTTCAAGGGCTGTGCCTTATTGCCCCACGGTTTGGCTTGGATACGCCTTCAGCCCAATACAACAGCACGCGAAGAGGCGGGGAAAAAGCTTCAAAAGGCTAAGCTTAAGTCTGGAAATTTATGGGCCTATATTCCGGCCTCACGCTTGGATTCCGGGCCAGAGCCGCTGATGCTTCAGCGATTGAAACAAAATGAAGGCGAATTCGAAAGCTTTGTTTTGAGCTATGAAACCGAGGCAGGAAATGAAGCTCAAGCGGAAACCTTGCCCAATGGTCAAATCCGCTTACCCGTCACCAATTTGACCCAATTGCTGGGCCTCTCGGCCTGGATTCGGGGAGTATTCGGCCCCCCAAGTCCACTACTCTATTTACTGAGCCTGACCGATATCGAAATTCGAACTTGGCTGCCAGCCGGGGCATCCGAACTCGACCTATCGGACTTCAATAACCGGTTCCAAGTTCTTCCCCGCCTGGAACCGATTCGACACCCCCTTTGAAGGCGCGTCGTAACTCAGTTTAGAGGTAACCGGCAAGCTTCGGTTTAGCTTGAACTTGCCGCACTAACTCCTTGAGGCGCGCTACCTTATCCTTAGGCACGACCAGAGTGACCCCGCCATGCTGAACGATAAGCATGTCTTTGACACCGAAGGTGCAAATCACTCCGCCATCCGCAAACAGGGTATTGCCTTCCGACTCCAATAGAACCGTTTCGCCCAAGCTGCGATTGCCTTTGGCATCGGCGGCATGCAGCCTATCAAGGGCTGCCCAAGAACCGATATCATCCCAACGAATTTTAGGCACCACGACTCGGATAGCGTCCGCTTTCTCCATAATGCCATAGTCAATGCTTAAGTCCGGCAGATTCGAATAAAGCTTTTTCAATCGTTTGTCGAAATCTTTGGATTTCGGACGCAAGTCGCCAGCCTTTTCAAATGCGGTAGCCAGGGCAGGTTGATGCTTACGAAATTGCTCCCACAAATAATCGACGCGCCAGGCGAACATGCCGCTATTCCAAAAAAATCGGCCCGATTGCACATAGGACTGGGCTTTTTCTTGGGTGGGCTTTTCATGAAAACGCAAGACTTCGTGAACCGGCAAACCTAAGGTTTCTGTAAATGCCTCGCCGCCCTCGATATAGCCAAAGCCGATATCTGGACGTGTCGGACGAATACCAAAGGTGACCAGACTGTCCCCTTTTTCCGCAACCTTCACGGCCGCCTTGAGGGCCTTTTGAAAATCGGCCGCCGGTCCAATGGCGTGGTCCGCGGTCAAGACCACCATAACACCTTTAGGATCTTGAGCCTGAATTATTCGGCAGGCCAAGGCCACCGCTGCGGCGGTATTGCGTCCCATGGGCTCGGCAACCACCTCCACGCCTTTTCTGCCTTTTAGTTTGGCTTTCACCGGCTTTTCGAGATTTTTGCCGATAATGAGGCGCGTTGTGGCATTGCGCGAAAGGCGGGCGACATGGTCCAGGGTGTCTTCGAGCATGCTTTGCTCAGTAACCAAGGGCAATAGCTGCTTAGGATGCTTGCTATTGCTATAGGGCCAAAAACGCTCGCCTTTACCGCCAGCCATCACGACGGGATGTATCATGGGAAATCGCCTCGAAACAAGGGTGAAAAGACCGGGTGTGCCGGGAGTGGAAAAGTATTATAATCGGTTGAGAATCCATGAAATCGACGGAATTCGCACGCCAACTTGGCAAAGACAGTCTGCGTCGACGTGAAAACATCGATTTACACATGCATTCCACCTTTTCGGATGGCATGCTGCCCGTAACCGAGCTCATTAATTTATGCGTTGAGCAAGGACTGGCCGCCATAGCCATCACCGACCACGATAATATTGACAGCTTTGAAGACGGACGGGACCATGCTAAGCAGGTGGGGATTGAATATCTCCCTGGCGTGGAAATCTCAAGTTGGCAAGATGGAAGCGACATTCATATTCTGGGCTATCTCTTCGATCCCACCCATTTGAAATTGAATCGGACTCTGGTGGAATTGCGGGCGAAAAGACGCGAACGCGCCCAGCAAATCATCGAAAGACTTGCCGAAGTGGGTATTCAAATCAATTTGCAACGAATTCTGGAGCGATCCGGCCATGGTTCGGTGGGACGCGCTCATATCGCCAATCAAATGGTTGAAGAAGAATATGTGACCAACTTCCAAGAGGCCTTCAATCGCTATTTGGGCAATGATTCTTGCATCATGGGCGAAATCGATAATGCCAAACTTTCCCCCTGCGAAGCCATTCAACTTATACATGAAGCGGGTGGCATTCCCGTCCTAGCCCATCCCGCCAAAACGGCCCGCGATGACCTCATCGAACAATTCGTCGATTCGGGATTAATGGGCGTCGAGGTGTTTTGCCATGGTCACACCCATAATACCTATCAGCGCTACAAGGACTTGGCGCGTCGCTATGATTTGATCCCTTGTGGCGGAGCCGACTTTCATGTGAAGCGGGAGGACGGTCGCCATGCTCCAGGCAGCGTCCAAGTCCCTTATGACTCGCTAGATAAATTGCGCAATCGCCAAGTGACTCGTCGAGTCTAACGCTGACGTCTTAAGACGCCTTGCGCCGACAAAACCCAGATTTGATTGCCAGGTAAATTGTCCCCCAGGGGATCGAGGCCGGCCTTTTCTTGAGCTAAGGTACGCCGGTTGGGTCCAATGCCGTCCGCGCGTAAATCGAAACGCGAAATCAAAATTTGCGGGCAAAAATCCGATTCCCTTTCCAAACGTCCGCGAAAATTTTCACGAGCCATCATGCCTTCGAGGCAATGTTGCAATTGGGCATGCATGACATGCCCAGATTCCGAATGCAGGCGAAGCGCGCTGATACCGGTAATTCCCAGCGAGCCAAGTAAAATGAGTCCCTTGACCCACCAGGAAAGATCCGACTCGACTGGCATAGGTGGCAAGGAATCGGGACGTCTAAGACTACGCAAATCGTCTAAGGCATCCTTGATTTTCTCTTTGAACCGGGTGCGTCTAAATCGGTAAAGAGACATGAGCCAGTTCAAGGCCAGGACATACCAAAGTCCGTCAAAAACAGCCAATAGGGTAATTCGCCTTTCGACCGGGAGAAAGCAGGCTCCCAATCCGCCTAGGGCACAAAGAAACAAGGCCCAATATTTCAAGCCTTTCACCCAGGACGAATTGGGTCTTACCGAGGGGTCCGACCATGCCCCAGGGCTTAACCCCTGCAATGCCTCGACCATACGTTCCCTAGGTCTTCGTCTCACAAAGCTGTGAAATCGAGTCAAGGCAATGAAACTGGACCCAAGTAAAATGGCATGCTGCAAAAGGCGAGCGGCATAAGCCAAAGGCTCACCTTCCCAAAAATCCAAGGCAAATCCTGAGTAGGCTAAGGCAAAAATGAGACAAAACCACCCGAAAAAAGAGGCATGCAAAGAGAAAGGAATAACCGATGTTTGTTGACCACTCTGGAATCCGGTCGCTACCATTACCCGGTTTCTCCACCTCTAATATGGGACATACTATTCCTCCAAACCTGAAAGACTCACGTCAGGTCTCCATGGCCGACAAAGTCTTTGCCCGCCTCTTTAGGCTGGCTGCAGGCTTGGATTATACCATCGCGGTGCAGTGGAATAGCCGAACGGCCTCTCGCTTTCATCCTTGGAAGCGCTCCGTGACCCATGCCGTTCTCGGCGCCCTCCTGTTGGTGGCTGTGGGATGTTGCTGCCTTATCGGTGAAATGGGGATTTGGACTTATCGTCAAGTCGCTTGGAGTTATGAAAACTCTACCCATGCCGATTTGAACGGTCGTCTTGATAAAGTCAGTCAATTGCAGCGTGGCTTTGAAACCCAACTGGATTCCTTGCGCCATACGGAATTAAAACTGCGGTCTTTATATGGCATGTCAGCTGGGCAAACCTTGATCCCCTTTGGAGTCGGCGGACGTCGCCCCAAAGCCAAGGATACAGCCACCTCCAGCGAATTACATGACCGCCTCTTCGCGTCCTCTTTATTAAGCCAAAAGCTGCGTAGCCAATTGCAGTTTTCCACGAATACTCTGGTCAACATTCAAGATTTTATCCGATATCGCCAAAAAATTTGGGATCATACCCCGTCGGTGGCTCCAGCGCGCGGCATGCTTTCCAGCGGCTATGGATTCCGCGTTCACCCTGTCACGGGCACCTATACCCGACATGAGGGCTTGGACATCGTCGGTGATACTTGGACACCTATCTATGCCCCGGCCAGTGGGCTAATCCTTGTGGCCAGCCCATCGGGGTATTACGGGAATTGCGTCGATATAGACCATGGCAATGGCTATATCACACGATTCGGCCATATGAGTCGCCTCATGGTCTCGAAAGGACAGTTAATTAAACGATTCGACTTAATCGGTTATATGGGCCGAACCGGGCGCGCAACTGGCACCCACCTCCATTATGAGGTCCACCGCGATGGTCGTCCCATCGATCCGCAGCAATTCATTTTGCCTTCGGGCATACTGGTAGATTAGAATCGAGCTGGCTCGTCAGGAGCTAGCTCAACGTGTCCAAACCAAAACTCTCCACCACCCTCTACTTTCTGGGCCTGATTTTCAGCCCGTGTTTCTCCTATGCGGTGGAATTTGCCCAGGAGCAGTTTTTAATTCCCCATTCGGTGGCAGCCAATGGCACGGCGCTCCTCCTTCAGTCCGATGCCGGTTCACCCATGGGTTTTCTCGACTGGCCAGGGTCAACCGTGGTTCAAGGTCTAGCCTCCTTGGAGGCAAGTTCTCAACCCATATTCGGAGGTTTAAGCCAAGCGACCTTAGGTGCCGCCCACTACAGTTATGACGCCGATACCCGCATTTATGTCATGACTGGAATCCTGGGCACCGAAGACATCCCGGTTCGCCCTTTGCTTCAAGGGACTCGCGAGGAAAGGTTGAATCGACCCGAAATACGGCCAAATGATTGTCCAAGCTGCGGCTTTCTCCAGGATCGCGTTTATCTCGGCGCTATGAATGCCCAGCGCACCTTGCATGGCTTTGTCCCGCGTTCTGGCATAGCCAGCCAACCCATTCCATTAACCCTGTCCGGTGGTTTCACGGCAAAGTATTTCTGGGAAGAGTTGGAAGGCGATGACTATCAAGCCCAAGCCCTGAATGTCGACGGGGGACTTCAACTTGATATCGGCCTGAGTTACGATCCTGTTTTACAAACCAGCGAACGGGATTTGATGCTGCAGTTTGCCGGCTTCGAATTATTGCCTACCGCCTTGCGGAGCGAAATAGGCGGCTATGTCAAAGAAGAGACTGGTGAGAGACGCTGGCATGTGGGTTTATCTTGGCGCGAACTGTGGCCAAGCATTAAAAGCACCACCGTGATTGGTATCACCCAGCGTTCGGAAGGATGGCGATGGCCCGGCTTCGCAGCCGAGTGGAATGTCAAAAAAATGTTTTTTCTTCGCGCAGGTTTTGACGGGCAGACTTGGGCCTCGGGCGCTTCGTTCAAATGGAAAATGTTAAGTGCGCATTATGCGATGCAAAAGCATCCGCTGGGCATCACCTGGTATCAAGTCGCCATTCAAGCTGAATGGCCGGACTTGATACCGTGATGGCGAAACCGATGGCGTAACCAAATGGTTCGAAAAACTCGGAAGTGGTGGGTACTGAAGGGATTGAACCTTCGACCCGCTGATTAAGAGTCAGCTGCTCTACCAACTGAGCTAAGCACCCAACCGAGGGGAGCAAATATAAACAACCAGCCGGAAAATGGAAACCTTTCTATCCATGTTTGCCGTGCCTAAAACCCCGCCGCGAAACCCCAGCTCAACTTTGAAAAGCAAAAGCCTTTCCGAACAAGCGTTTCTAGCGCATTTGGCATTTGAAAAAAGGCTTAGCTCGGAAACTCAAAAAGCTTATTTGTCCGACTTGAGACTATTCATGAAATGGGCTCAACCCAGCGCAAACTCCGAGGCCACCCCTTCGGAGGATATTTGGAAGACCTCTACCCTACGCGCCTTTCTCAAAAGCCTTACTGAGCTTGGTGCCGCACCAACCAGCCAATCGCGTTATTTATCCGCCTTGCGCGCTTATTGCCGCTTTCTCGTCGACGAAGGGGAATTAGAAAACGATCCGACAGCTGTTTTGCGGCCCCCGAAACAGCAGCGTTACCGCCCCGAAGCTCTAAGCCGCAAAGAAATGAATGCTTTGTATGCTGACCTTGAAATAGCCATGACGCAAGGTCGCCATTTGGCCGCGCGCGACGCCTGCCTGGTGGACCTGCTTTACGGACTCGGCCTGCGTATTTCCGAAGCTGTGGGCCTCACCCTGGATCGACTACGATTCGACGAAGGTGTCGCCCTCATTGACGGCAAGGGCGGCAAACAAAGACAAGTGCCCCTGGGCGGCCAAGTGATAAAAACCATAAAACATTTTCTCGGCGAAGAACGATTATCACTGCAGCCAAAGCAAGACATGATTTTACTGAATCGCTTCGGCCGTCCACTAAGCCGGGTCGGTGCTTGGAAAATATTGCAAGGCCTCTGCCGCCATGCAGACATCGACTTGCATTCTCCGCATGCGTTCCGCCATGCTTTTGCAACGCATTTAATAGAAGGTGGGGCTGACTTGCGTTCCGTGCAGGAAATGCTGGGGCATGCGGATATCAGTACCACCCAGATTTACACCCATCTTGATCAAGCTTATTTAAGGGAAGTACATCAATCCTTTCACCCGCGAAATCATTTAGGCAAATCGTAATCGGGGTAATCTGCGAATTTGCTACCCGGAAGGGCACTTATAATCAAATGCGCATTTAATAGGTGTGAATGCGTTTTTTCCAAACGTTTTAAGGATAGGGTTTGGTGATCTTAGATATCAACAACCAAACTCAAAATACGACTCGTTGGAGTACAAGGTGAAATCAATTCAAGTCCTATTTGGCGTCTTTCTCAGCCTGCTTGCACTGACGGCCCAGGCACAAACTTTCACCTATCCTGGTTGCGATAATCTGACTGCAGCCGAGTTTCGGATGACCGAATTGGCTGCGGGTAAGGGCTTACAGGAACCCGTGGCCTTCGATTTACAAGCCAATTGGAATGCCGCTGGCGATTCGGTGACCCAAGTCAATATTTTCTTTACGGAAAGATTGGGCAAGGTCAAATTTTTTGATGGCGCGACACAAACGGTGACCTTAGCCGGCACCCTACCCGTGCTTGCCAATACCTCATTGAGGTGCTGCAATAATGCTGACGATAATGGCCTTATGGGCATTGCCGTCGATCCCAAATTCAATGTCAACCGGTGGATTTATGTGTGGTATGGCCCATCCCAAACCGATGCAACCATCAATCCCCGCTTGCGACTTTCCCGATTCACTATCACCGCCCAAAACACCATGGACATGGCCTCGGAAAAAATCCTTATCGATATACTCACCAGCAAGGGCGAGCACCGCCATGCGGGCGGACCCATGACCTTTGATGCTCACGGCGACCTTTGGGTGACCTTGGGCCAAAGCGGTAATGACATCAACTACCCAACCCAGAATAGCCAATGGAGTGCCACGGATAGCGGTCTAAACCAAGAATGGGGTCCATCCAATACGGCGAGTTTGCGGGGTGGTGTTTTTCGCATACACCCTGACGATACGGCTACCACCCAGCGTAAAGACCGTACCGGAAATTACGGGCCGGGCTATACCATTCCTGCAGGGAATTTCGGTGAATATTGGGCGGGTCAATTCCAAACCCAAGGAAAAACAGAGTTGGCGACGCAATACAGAAATTCTGCGAAGGTCTTACCCGAAGTTTATGTCAAAGGCACTCGCAGCCCGCATTCCATTGGAGTGCATCCCACCAAACATTGGCTAACCTGGGGCGAGGTGAATCCTCCCTCCAATGCTGACGAAATCAATCTCTTCACCAATCCTGTTTTTGCTGGCATGCCCTATTTCTACGGAAACAATTCAGTTGTGTCGTATCCTGGAAACACCAAATCCGCCGCAGCTCCTACCAATAACTCAGCCATGAATAGTGGCGTCATCGACCTGCCTCCCGCCATGCCAGGAACTCTTGTGTGCTGCACAGGTGTTGGAAATGTCGCTATCTCAGGGCCATTTTATGTCTACAATCGCGCGCTGAGGAATCGCGATAAACTTCCACCTCATTTCGACAATCATTTTTTCCATCTCAGTTTTCAGGCCAATAGCATGTTTGTGAACACCTTAGACACCGGCACGGCCAAAATTACCCGTACCGATCGGGTGGATAATGCTCTAATGCGTGTTCCCTTGCGCTCGCCTTTGGCTGCGCGCATGGGTCCAGATGGCGCCCTTTATGTTCTCAATTATGACGGATATTACACCACGGTAACGCCGGCTGTGGAAAGAGTGCGCTATTCTGGTTCTTGCTTTGTCGAGCCAACCTCCCTATTCCAAGCGGAAAGTCCTCAAGAGTTGGGAATCAAACGACACTCTCGAAGCCTTGCCGTGAATGGAAAACACGAAATCACCTTGCAGGATTTGCAGGGCCGAAGGCTTTATCAAAAACAAGTCGCAGGCCCGGCAGAATATTCTTTTGCCGAATTGCGCAAGGAAGCGCATTGGACGGGTGGCCTATTGGTGTTGGAATTGCGTACAGAGAAAGGCCAATACACCGAAAAACTGATGTATTGAAGGGCAAGACTTCATTGGGAATCCCTTCGGCGGTACTTCGTCTGCTGAAGGCTCTGGATTCTTTCAAATTTACGGAAACAAAAAAGGGGAATCGGCTTACACCGATTCCCCTTTTGGTCGGGATGGCGGGATTCGAACCCACGACCACCTGAACCCCATTCAGGTACTCTACCAGACTGAGCCACATCCCGAAAGAGAGGGGGGGAATTTATCAATCCTGGAGGATATGGTCAATTCCTTCTTCGAGGAAAACCTAAGGCGAGTTATTTTTGACCCTCATTCCCGGAGGAATAACAAAGTGACCCAGCTCTCGGCCCTTGAGAAAGTTCGCAAACAGTATCAACCCAAACTCCCGCCCGGTTTGCGAAAGGGGATATCCGGCGTTCGCATGGTGACGGGTAATGCCACCGAACCGGTCAAAGACCGCGACGGCATCAAGGCTGCCTTCAGTCTTACCTATGGCATGCCTGTGCTTGGTTTCGAAGCTGGCGAATCCACCACCGCAGCCAAACCCCTGAATGTGGGCGTCATACTCTCAGGTGGACAGGCTCCGGGCGGCCACAATGTGATTGCCGGCATTTTCGATTCCATTCATGCTCTCAATCCAAACAGTCAACTCTTCGGCTTTCTTAGTGGCCCCGGTGGCTTAGAGAAAGGCAAATACGAAGTCATCACCGCCGAGAAAATGAATGCCTTCCGCAATACCGGCGGATTTGACATTATCGGTTCGGGTCGCACCAAGCTTGAGACCACGGAACAATTCGACCGTTGCATTGAAGTCATCAAGCGCTTATCCCTTGATGCCGTTGTCATCATTGGTGGAGATGACAGCAATACCAATGCAGCTATACTCGCGGAATACCTGAAGAGCAAAAACGTCGGCACCACCGTGGTAGGTGTTCCCAAAACCATCGATGGCGATTTGAAAAATCCTCATATCCCCGTCAGCTTTGGTTTCGACACGGCCGTAAAGACTTATAGCGAGCTGATCGGCAATATCGCCCGCGATGCCTCTTCAGCCAAGAAGTATTGGCATTTCATCAAACTCATGGGGCGATCGGCTTCGCATATCGCGCTCGAATGCGCTTTGCAAACGCATCCCAATATCGCCTTGGTTTCCGAAGAAGTGGAAGCCAAGGGCCTAAGTCTCGATCAAATCGTCGACCAAATTGCCAAGGTGATCGCCGCAAGATCTGAAAAAGGCAAGGATTATGGCGTCGTTTTGGTTCCGGAAGGACTCATCGAATTCATTCCCTCGATGAAAAAGCTCATTGCCGATCTCAATCACTTGCTGGCAGAGAAATCAGAGGCCTTCGCCAAGTTGCAATCGAATGCCGATAAAATCAGCGCGGTTCAGGGATGGTTACCGGCCGATTTGGCCCATGTTTTCGCAAGTTTGCCTCAGGGCATTCAAATGCAACTCCTGCTCGATCGAGACCCCCACGGCAATGTGCAGGTGTCCCTGATTGATACCGAAATCTTGCTTGCCGACTTGGTGGGCCGACGCCTGAAAACCCTGCCTGGGTACAAAGGCAAATACAGCAGTCAGCATCATTTTTTTGGTTATGAAGGCCGTGCCGCCGCCCCATCGAATTTCGATGCGGATTACTGCTACAGCTTAGGTACGGTGGCCGCACTCTTGATCCGCAATGAAAAAACCGGTTATATGGCCTCTATTCGCCGGGTCAGCCAAGGTATCGATCAGTGGCAGGCCGGAGGTATTCCCATCACCATGCTTTTCAACATGGAATCGAGGCACGGCAAATTAAAGCCGGTGATTCAAAAGGCCTTGGTCGAACTGGAGGGTCCGGCATTCAAGGCCTTTGCCGCGGAGCGTCAAGACTGGGAAATCGAGGATGCCTTCGTATATCCTGGACCCATTCAATATTTTGGGCCGACGGAAGTGTGTGATGCCATCACCCAAACCCTGGCCCTGGAAGGCACCTAAAACTGCCCTCTTTTCCCTATTTCTTTTAAAATCAAGGGGATAGAACGTGGATAACCCAAGTTATCCACGTTCCCTGTTGATTTCTTGTGTATAGATGCCTATCCTTTGCGTCAATAACCTATGCGCTGCCCTTTTTGCCATTGTGAAGAAGACAAGGTCGTCGACTCGCGCGGAAGCCGAGAAGGTCGGGCTATTCGTCGCCGTCGGGAATGCTTGAGCTGTAGCCAACGTTATACGACTTACGAATACATCGAAACCGCGGCCCTGATGGTGGTTAAAGCCGATGGCCGTCGTGAGCCCTATGACCGACAGAAGATTTTAAAAGGCTTGGGCATGGCTTGCAAAAAGCGCCCAATAAGCCAAGAAGCCATTGAGCAATTGGCCGATCAAATCGAAAATCAACTGCAAGCCCTGAATGAAAATGAAGTGCCCAGCAAAACGGTGGGCGAATTCACCATGAGAGCCCTTTTTCAAGTCGATGAAGTGGCTTATGTACGCTTTGCTTCGGTGTATCGCAAATTCAAGGAAGTCAAAGAATTCCTTTCTGAAATAAGCGTGATGCAACAAACTCTGAGCTAAAATTCGCGGAGAAAAGAGACTGAAGAAAGAAGACCACCTCAACGGGTGGTCTTTTTGTTTGAGCTTTTAAAGCCTGCCATGCCTTGCACTACGCAGCAAAGCCTGCACC
>JAYUVP010000259.1:0-3237 GCA_043753995.1 Fibrobacterota bacterium
CAATAACAGCAATCCGATTCTGCGTATTAAGGAAGTGAGGCAGGCTTTCACTCTGGCACTTGACCGTAATAAGATGCTGGAAGACATTTATTTTGGGAAAGGGGAAGTCATATCTGGCCCTTTCTCTCCGGCTTCCTGGGGTTATAACCCCGATGTGGCGCCATGGCCTTATGACCCTGCCAAGGCTCGGGCCCTTTTAGCCAAGGTCGGTATCAAGGATACGGATGGCGATGGTATTGTGGAATATCAGGGGCAGCCCTTGAAATTCAAATTGAAAATCCCGATTTATAGCGGAAATGAAGGCGGCTTGTCGGTTTGCCTTCGCTATCAGAATTACTTGAAAGCGATTGGCGTGAAAGTCGATTTGGAACATCGCGAATATGAAAAATGGAAAGAAGAGGTCAAAGCCAAACATGACTTCGACATCACCTTTGCCGAATGGCTATTCGATAATAGCTCGGATATTTCTTCTCTCTTTCATAGTGGCAAGAGCCAACCCCCGACGGGTGATAATTTTATCACATACAAGAATCCTCGGGTCGACAGCCTGCTGGAGAAATTCAGCGGAACCATCAATCATGAAGTGCGCCGCCGTATCAACTATCAGTTGCATGAAGTGCTGGCCGACGATTGCCCCTATACCTTCCTTTGGACGCTGGAAAAAAATGCGGCCATTGCCAACAAGGTTAAAAAGGCCGTGGTTCATCCCTATCGGTTCTTTACCTTCATCAACGACTGGTTTATTCCCGAGGATGAGAGGGATTGAGTCATGGATAAGTCTTTTATGAATCGCCTTTTTGTTTTGTCTTTGGCCGCTGCGGCATTGTCCCTATCTGCCTGTGGCACAACCCTGAGTGGTCGTGTGGTCAAACCCGATGGTGGCCCACTCGAATCGCCAGATGTCGTCGTGTATACCGACCCCCGCACGGAGTCGGTACGAGTGGACAAGGAAGGCTCCTTCAGCCTTTCGAAAGGTGTTGTTGACGGCAATGACTATACCCTGATTGCCGAGGACAAGGAAGGCAATATGGGGTATGTGCGAGGCTTCAAGGCCCAAAAGGGCTCTAACAAGAACATCGTCGTTCGCCTCTCCCGGGAATTGGAAGGCAAGGATGCAGTCCTAGAGGGTGGACCTTCAGAAGGATCGACCACTGGCCTCGGTGAAAAAATCCTGAAATCGAGTCCCTGACCTCAAAGTTCCCTCGTTCGCGAGGGACCTAGGACGGCATGAGCGTCCCCCTGCGTATCATCGGTTATTTCTTCGGGACTTTATTAGCCGTTTCCGTGGTGGTATTCGGCATTGTCCATCTGACGCCTGGCGATATCGCCGCCATTCACAACCTTTCTGAACATACGGCGCATGAGCTGAATTTGGATCGCAGCCTGCCAGTCCAATATTTGCTTTGGCTTTGGGGTTGCGTGCGGGGTGATTTCGGAATTTCCATGGTGGATGGCACCTCGGTCAGCCATTTGCTGATGGTGTATGCTCCACCCACCTTATTGCTTACCTTCGGCAGTTTATTCTGCTCCTTGATGATTGCGGTGCCCATGGGGATTTGGCGAGGTTTGCGGCCCGTTTCCCTTGTCGGAAAATTCAGCAGTCTTGGGGTTTATACCTTGTCGGCATTGCCTGTTTTTGTTTTAGGTTATCTCGTTTTGAGCGTAGTATTCGGCTTTTTCAAAGTTTATATCACGACTCCTCCCGAAGGAAAATTTCAGTTTTGGCATTATGCCGGATACTATGGCCTGCCTATCCTTGTGCTTGCTTTGGGTAATGGTACGGTGGGTGAATTCGTCCGCTTCATTTCCATGGAAACGCAAAACATTAACCGGTCCATGCATATACGCGCTGTGCGTGCCCGCGGAGCGAGTTTGACCGATCATTTAAGCCGCTCCTTGGTTTTGCCGGTTTATAATATCGTGGTGACACAAATGGCTGTTCTTTTAGGAGGTTTAGTCGTCGTCGAACGGGTATTCAACTTTCATGGACTTGGTTGGCTTTCCTGGGAAGCAACCCTCAAACGTGATTTTCCCGTGTTGATGGGCATAGCCCTGGTCATGGCGGTAGTCATTCGCATTTTCATGCTTTTCGGTGATTTGTTGGCCTGGTGGCTCGATCCCCGTTTGCGCGGAGACGCCTAGTGGGCAAGGTCGCAAACTTTTTACACGAGCCGGGGGGGTATCGCATCATTGCCGGCGCTTGCCTGGTTTTTTTGTTGATGGCCGCCACCTTGGGCGGTTCTTGGTGGACAACCCATGGACCGGAAGACCTCGATTTAAATGCCCAGTTGGAACCGCCTTCGTCGAATTGGTTGCGCGACTTATTGACTTCAGAGGAAGGTTTGAAGCTTTGGCAACAAAGGCAAATTCGAAACGACAAAACCCAGCAGGCCCCCCCTTCGGTGGGCGACGAAGATTTGGATTTTTTGCGTGATACCAAGGGTGATGAAGTCATCCAAGCTTTGCCTGTAATTTCGGAAAACCAGGGCGTATCGCATTTCCTTGGCACGGATAAAGACGGTCGCGACATGATGGCCTTGCTAGTAGCAGGAGCTCGCAATTGCCTCTTGCCTGGCTTGGTCACTTGCCTGGTTGCATTGAGTCTGGGCGTACCCCTGGGGCTTTTGGCGGGCTATTATGGCGGGCGCACCCGTCGACTTTTGCAAAGCTTAAGCGGCACCATGCTTTCCATGCCCCGATTGGTTTTGATCCTGGTCGTGGTTTGCGCCTTTGAGCCCAATGTGTATTACACCATGGGTGTGCTTGGGTTGACTCTGGTCCCCAAGGTTTCGGAATTGCTCATGACTCGGGTACGGCTGCTGGCGAATCAAGGCTTTATCCTTGCCGCCAAGGAAGGCGGACTTTCGGATTGGCGCATTCTGACGCGTCACTTGTTTTGGTATCAAAACCGGCAGGTCTTCACCATCCAGTTTTCCCTTCTCATGGCGGAATCGGTGCTGACCGAGACCACTTTGAGCTATTTGCAATTCGGTACCAAGGCTCCGGAAGTCTCTTGGGGCAATATTATCGAAGGTTCGCAAATGACTTTTTTCAGCGGATATTACTGGATCACTTTTTTTCCGGCCTTTGCCATCATACTCGCCATTCTCGGCTTCTTTTATCTCGGCGATGGATGCCTGCTTGCAGCCCAAAATGCGCCACGCCTGCTGGCGGCCGAGAAATGAGCGATCTTCTCGCCATCGGCGCTGCCGGGGTTCGCGCCTTCCAGGCGGCGCT
>JAYUVP010000260.1:0-5389 GCA_043753995.1 Fibrobacterota bacterium
GGGGGATTTTAATTTGTGTTCTTTAGACCACACATCAAGATTCACACTACTAGTATATTTCAGGTAGTTGGAGCAGACGGCATCCCTTGCGAATTCTAAAATCACTACTTCGATTTGAAACGCTAAAAAACTAAAGTGTAAGTTTACCGATCTGGAACCTAAAATGTATTGATGCGTAACCATCGCATCGCGAATATCCTCCATATAACGCATTTGAACAACGCATCGTTTAAATCCGAGGTTTAATAAAAAGGAAAAATATTCATTCACGGATTTTTCAAGCCGTGTACTGATCTCCAATATTTTTTCGCGATCAAGCGGGCTAAAATCCGGGGTCATGCTTCACCACATCAATACCAGACCAGTTTTTGTAAAGACTTCGTTTTTCAACATCATAAAACGGCGATGGGCCACCGACATTTCCAGGAATTCCACCTATATCAACCACGAGGGCATCCTTATCTTTTGTCCAATAGCGAAGCCACTCTCGATTTGCTTCTACATCTAGGCGGTTCACATTTCCTGCAGTTGTTCGGAAATTCTTAGGCGAATAGGTTACCACATTCCCCCCGGCACTGCGAATGGCATCTGCGACTGGATTCACTCGACTCATCCCTCGGCCCACAATGACAATTGGGCGGCCACTCGCTATTGCATCCGCAACCTTCGGATCGGTTGGTAAACATGCACTTAACCCCCAAGGATCAATATTTGCGTTTGGATTTTTCGCATAACTATAGGGTTTAACTCCCCCCGCCAACCCAATCGGATCCTGGCTGACATACGCTCCCGCCTCGGGGTCATAGTACCTGGACCGGTTATAGTACAGCCCCGTCTCTTCGTCTTCATACTGCCCGGGAAAACGGAACGGGCACAACTGCGCATGCCCCGTCCCTTTTTGCCTGGCGCCATAGATATCGATATCCGCTGACCAAGCCTCTTTGCCCTCGGCATCCGCCATGACATAGGGCGTGCCCAGGTGATCGGTGAGGATGGAATACTTGCGCTCGCCCACCAGCTTGGCCATGGGCGCGAAGGACTCGGGCTCGAAGAGCCAGGTGATCGGCGCTTTTTCAGAACCGCGCTCAATCCCGTCGGGCTCGGGATAAACGGGTGCGCTGGCAGCGCTCGCCGGGAAGTTGAGCGACTTTCCAGATAAATCCTTCGGTGAATTCGTCCATAAGCCTGTGCCGATACCGGATTCCGACCATGCGGTGGTGTCCGATGCCGGCGGCCCATTGCTGGGCTGGGAATGCAGCAGGGCGTTTTGCCGTTTATCGGCTGCGGCCGCTTCGGTGGCTCTCTTTTGGGCGGCGATTGCCGTGGCGCCGAGCAGGGGTTTTTCCACCACCCATTCATGCAAGGGCACATTGCCGTCCCACACCCAATGCGTGGTCTTGCGATCGAATTGCTTTTTAAGGCGACGGCCCAAAGCATCATAGCCAAAGCGCACCTCGCGGCCATCAGGGCGGACCACCTTCTCCAGCATGCCCAGGACATTCCAGTGATAGCTCCAGATGGCCGATGCGGTGGCGGGATCGGCGGCCGAGCCTGACCCACCGGCTTTCCTCACCTCCTTGCGGATGAGATTGCCTTCGGCATCGTAACTGTAGGTGGCGATGCCTTCCTTGGTCTTCGCCTCCAAGAGTTGCCCGCCCGGCCCATACTTGCGGTCGCCCTTTTCTCCGGTGCGAAAGAGATTGCCCACGGCATCGGGCGCGCGGAAGGTGAAATCCTGCCCCATCGACGACCAGGCGAGATTGCCCAAGGCATCATAGCTATAGTCCCGGGCCCCGAACGTCGAATCGACTATGCTCTTGATCCGGTCATTGGGTTCCCAGGCATAGCTGCGCTCCCTGACCAGCGAGCCGCTGTGGATATGCTGCTGGATAGGCCGACCGAGCTTGTCCCTTTTCCAGGTGGCGCGCAGGCCGCCGGGCAATTCGCGGTTCAGCTCCTGGCCCAGAAGGTCGCGCTTGAAGCGCGCTTCCCATTCGGATTTGAAGCCGCCCCCATCGGGATGCCTATCGGCCCCCGCAGTGGCCCCCCCATCGACCATTTTCCCCGCGGTCACCGTTTCCACGTCACCCAGTCTAGTGCGGCTGATGCGCTGCGCCGCCCCCAGGCTGGAGTGCATCCGGCAGCGGCGACCGAGGACATCATACTCCGACGCCACCCAATGCCCGCCTGCGATTTCCTTGAGCACCCGCCCCAAGGGGTCGCGCTCAAAGCCGACCTTGGCGTTGGCATTCTCGGCGGCCATCATGGAGCCGTCCGCGCGGTAACGGAAGCGCTCCGCATCCTCATCGCCATGCTCTATTACAAGGACGCGATCAACGGCATCGTAGGTGTACTTGGCCATCTTGCCATTGGCGCGGGTGAGGGTCGCGACCCGGCCCTTGGCATCACGGGCATAGCTGCGCTTAAGGCCGTCGAAACCGCTTTCGCCCACGACCTCACCGGTGGCGTCGAACTGGAAACGGTAAGCCTGGCCATGCTCATTCTCAATCCCGATCAGCCGCTCCTCGGTATCGTAATTAAAATGCACCGCGGTCCCCGCCTGATGCCGGGTCTTCAGGCGGCTCATGCCTTGGTATTCGAAGCGCACCTCATAGTGCATGTCCTTGGCGGCAAGGATATTGCCCTCGCCGTCATAGCTGAGGCTGCGCACATTGCCATCGGGCTCTTGCACCCGAACGACATTGCCCACCGCGTCAAAACGGCGAATCTGCGGATTCCCCAATGGGTCGGTAGCGGAAAGGCAGCGGCCCAAAGCATCGTATTCCCAGCTGGATGTCGCGCCACCGGGTAGTTCCAACTTGGCGAGGTTGGCCTTTTCATCGTAGCCAAGGGTGGTGGTATTGCCGGCGGCATCTTGCACCGCGGTAATCAGGCCGTCGCTATAGGTGAAGAGGATCATTGCCCCCATGGGGTCGACGCGCCGAATCAACCGACCTTTTTCATCGTATTCCCAACGCCATTTCCCGCCCAAGGGGTCCGTGGCCTCCAGGGGCCGGTCGCCGGCATAGAGGGTTTCGATGCGGCTACCGTCGGCACCTTGGATCAAGGAGAGGTTGCCTCGGTCATCGTAAGTAAAAGCGGTGGAAAAGCCTAAGGCATCGGTTTCGGCGGCGATTTCCGCGAAGTCTGTAAAGGTTACCTCGGTCACCTGTCCCAGGGCATCGGTGGTTTTTTCGACGACGCCCATGTCATTCCAGCGGTAGGTCGTTGGATGACCCAGGGAATCGGTGACCACCGTGGTTTGGGCAAGGAGGTCATAGTGCAGCTTATGGTCATAGATGCCGCCATCGCCCCATGTGCGCAGGCACTTGGCATTGTGATCCTTGGCGTCCCATTCGAAATAAAAGTTAAGACCATTGCGGTTTGTTTCCTGGGTGAGCAAATGCCCGGCATAGTGATAATGCCAGGCATGCCCCAAGGCATCGGTCGCCTGGAGCAGGTCGCCGGTTTCGCCATAGCGGTAACGCGCGAGCGGCAATCGCATGCGCGGGTTATCGGGATGGGCGGTCTCCAGGGTAAGGATGCGTCCCAATGAATCGCATTGGACAAAGACCCGCCGGCCGGCGCTATCGGTGATAGTGGCGAGATGGCCCTGGTTATCCCGCGTAAAGACGATGGCAAAGCCGTCGCGGTTTTCCAAGCGGGACAAGGGTTGCGACCCATCGGTCAGCTTGGCGCCGAAGCGGTAACGAAGATGCCCCGGGGTATCCAGGAAGTAACCCTTGTCATCGCGCCCCAGCGTGAGCTTGTCTTGCCTTTGGTAAAAGCTTTCCCCGGGCTTTAGGGACGGGAAGCCCACGGGGCGCCCATCGGCCATGCGCACGGCCACCGCATGCCCGTCTTCCATCAAGGCGAGGTCATAGGCATGATGCCAGCCATGGCCAATTGGCCCATGATAAACCGAGGTGCTATACCAGGTACGTTCCCAGATCAACGGAATGGGCCCTGGCAAGGAAAAGTCGACGGTGTCGGTAAAGACCTTGCCGGTGGCCACGTCTACAGGGTGGCCCGTGACCGTGCATATTGCCTTATGCACCATGGCGCGCATATTATGGGGAACCCCGAGCTTGTCCATGGCGGCTTTGGCGGCATTTTGGATACGCCTGGAGATGGCCTTGGCGCGCTTGCTCCCCTTCGCGAATTTCCGCCACTTCGCGAAAGCCTTGCCCAGGGCGGCCATGCCGAGTTTCTGCAGCATCCCCATCATGGAAATCGTGGGCGGCCCGCCCACCAGCACCGGCATGCCCATGGGAATGGGCAGTACCACGCTGAGGGGCAACTGCAGGGACTTCATCTTCGTCTTCTTCTTCGGATTCATGCGGAAAGGCGCCGGCATGCCGATGGTCTGGCAGGTGAGGGCAGGCAAGAACATATAGCTGGCGGGATCCCCGTCCATCTGCACCGTGGCGCTGCCCATGAACATTTCGCCCTCGTTGCCGGGCGGAGGCGGGACGAAGACGCCGCCCATGGGGATGTGCGGGGGCACGGCCTTGGCCGCGGTGCCGGCGATGCCGCGCGGCATGCCGTTGACGAGGATGGTGGCGCCCACGAAAGGGATCAGGTCCATGGGATCGAAAAGCATGCCCACGAAAGGGTGGGGGATGGGCAGGGGAGGTACCGGGCCCGGGGGTTGGATCATGTGGATGTCCAACCCCAGCAGGGGATCCATCATTTTGGCGGCGGGCATCATGCCGGGGCAACTCCGCGTTCGACCTTCTTTTCCCAGCCGTCGCCCAGGGTCTTGTCCAGCTGCTTTTTGAGGGAGGCTCCGTCGGTCTTGCCCAGCTTGTTGTTCACGCGCGTCAAGGCCTGGCCTACATAGGGCAAAGTGGAGGACTCACGATCCTCGGGAGTCAGCTTCTCGCCCGCCTTGAAGGCCTGGTAGTTCAGCTTCCACGCGCCTTCCCAATCCTTGCCGACTTCTCGGCAATAGGCGGCCATGCGCCAGCTCTCCAATTCCATCCTCGCATCGTTGTTGGCTTCCGCCAAGGGCGCGGTCTCCTCGTAGGTTTTGCCCGCCTGCGGGAACCGGCCCGCGGCTATCTGGGCCGATGCGGTGGAAAGCTTGGCCTGTACGCGGAGCTTGCCCCCCACGGGATCGCCCTGCTCCTGGGCCGCCAGGGCGGTCTTTTCCGCTTCCCCGTAATTCTTGATGGCGTCGTCGTACCGCGTGGCCCCGACCAGCGCAGCCCCCAGCGACATGTGAACCACGATTTTCATCTGCGGCCATTGTTCCTTTTCTGCGATGGCCAAGGCCTGTTTCGCCTGGGCATCCGCGCCCGCCAAATCGCCTTTTGCGCCGGCAGTGGACAGTCCCACGAAATGCTTGCGGAAGCGGGTGCCGGGCGAACCGTCATCGGCGGCGGCG
>JAYUVP010000261.1:0-19938 GCA_043753995.1 Fibrobacterota bacterium
CATCATGTCCATTCCGCCCATGCCACCCATTCCACCCATGCCGCCCATATCGGGACCGCCGGACTTCTTGTCTTCCTTCTTCTCGGCCACCAAGCAATCGGTGGTGAGCAAGAGGCCGGCAATCGAAGCGGCATTACGCAGGGCAGTGGTGGTCACCTTGGCAGGGTCAATGACGCCTTCCGCGATGAGGTTCTGGTACTGGCCAGTGCGGGCATTATAACCGAAGTCATCCTTGCCTTCTTTGACCTTGTTCGCCACAACGGACGGTTCAGCACCGGCATTGAGGGCGATTTGACGAAGGGGTTCTTCGATAGCGCGACGCACAATGGCGGCGCCTACAGCTTGGTCGCCTTCGAGCTTCAGACCGTCGAGGGCCTTGGCAGCGCGAATCAGGGCAACACCGCCACCAGCCACAACACCGCTTTCGACGGCGGCGCGGGTAGCATGCAGGGCATCGTCCACGCGATCCTTTTTCTCTTTCATGGCGGTCTCAGTGGCAGCGCCGACTTCGATTACCGCAACGCCGCCGGCCAGCTTGGCCAAGCGCTCTTGCAGCTTCTCTTTGTCATAGTCCGAGGTGGTCTCGTCGATTTGACGACGGATTTGACCCACGCGGGCTTTGATGTCGCTGGCTTTGCCCGAACCATCGATGATGGTGGTATTGTCCTTGTCCACATTGACCGTCTTGGCTTGGCCGAGATCGTCCATGGTGGTGTTCTCGAGCTTGAGGCCGGTCTCTTCGGAAATCACGCGTCCACCGGTCAAGATGGCGATGTCTTCCAGCATGGCCTTGCGGCGGTCGCCAAAGCCAGGGGCTTTGACGGCGCAAACCTTCAAGGTGCCACGCAGCTTATTCACCACGAGGGTAGCCAAGGCTTCGCCTTCGATATCTTCGGCGATGATGAGCAAGGGCTTGCCGCTCTGAGCGACCTTCTCCAGAATCGGGAGAAGGTCTTTCATGCTGCTGATCTTCTTGTCATAGATGAGCATGAGGACGTTTTCGAGCACGGCTTCCATGGCATCGGAATTGGTGACGAAATAAGGCGAGACATAACCGCGATCGAAGAGCATGCCTTCGGTAACGCGCACCTTGGTCTCAGAGGATTTGGCCTCTTCGATTTGGATGACGCCGTCTTTGCCCACTTTGTCCATGGCTTCGGCGATGAGATTGCCGATTTCGATTTCATTATTGGCGGAAATAGATGCGACCTTGGCCCATTCGTCCTTGGTCTTCACCGGCTTCGCCATTTTCTCGATTTCCTTGGCGATGGCTTCGGCAGCAGCTTCGATGCCGCGCTTCAAGTCAATCGGGGAAGCACCGGCAATGACGTTCTTCAGGCCTTCGGTCACGATGGCTTGCGCCAAAACCGTGGCGGTGGTGGTGCCGTCGCCGGCGATGTCGGAAGTCTTCGAAGCGACTTCTTTCACCAACTGAGCGCCCATGTTTTCGAAGGGGTCTTCGAGCTCGATTTCCTTGGCGACCGAAACGCCGTCCTTGGTGGACGAGGGCGAGCCGAAGCTCTTGGCGAGGACCACATTGCGGCCCTTAGGACCGAGGGTGATTTTCACTGCATTCGCGAGCTTGTCCACACCGCGCTTGAGAGCTGCGCGAGCTGCGGCGTCAAACAATAGTTGCTTGGCCATATTTTAATACTCCTGGTTTCTGGTTTCGATTTTCGTGTTTGTTTTTGGAATTAGACGATGGCGAGAATATCGCTCTCGCGCATGATCAGAAGGTCTTTGCCTTCGACTTGCACTTCGGTGCCGCTATACTTGCCGTATAGGACAACGTCGCCGACCTTGACTTCGGGTTTCACGAGGGTGCCCGCGTCCGAGGTCTTGCCAGGTCCGGCGGCGATGATTTTGCCGCGCTGGGGCTTCTCTTTAGCATTGTCTGGGATATAAAGACCGCCAGCGGTCTTTTCGGCGGCTTCGAGCGGTTCTACGAGAACGCGGTCGGCGAGTGGCTTCACGGCCATGATGGACTCCTTGATATTGAGCGATAACCCGCTCAGGTTGGTGAATTTCTGTTTAGCAAGACCTAGACCAAGTTTTAGCACTCTCGGTCGACGGCTGCTAATTGTCGCCGGGCCAATGTATCACGCAAATAAGGCAACGTCAAGAAGAAGGTCCCAAAATTATGTCATCCTTTGTATTGTGCCCGAAGGCTTGTTTCATAGTGAAGCGGATCGGGGAGCTGGGCTTGTTTCATCCGCTCGGTTACCTTGGATTTTCGTGTCGTTTTTGAACCCCACCTTTTCGCGTCTCATCTCCCTAGCCCCCCGGCCCTCGCTGGTAGCGAGTCTCGGCTTGGCCATGCTCTTGGCGGGAGTTGAAGCCGTCTTTTTGATTGGTTTTCGCTGGGGTTTAACCGGAGCCACTTGGTGGGTTTTACCTGTTCTTCTGGCCTGTGCCGCCCTGCGCCTTCCTTTACAATGGGCCATGGCCGAGTCGGAGTCACGACGCGCCACAACCCTGGCTCGCAGGCTGCGCTTGCGTCTCCAGCAGGCCTTTCGTCGGCATCATGTCTCTTGTGAGTTACGAAACCTGCGGGTGACCTTGCGGGTGCTTCTCTCCTCGACCTTGCCGCGCGTCATCGAGGGCTCGCTGGCGGGACGCCAAGCTTTAGGCGCCTTCTTGCAATTGGCTCTGCTGATTCCCGTCGCCATTTGGGCGGCTCCCCGCGCGGCTTGGCTGTTTTTGCCCCTGGGCCTTCCCGCCTATGCCCTGGCGCGCTGGAAAGCGCGCACCCTTCGCCGTCAGGCCGCTGCCTTGCGTCTAGAAAGCGAGCAGGGTGAATCGCAAATGGAAGCCTGGATTGAGGGTCTTGAAGGCCTGATGGCCAATGGCGCGCTCAGCCAAGCCTTGGGACAAGATCAAAGACAAACTGCGCGGCAAAATCAATTGGAAGGGCAAAGCCGCGTGGCTCAGCAAGTCTTTCCCGCCGGGCTTGAATTTTTCTTTTTCACTGGCTTGAGTTTGATTGCCTGGTGGGCTTCTCGGGCCAGTAATCTTTGGGCTGAATCAACGGCGGGATTGCAGGATTGGGTGGTGCTGGGTGGCGCCTTGCTATTGACCTATAGGCCGGTGCGAGAATTGGGTCGTGCCTGGCCGCAGTGGGCGACGGGTCGAGCCATGGCGGGAGAAATCGAAAAACAAATTCAAGCCTGGCGTTCCTTGCCCATGCGGCGCAGGCCCGCCGCGGCCTCAACCTTTCCTTTGCCTGCACTTCAACTTCGCCAAGTGACTTTCGGCTATTCGCAATCCGATACCGCGAATGCGGATGTTTTCAAAGCTTGCGATTTGACCTTTCCCCTGCACCGTATCACGGGAGTGACGGGCCCCAATGGCGCCGGTAAGACCACGCTTTTACGGCTTTTGGCCGGCTTGGAATTACCGCTTTCGGGCCAAGTCTTGTGGCCGCCAAGTCTGCGGGATTACGGGAATGTCGCCTATTTACCGCAGAGGCTATGGTTGCCGCGCGAATTTTTGTCCCGCATCGAGCAGCAGAAAAAAAAGCATTCTCAGCGCTATGCCGAACTCGACACCTTGCTAGGGACCTCAAACTTGCTGCGACGCCTCAATCTGGATGTCCGCGAATTGTCGGGAGGCGAGCGTCAGCGTTTGGCCCTATTGCTCACCTTGCTTTCCGATTCGCCCTTTCTCCTTCTCGATGAGCCCACCTCCTTTTTGCCGGGAAAGGACCGCCGAAACTTGCTGTCGGCATTGCTGACGGTATGGCGAAATGCCGACGGCCCTGAGGCGCCGAGGCGCGGTGGCGTCGTCGTGGCGCATGAATCTTTTTTGCCCGAACTTTGCGAAGACATGTTGGAATTGCAAGCTCCCATGCTGCCAGCTAGAGTCGCGGCAGGGAACGAGTGATGCCTTTTCGCAGCTTGAGGAAGTCCGGCGAAGTCCTCGGTGAAAGGCTCTTTCGCCATCGTGGATATTGGCTTTTTCTTCCTGTCACAGTTCTGATGATCTCGCGGCTTTTATCGCCGGCGCCATGGCGTGTGGAAGGCCTAGCCCTGCTGGCCATTGCCCTGGCCTTGCGATTCTGGGCCGGAGCTCATGTGGGAGCGCATACCAATGGTTCCAAGCCGGAAGGCCCGACCTTGGCCCTCACCGGGCCCTATGCCCATACCCGGCATCCCTTATATATCGCCAATGCTATGACGGCCCTCGCCTTGATGGTGAGCGCCAATAGCTTGTCCTGGCTGGGGTTTGCGGCCTTGGGTTTGACCGTGTTTTTCTTTTTTGCGGCCCTCGCTCTGGCCGAAGAAAAAGCCCTGCTTGCCTTGCATGGCGACGGCTTTCGCCAATACTGCGAACGAGTGCCCGCCTTGGGCTGGCGTTTTCTCCCGCAAAAAAAAGGTGGATTGAAATCGCGGAGCGATTGGCCTGGTTCGCTGAAACGCCAAGGCCGAAACGCTTTTTATGCCTTGGCCTTAGGGTTTCTTTTTTGGTTGGCTGCACTTTGGAGACCTGTCTTCCCCCATTTACAATCCCCTCCCATGCCGGTGCCAACTCGGGCTGAGGCCTTCACTCCATGAGAGTGCGATGAAGGAAAGCCTGTCCTATTTTGAAGCCGGGTGTTGGCTAGGTTACCGTCTCTTGCGTGTGACCTCGGCGGCGCTTGGCGGGCTGCTGACGGTCTGGGATGCTTTCTTCGGCCGCAACCTTGGGCGGGGCTTTCTACCTCCTTCCTGGGAAGCCCGCGCGCGCTTTTCTCAAGAGCCGGGAAGGCCAGAGCAAAACGATGTATTGTGGGCACATGCCGCCTCTTTGGGCGAAGCTGCTGGCCTTTTGGCATTACTTCGGCATTCGTCCTGGGTCGGACACTTGCTACTCACGGCGCAAACCGCTACCGGTTTGGAGCGCTTACGCGGTGCGGTTTCCGATTTGGAAAGGCAAGGCTGTGGCGTGCGGGTTTCGGTCGCGCCTTGGGACCATGTTGGCATTGCGCGACGTTTCCTACGCGAGCAGGGAGTGAGCCAGCTTTTACTCTATGAAAGCGAATTGTGGCCCGGTTGGCTGGAGGCTGCCGCTCAGCAAGGCATACCCGCTTTTTGGGTATCGGCGCGTTGCGGAGACAAAGCCTGGCAAATGGCCCAACGCTTTCCGGGAAGCGCGCGCGCCTTGTTGAAAGACTTGACTTGGATTCAAGCCCGATCGCCCCTGGAGGCGGATCGCTTGCGCGCCTTGGCGCCCGGACGAGTCTCCGTGGGCATGGATGCCAAGAGCCTAGGTAAACCCGGGCACCCTTTTGAGGTTGCGAGGCCTCGGCCAGCGGGGAAAGGCCTAGCCCTTTATTGCCTTCACCGTTCCGATTGGAAGCGCATCAAACCCCAATTGCCATCTCTCATGGCTTTGGCTCCCATTTGCGTTTTGCCTCGTAAGCCTAAAGATTTCGCCTTTTTCCGGCGCGAATTGACGCCGCTTGGATTTGCCCTGCATAGCCAAGGCGGGGGAGAGGGGCATGTGCTTGTCAATGCTTTGGGTCAGGCGGACTTGTATTTGCGCCGTTGCCAAGTGGCCTATGTCGGAGGGTCTTGGAATTCCGTGGGCTGCCATGCCTTTTGGGAACCTTTGCGCCTTGGGCTGCAACTCGTGTCCGGTCCGCATTTGCATCAACAGCAGCCCTTGGCCGACCGGCTGCAAGAGTTGGGCTTACTGACGGTGTGGCAGCAAGGCGATTTGGTGACAACCTTATCCCAAGCTTTGAAAGGCGAGAGCTTCGAGGCCAATTGGCAGCGATTCTGGCGTGAAATGCAGGCCGAGCAGCAAGGTGCTTTAGCCGAATTGAGAACTTTTTTGGCTCCGGGAAAGGCAATCGAAGCGGTTCTTCGCCTGAAGGCCGAGCTATCTTTGCCTTAACGTGAAAATCTTATTGGCTGCCCCGCGAGGGTTTTGCGCTGGTGTCGATCGCGCCATCAGCATTGTGGAAACGGCAATTCAGAAATTCGGTGCGCCGGTTTATGTGCGCCATGAAATCGTGCACAATAAACATGTCGTCGATCGCCTGCGCGCCCAAGGCGCCATTTTCGTTGA
The DNA here is from genome assembly GCA_043753995.1 of Fibrobacterota bacterium. Classification (GTDB taxonomy): domain Bacteria; phylum Fibrobacterota; class Fibrobacteria; order UBA11236; family UBA11236; genus JAYUVP01. The sequence continues at coordinate 6,052 of JAYUVP010000261.1, forward strand.
TGAACTTGAACAAGTTCCGGAAAAGGCGGTGGCCATATTCAGCGCCCATGGCGTTCCGACCGCCGTGTATCAAGAAGCCGATCAACGCCATTTGGTGACCGTGGATGCCACCTGCCCCTTGGTGAAGAAGGTTCATACCTCGGTGCGCCGCCACAATCAAGGCGATCGCAGAATCATCCTGATCGGGCATGAAGGCCATCCTGAAGTCATTGGCACCATGGGCCAATTGCCCGATGGCGAAGTGATTTTGGTTGAAACCGAGGCCGATGTTGCTTCCCTCGTGGTGCCTGATGAAAATGCCTTGGCCTATACCACGCAAACCACCTTATCCATTGAAGAGACGCGGGGAATCATCTCCGCCTTGCGCGCACGCTTTCCCAAAATCAATGGTCCTGAAAAAGGCGACCTCTGCTATGCCACCACCAATAGGCAAGCTGCGGTTTTAAAAATGGCCCCGCATGTGGATTTACTCCTGGTGGTGGGCTCTCTCAATAGTTCCAATTCCAACCGTTTAAAAGAGCTCGGGCTAAGTCTCGGTAAGGCCAGTAAGCTCATTGACGGCCCCAATGATTTACGCCGCGAGTGGTTTGAGGGTGTACAAACCGTGGGCCTCACCTCGGGTGCTTCTGCTCCGGAAGACTTGGTTCAGGCCGTGGTGCGTTGGATACAAAACGAATACCCCGGATCGATTACGGAAGATTTTCTGGTGATGGAAGAGAATGTGCGCTTCTCGCTCCCGGAAAATTTGATCGGCCCCAAGTCCACCTAACCTTTCGCGATTTTTTCTGGGTGCCGATTCATGTCGCCTCGCCATATTGCTTTTTTCTTGACGGGTCATGGTTTCGGGCATGGCGTACGCGCCTCGGCAATCATGAATGCCTTACCCGCAAATGTCTCGATTAGCATTTTTTCCTCCTTGCCTTTAAGCTTTTTCCGCGAGGAATTGCAAAGAACATTCGAGCCTATTCCCTGTGAAATCGACTGCGGATGCATTCAGCCCGACACCCTACAGGTGGACCGAATCGCCACCTTGATGCGCTATGCTGAAATTCATCGCGAACGAGACCAGACCATAGCCTTTTGGTCTCAAGATTTGCTTCGTCGCGGCGTCGATGCTGTGGTCGGCGATATCCCGCCGCTGGCCTTTCCCATTGCCCAGGCCGCGGGTTTGCCCAGCTTTGCCATCAGTAATTTCGCCTGGACCGACATCTACGCGCCCTATGTCTCCGCCTATCCCGCTTACACCTATGTCTTGGAGCAAATGCGTCAGGACTATGCCCTGGCGACCATGCATTTGCGCCTGGAACCTTACCATGGTGGGGATTTGGGTCCGCCCAGCCATTCCCTTGGGCTTCTCGCGCGACGAGGGCAGGAGAGGCGGCAAGCCTTGGCGCAACGCTTCTCACTGAATCCGGAGGCGCGTTGGGGCTTGATCTATATCGGCAGCTATGGATTGCCGGGAGTGAATTGGGCGCGCCTAGGTGATTTTGATGGCTGGCAATTTCTTGGCCTTTATGATTTGCCCGGAGCCGGACCTGAATATCGGCGTATCGAAAAAACTCCCGATTTCGCCTATGCCGATCTCACGGCGAGTTGTGACATGATTTTGGGCAAATTGGGTTATGGCCTAGTCGGCGAGGCTTTGGCTCATGGAAAGCCTATTGTTTTTCCCGGGCGAGAGCATTTTTCGGAATACGAACATTTGAAGCAGGTGGTGGAAAGTCGAGGTTTAGGGCGGGAAATCAGCCTTTCTGACCTCTTTCAGTTGAATTTACAGCCCTATTTGGACTGGGCTTCCGGGGTCCATCCTTTATCCGAGCCCACCACGGCCATACCTCGGATTCTAAAGCATTTAGGGTTTTAAGCTCGATCCCCTGCACATTTTGGCCTGAGTTTTGTAAACTTTTCCCCCTCTCAAGAACAGCGAAGAGGTCGAGGTTTATCATGAGCCGCATTTGCGAAGTGACCGGAAAAAGACGCCAAAAGGGCAATCAAGTGTCCCATGCGATGAACCATACCCGTAAGTTCTTCGAAGTTAATCTTCAGAAGAAGCGCTTCTGGTTGGCCTCGGAGAAACGTTGGGTGACCTTGCGTGTTAGCACGGCTGGCATTCGCTATATCGCGAAGAATGGCCTCGAAGCGGCTTTGAAAAACGCCGCATCCCTGAACGCATAACCTGGATGGACGCCTAAGCGCGTCTCCTGTCAACGCATTGGTTTCTTTGAAAAAGCTTCTCCTGGGAGAGGCTTTTATTTTTTGTTTTGTCCGGTTGCATTTTGAATCAAGGCGCTGATTTCAGACCGAGTTCGATCAAATCCTCCCATTCCTTGCTCCTTAATCCCATGAGGTCGGCTTGACGATAAAGCGCTTCGGCAAGCTTTGGCTCGTCATCGATTTTGGCGAAATGGGCTGACCAAATCAAAGCCAAATAGCTCTTGGGATTCTCTCCTAATAAAAAAGACAAAATGGATTCGGCCATGTCGTGCTCGCCTTCATTGCGATAGGCACGGGCACGATTGATCAAAACCGACTCTTGCTCGCTTCCAAGATCGATGGCTTTCTGCAAGGGCTCGGCCGCAGCTTTCAAGTCAGGGACAAGGGCCAAGCTATTGCCAAGGCTTTCCCAGGCGGCGCGATCCTCAGGGTTGACTGCAACAATTCGGCGCAAGCAAATGGCGGCTTCCCCGTATTCCTTCGCGGCAATAGCCGCCTTGGCTGCATCCCATTCGGCAGCCAGGCCGGCGGCTGCCCCGGAAGTGGGCTTGGGTTTAGCCATTAATTCCGCGAGAGCGGATTTGGCTTCACGATCGCGGCAGGCGGTTAAATCCTGGGCGGCTTCCACATGCGAGAGGAAAACCAGGGGATCGCGCTTGCGCACCTGTAGCCAGTGGCGACAGGCGTCGACAGATTGACGAGCCAAGCTATAACCGCGGGCCAGCTTTGCCAGCAATGTCACAGGCGAATGATTCAGGTCGACATTGGCCTTGAGTAGAGTGAAGTGCTCTTGGATCTGGTCATCGCCATTTAGCGCGGACAGGAGAATATCGGTGAAAACAATATTTTGTCGGTGCTTTGCGATCAGAGGGAGAATTTCGCGATAGGCGCAAGCCGTATCCCCACCTTGCAGGCAAGCTTGCGCTAGGCGAAAATGCCAATCCGGATTTTCACTTTCCAATTGTGCCGCAGTTTCAAGGGCAGCCCGAATCGAGGCCTGATCACCCGACGCTTGAAAAAGGGCCAAGGCGCGTGGACCCATTTCCACGGCTTGGGGATATTGGGTCCAAAGCTCCATCCAAGTTTCGGCGGCCCGGTGCTTCTCGCCCAGCCTTTCCAATAATCGAGCATGTTTCGCCGTCAGGGTGCTATCCCGAGGATGCAAGTTACGGGCACGGCGCAGCAACCCCTCCAGGTCACCTAGCCTGCCGCCTAATTCAAGATTTTCCATCACTTGTTTGACGCGGACCGGGTCCTGAATCCAGGCGGCCTCTTCTCGCAGGTAGGCTTCTGAGGCTTGCAGGGCCTGTCCTGCAGCGGCATAGGCGGCAGCCATTTCTAATCGTATTCCAGCCTTGTCAGGAAAGATTTCCAAATAGCGGCGAAAATGTTCGCCCTTGGCCAAGTCACCGGAAGGCAATTCCCTGCCGGCGCGCAAGTGAAGGCTGGCGGCTTCATAGATCTCGCCTTTTCTTTCCATGCATTCGGCATAGAGGGCGAGAGCCGTCGCCGAGGGGCGGTTGATGCGGCGCACCAGAATTAAGGCCTGCTCCCACTGTCCCTGATCGAAATGCAAAATGGCTTGGGCTTCCGTGAAGCGGGCATCGCTTTCACCCCATTGCTCGCGCTGTTTCAAGGCCTGCATGAGAGCCGCGGTATCCAATCCGGCATATTGCCTGAGCAAAACCGCGGAGACAGCTTCTCGCAAATTTTCTTCGGGGGTGGGCGTGGTGGCGGCGGCGAAAATCGAATTCGCTTTGGAACCCAATAAATGGGGAATGCCTGCCGACATCAGCAAGGCAAAGGCAGTGCGACCCCATATCGCGAAGAATGGCATATCCGAGGGTATCCCGTTACCACAACAATAATCAAGGGCTAGGGGAGGCGAGCGGGGGAGTTTTCCGCGTAAGAGCCCGTCGAAATCAATCGGCGATTAAATGCCGATCGTGTCCAACTCTAAGCAGCGAATTGAGCGAAGCGCAAAACCTGGCCATGCACGCTTTCCAAGGCACGCACGGCTTGGTCCATGGCCAAGTCCTTGTCTTGATAGCGTTTGCGAAGGCAGGCGCAAAGGACTTCGCGCAAAACCAGGCAATCGTAGGCCGCGCGATGCAAATCGCCTTTACTCAGGGAAATACCGGTTTGTTCGCCTAGTTTACGCGCCACTTCGCCGAGGCGATGCGAAGCATATTCCGGCAAAATTTTGCGAACGATTTTCAGACTGTCGATAATGGGATTTTGCGGCATGACCAAACCATGTTTGCGTACGGCCTTGGCGATAAATGCCGAGTCGAAAGAAGCATTATGGGCGACGAGTATGGGCGAAAGCCCGCAGAAGCGGAGAAAATTCTGCAAGACGCCTTTGAGGTCGGGCGCGTCTTCCACCATGGCATTGGTAATGCCGTGTATGCGTATGGCGTCATCGGGAATGAGCTTGGTGGGCTTGGCCAAACTGCTGAAAGAACCGATTTCCTTGGTGACGAGTTTTCCGTCCTTGCGCTCGAAGGTGAATTTGCTTCCCGCGATTTCAATGATGTCTTCGCGCTCGGGTTCGAGGCCGGTGGTTTCAATATCAAAAGCCACCATGGTGACAAAGCTCAAGGCATACTCCTAAGGGATCGGGATTCCTAAATGGCGAATCAATACCTGCTCTGAATTTGGGCAGGCGAAGGGCAAAATTAGTTTGCAGCAGCCAAGGTGGCGGCATGCTTGGCCTGGGACAATTCCAGGGCGGAGCAAGTCGGCGACAAGGCGGGACCGAGAACTAACCGGGAGCGTCCCAACCACGGCCAGGGCAAATAGGCTTGATCCCAGCTCCTATTTAGGCGCCAACCCCCCGAAACGGCGATGCCGATGGGCAATAGTGGGTAATTCAATTCGCGCGCCAGCCACAGCGAACCCGGTTTGATCATGCCTCGGGGGCCGCGCGGCCCGTCGAGTGCCATGCCAATGAGGCCTGGCGATTGTCTGGCGGCCCGCACGATGCGGCGTAATCCCTGCGAGCCTTGCCTTCCGGAGCTACCGCGTTGCACGCGATAACCCAGAGATTGGGCCGCTCGCGCGGCGATTTCCCCGTCGGAGGAGGCGGAAAGCAAGACATGAATACCTCGTCCCGCAAAGGCCTTCATGGCCACGGCAAGATCGGCATGCCAAAGCACAATAATACCGCGCTGGGGAATATCCCCAACGACCTCAATACGCAAGCTCCGCACATAGGCGCGCGCCAGCAGGGAGGCGATGGCCAGCGCCATTTCCGGGCGTGATTTCACTGGAGCATGGGAGCGGCGTTCAAGTTGGCGCGGAAAACACGCGTACTTGATGCCGCGAAGATCGATCGCCCGTAGTGAACCTCTCCAGAAAGAGGCGTCGGCGGTGCTCGCTGCGATGTTGTTCACAGAACTTGGGGTAAAGCGCTTGGTTGGGAATCAAGGTGATGGCGAAGCCCCGCTCGCAGCCCAATAAGCCGCAAATACAGGCGCGGGGAGTTTCGGCGCGATAATTATGCAAAACGATTTGATTGCACTCGGTCACGCGGCGAACGAGCTCACTGGCGGGATTGTCGAGCTGGGCCAGAATGGCGCGCTCGACATTGGAAGCAGTCGACTCCATGCCCCAAGTATGCTCTCGGGCCGGTGCTTTGTCCAAGGGGTATCGCGCAACAAATGGCCGGAGGAAGCAGCCTTTAGAGATTTCTCCCTGAGACGAGGAAGAAAGCAGAAAAAAAAGCTTGCGCGGACGGCCTGCTTGAGCTAAGGCCGGTCTCAAAACGCCTTTTGCAGGCGCCCGGTTCTAATGGCGTCGGGTTTTTTTTGGCATGGGTTGGCATGCGGGGCAGAACACGGTTCCCCGCTGGGCCACCACGGTTTTGCGTAGCAACGCACCGCAACGTCGGCAGGGCTCCCCTCCGCGCCCATAGGCTTGCAGGCGCTCCTGATTCGAACCTTTGCCGCCATCAGGTTTGCGATAGTCGGAAAAAGTGGTGCCTTGATTGGCGATGCCGCGCTTGAGTGCCGCGCGAACTTCCCGTAACAGGCATGTGACCTGATCCGGCTTGAGGAGATAGGCTGGCGTCTCGGGATGAATGCCGGCGGCGAATAAGCCTTCATCGGCATAAATATTGCCGACCCCCGCCAGAAAGGCCTGATCGAGCAAAACGGATTTGATATTGCGATGGGACTTTTTAGGAAAGGCTGCGGCCAAGTTTGCGATAGACCCTTCCAGGGGCTCGAGGCCCAGCCTTTTCACGCGCGCCAGGTCTTCCCAGCGGCCATCGGGTACGGGCAGGAGTCGCCCAAAAGTGCGAGGATCTCGGAATAGCATGCGCTCGCCGCCCGCGAAATGCAAAATCAAATGCGTGTGCTTGTCCACCGGATGAACCCCGATGGCTTTTTGCATGCCGGTCACGGTGCGGCGAAAGGTGGGGTTTTCTTCGAAGGTGGGTGGGGAATGGGTGAGTTGGCCCGTCATACCCAAATGCACGCCGAGGGCGCCTTGGTCGAGTTCGAGAAACAAATACTTGCCCCGGCGCACAATGCGTTTCAGGGTGCGGCCCCGCAAAAAGGTCGGCAAATCGGTAGGCTCGCCTTCCACCAGCCGAGGCAGGCTAAAGTGGATGGAGCGAATGCGTTTGCCTTCCAAATGGGGGCGAAGGCCGCGGGCTATGGTTTCCACTTCGGGGAGTTCGGGCATGACGGGCTGGAATGTACATTGGGCCGTGGTTTCAAGGCCTTTAACGACTTAATAGCGACAAAAGAGCATGAGCGATGACCGCCGCGTCACCCCATTTCCGCGCGACCCCCGCATGCAAGTGCCGACGCGCATTTTACGCATTGCCCTGCCTGCCGAAGGGCTGAAGCTGGTTTCGGGAGGCGTGCTTCCCGAATTGGACATAGCCTACGAAGCCTATGGCACCTTGAATGCCGAGCGAAGCAATGCCATTCTGATTTGCTCACCGCTGACCACCGACGCCCATGCGGCGGGCTGGCATACCGCTGAGGACAAAACGGCGGGTTGGTGGGACGATATGATTGGCCCCGGCAAGGCCATTGATACCGACCGCTATTTGGTCATCGCGCAAAACATGCTCGGCGGTTGCCGAGGCACCACCGGCCCCGGTTCAACCAATCCAGCCACCGGTCGTCCCTATGGCTCGCAATTTCCCGCTATCACCGTGGAAGACATGGTCAAGGTGCAGCGCCTTTTGCTTGAGGCTCTGGGCATAGATTCGCTGGCGGCCGTGGTGGGCGGTTCCATGGGTGGAATGCAGGCTTTGCAGTGGGCCATTTCTTATCCAGACAAGGTGCGCAAATGCATGTGCATCGCAGCGGCACCCAGCCTTTCGGCGCAGGCCCTCGGATTTGAAATCATCGGCCGCAAGGTCATAGTCAATGATTCGCATTTTCAAGGCGGCGATTATTACGACAAGGCGGACAAGCCCAATGACGGTCTTGCTTTCGCACGCATGATAGGCCATATCACCTATCTCTCGGCCGCCGCCATGCATCAGAAATTCGGGCGCCGCGAGCGCGACGGCCTCGACCCTGGACGCTTTGAAACCGGTTTCGAAGTCGAAAGTTATCTCGATTATCAGGGCCATAAATTCGTCGAGCGTTTCGACGCCAATAGCTATTTGCATATCACCTGGGCCATGGATCACTTCGATATCGAAGCGCGTTATGGGTCGCTGGAATCCGCCTTTCGCGAATCGCAGGCCGAATTCCTTTTGGTGGCCCTGTCGTCGGACTGGCTTTTCTTTCCTGCCCAAACCCGCCAACTGGCCCAGTCCCTCATGGGCTTGCGCAAAATCGTGTCCTTGGTCGAATTGGAAAGCCCCTATGGCCATGATGCCTTTTTGCTGGAAGTGGCCCACCTTTCCCGGGTGATCAATGGCTTTTTGGAAAAGCCAGCTCATGCCGGCCCTCTGGCCAAGGATCCCAAGCCCGCCGAGGTCCCGCGCGGTAGCCACACGCCCACTTCCGAAATCAAATCGCTCGCATCGCTCATTGAACCCGGTAGCCATATTCTTGACATCGGCTGCGGCAATGGCGAACTCATCGATACTTTGTATCGCCGGCATGGTGTGACGGGTGTGGGCATTGATTTTGACTTGGCCCATGCCGTCGAATGTTTGCGCCATAATGTGCCCGTGGTGCAGGCCGATGTCGATGCCGGCCTTTCCATGTTTCGCGATAATTCCTTCGACTATGCCGTGCTTAATCGCACCTTGCAGGAAATGAAACGTCCTCGCATGGTGCTACGGGAAATTTTGCGGGTAGCGCGAAAAGGCGTGGTGGCCTTTCCCAATTTCGGGCATGCCGGCAATCGCGCCAGCCTACTCATGCAAGGCCGCATGCCCGTGACCAAGGCCTTGCCCCATCGCTGGGACGACACTCCCAATATTCATCTTTTCAGTCTCGCCGATTTCCGCGCATTATGCGCTGAAGAAGGCATCAAAATCGAGAAAGAGCTTTGCTTCGCGGGCTCATGGAAGTCGCGCCTGGTCATGGCTGCGGGCTATGCCAATGCCGGCGCCGAATATGTGATTGCCCTCGTCAGTCGGGTGTGATGAACGACCTTTATCTTGACCACAATGCGGCCACTCCGCTTTTGCCCGAAGCTCAAGAAGCCATGGCGAAAACGTGGCGCGACGGCTATGGCAATCCCAGCAGCTTGCATTCCCAAGGTCGAGAAGCCCGGCGCCTCCTAGAAGAAGCGCGCGAAAGCGTCGCGGCGCATTGGGGTTGCAAGCCCCAAGAAATCCTTTTCACTTCGGGCGGTACCGAGTCGGATAACTTGGCCTTACGTGGTGTTATGCACCATGAGCGCAATGCCCGCCGCCATTTAGTCGTTAGCGCATTCGAGCATCCGGCGGTTTTAGAAACCGCCAAGGATTTGGCGACTCAGGGCTATGCCTTGAGCGAAGTCGCTCCCAATGAGGATGGCTTAGTCACATCAGAAGCCCTGCTTGCCCTCTTGCGTTCTCGTCCCTCGGAAACGGCCCTGGTTTCGGTGCTATGGGCCCACAATGAAATCGGCACCGTGCAGCCCATCGCTGATTTGGCTCGCCTGGCCCATGACGCAGGAGCCTTGTTTCACAGCGACGGCGTGCAGGCCTGGGGTAAAATAGGTAACATGCAAGTGACGGATCTCGGCGTCGATTTGCTTTCCCTCTCCGGCCATAAAATCGGCGGGCCCAAGGGAGCGGGCGTGCTTTATGTGCGCCAGGGAACGCCTTTACGTATCCAGCAAACCGGCGGCCCCCAGGAGAGGCAAACTCGCGCGGGCACCGAAAATGTCGCGGCTTGCGTGGGCTTAGCGGCGGCATTGCAAGCCTGGGAACAAAACGGTGATGCTTGGCGTGAAAACATGCGGCAGTGCCGAGACGCCCTTAAGACCCAATTATTGGCCTTGCTCCCTCAAATGCAAATCAATGGTGCGGCGATTTCCTGCTTGCCGAATACCCTACACGTTACCTTGCCCGGCTGCCCTTCGGATTTGATGGTTTTGGCTCTCGATATGCAAGGCATAGCGGTTTCAGCGGGTTCAGCCTGTGCCTCGGGATCGGTGAAGCGATCGCAAGCCATGTTGGCCATGGGAAAGGATTCCGCTTCAGCGCAAAGCGTTTTGCGTTTTTCTATTGGGCCCTTTGCCAAAGCCGAGCAAATGTTAATCGTTGCGGATAAAGTGGCAGCGGTGGCGAAAAATGTTCAAGGGATGAGCCGATAAATTTCCGCTTTTTGAGTTACGTCCTTTTCTAGGTGGCCGTCTAACCGTTTTTTAACAAGCGCGGGACGGCATTATGACGATTTCCCCTTCCTCTTTATTGGCCTTAGCCTTGCTAGGAATAATCCTTATGGCATTGGCGATAGGGCTTTTCTTGCGCTCACGTAGGAGCTCCTTTCAGGCAGAAGAGCAAGCCTTGCCATTGCAGTCGGTTTTAAACGAGGCCCAAAAGTTGGTGCGTAACTTGAGTCATGCACCGCATTCCGCCGGTTATGAAAGACTTCGCGCCTTATTGCGTGAAATGCAAAGGCGTCTGCGGCAACTGCCCCCAGAAGCGGGACAGCGATTCGAGCGGCGTGCAATGCGCGTCATGGAAGATGCGGCCCGAATAGGCGTCACTCTCTCTCCCGAAGAAGCCCTTCAACAGTCCTGAATTGCCTTTGTAATTGCACAGAAAGATTCGCGTTACCTCCCGGTTCGATGAGTCGTCTAACTCTTACAGATTAACGATGGAGAAAATCATGAGCCACCTTCTCATCACCCAATTTTCAGCCCACCCCTGGATGACCGCTTTTCTTGTTCTCGGGATGATGCCAGTCCTAGCCATGTGGCTTTTGCGCAATCGCCTTCGCCCAGGAAAGGTGCCGCAGGAGAACAGCGGCCTTTTCATGCAATTGGAAACCGAGGCCTCACGAGCTTTGCGTCGCGTCGGTCGTGAACGCAGTTCGGTCACCGTGAGGGAAGAGGCTCGCCGCAAATTGCTCCAATTGCAGTCCCGTATTCGTTTTTCCGAGGCTCCCGTTCGGCGCAGCCATGAAAATGAGTTGAGTCGGCTATTAAATGAAGCGGCGCGTCATGGGATTACCGTAACCCCCGACGAAAGCATGACTCTCGCCGTTTAACGGGTCTCATCAAGGCTGGCTATCCTATATTTGGCGGTCTCTGGAGGTTTCCATGGACCGCTCGGTCGCGCCCGTTCTTTCTGGCGCTTCAATTTCAGACACCTTTTTCGCTACCGGCACAACCGCCGAGTTGGCCCAAGGTTTGGCAAATAAAGCCTTGGTTGGTGAGGATTTGTCGCGTGAAGAGGCGCTGGCGGTTCTGAATTGGCCCAACGATTCCATTTTGGAATTGCTGCAAGCCTCCTTTCAGGTTCGCAAAACGCATTTCGGCAAGCGTGTAAAGCTCAACTTTTTAGTGAATATTCAAAGCGGCATTTGTCCCGAAGACTGTAATTATTGTTCACAGTCCACGGTTTCGGATGCGCCTGTCGACAAATACAAATTGATGACGTCCGAAGATGTGGTGGCCGCCGCTGAGCGTGCCGTGGCCAATAAAGCTAGCCGCCTCTGCATGGTGGCAAGTATGCGCGGGCCTTCTGATAAAGACGTACAGTCGGTCGCCGCGGCCGTAAGGAATGTGCGCGAGAAATATCCCCAGCTCGAATTGTGCGCTTGCCTAGGCCTCTTGAAGGAAGGTCAAGCCGAAACCCTTGAAGCCGCCGGCGTTGATGCCTACAATCACAATCTCAATACCAGCGAACGCCATTACGGTGAGGTTTGCAGCACCCACGACTTCGCCGATCGCCTCGACACCGTGCGTAAGTCGCAATCGGCGGGTATGTCTTCGTGCAGCGGCGCGCTTTTCGGCATGGGTGAAAACCAAGACGATGTCCTCGATGTCGCCTATCGCCTGCGAGAACTCGGCGTGGACTCCATTCCGGTAAACTTTCTCATGCCTTTCAAGGGCACGCCCTTCGAAGATCGGCAAGAATTGACGCCGATGTATTGCCTCAAAATTTTATGCCTATTCCGATTCCTTTCCCCCACCGCAGAATTGCGCGTGGCGGGTGGCCGCGAATTGCATTTGCGCAGCTTGCAGGCAATGAGCCTTTACCCTTGCACCTCGCTTTTCGTGGGCGACTACCTGACAAGCGAAGGCCAAGCGGCCAATCTCGATCTCGAAATGATTCGCGATATGGGATTCGAAATTTTGGGCGAAATTCCGGCCGAAACTTCGCCGCTAAAGGATAGAGTTGCTCTCACGCATCGTCAGGCGCCGCCCAAGCCCACCTTGCAAAAGGCGGAAACCCACACTTGATTTTGACCCGCAGCTGAGCTTCGTGCTTTGCCGGGACAATCCGCCATGATAGCCATAGTTGATTATCGCGCCGGAAACCTGACTTCGGTTCAGCATGCTCTGACCGAAATCGGTCATGCTTCGCTTATCACCAGCGAACCGGCCTTGATTGCCTCCGCCGATCGCTTGATTTTCCCTGGTGTGGGGGCCGCAGGGGCCTCTATGCAAGCCTTGCGTGAGCTTGGACTCATAGAGGCTTTACGGGCTTATGTGAAAAGTGGAAAGCCCTTTCTGGGCATTTGCGTGGGCTGCCAAATCTTGCTCGATTCGAGCCTGGAAGATCAAAACACGCAATGCCTTGGCATTTTGCCAGGCACCACCGGCCAATTTACTCCAGGGCCAGGTCTCAAGGTCCCGCATATGGGCTGGAATCCCGTGCAATTCAAGCGCCCCCACCCAGTGCTCCAGGGCATTGCCGACGGCAGCCCCTTTTATTTCGTGCACAGCTATTATCCGCTGCCGTCAATGCAAGCCGACGTGGTAGCCGAAACCACCTATGGTAATACTCGCTTCGCTTCGATTTTGGGGCGCGACAATGTGGTGGCTTGCCAATTCCACGCTGAAAAAAGCGGTCAAGCGGGATTGCGCCTTTTGAAGAATTTCTGTGAGTGGGATGGACGCGCCTAATGCTCACCAAACGCATCATCGTCTGCCTTGACGTACGTAACCGCAAGGTCACCAAGGGCGTGAAGTTTGAGGGCAATGTCGATCTCGGCGATCCCGTCGACATGGGCCGACAATACTATCTCGAAGGCGCCGACGAACTCGTGTTTTATGACATCATGGCTTCAGCCGAAGGTCGGCCCATCGATATCGGCATGGTGCGCGAAGTCGCGAGAAAAGTCTTTATTCCTTTTTCGGTAGGCGGTGGAATCCGCGACCTCAGCGATATGCGCGAGGTGCTTTTGGCGGGTGCCGAAAAAGTCAGCGTCAATTCCTTGGCCGTCCGAAATCCCGACATCATTGCCCAGGGTGCCAAGGCCTTTGGTCGGCAATGCATTGTCCTGGGCATGGACGCCAAGCGCTCGCAACACCCGGCCTGCCCTTCGGGCTATGAAGTGGTGGTGCAAGGCGGCCGCAAAGCCATGGGGCTAGATGCCCTGGAATGGGCGCGTCAAGCCGAGGTCTTGGGAGCGGGGGAAATTTGCCTGAATTCCATTGATGCCGACGGCACGCGCAATGGTTATGAATTGAATTTGACCCGCCTGGTTTCCGATGCGGTGGGCATACCCGTGATTGCCTCGGGCGGAGCCGGTGAAGTCAGGCATTTGGCCGAGGTGCTGAGCGAAGGCCATGCTGACGCGGCCCTAATCGCCTCCATGGTGCATTACGGGACGCATACTCTTTCTGAAATCAAAAGCGGTTTGGCGGCGGCGGGATTGCCCGTGCGGACCTTGGTCTAGTACTATTGAACGCCCCTCGTCGCGCTCTTGCTGCGACGACTCGGGCCGGAGGTCACATGGAAGCTACGTCACAACTGAGAGACCGCGTCTCCAAACTTCGGGGGTATCTTTGACGTCCCCCGGAAGGAAGAAGAACTAGCGCTGATGGAGCGCGCCGCCCAGGACCCCGCTTTCTGGGCCGATCAGGCCAAGGCGCAAAAAGTGCAGCGGCAAATGAAAACCCTGCAAGACTGGATTGGCGCCTGGAAAGCCCTCGATAAAGAGAGCGAAGACCTTGACCTCCTAGCCCAGATGGCCGAAGAGGAAAAAGACCAGGACACCCTGTCCGAACTCGCCAACCAGGCAGTTCAAGTTCAGGAAAAAGTTCGCGAACTTGAACTGAAGAAAATGCTTTCGGGCGAAGACGATT
>JAYUVP010000262.1:0-4476 GCA_043753995.1 Fibrobacterota bacterium
CCGCGCCAAGGAAGTGGTACGGCAAATCCTGGTATTCAGCCGCAGCGTCGATGGGCAGCGTAAATTACAAAATGTCACGATTACCGTGAAAAATGCCCTCGTGCTATTGCGGGCCAGTTTAATGAAGAAAACGAATCTTCGTGTGGAACTGGAGGAGGATTGCGGCCTCATTTCCGCCGAACCCGCCGACATACAACAAATCATCTTGAATGTCGGAATCAATGCCTTTCAAGCCATGGAAAACCAAGGCGGGCAATTCACCGTCGCCTTGCGCCTCGTGCATTTGGAGCCGGGGGAATTGGCCGATAGGCCCGATGCGAAATCCGGATTGCATGCCATGCTCACGCTCAGCGATACCGGACCCGGCATGGAGAAGGCGGTACTCGATCGTATTTTCGAGCCCTATTTCACGACCAAGGAAGGCAGCACGGGCACTGGCCTGGGTCTGGCGGTGGTGCATGGCATTGTGAGCAAGCTGAGCGGCCAAATCCTTGTGCATAGCGAAGTCGGGCGCGGCACCACTTTTCGCGTTTTATTGCCGGTGAAAGAAGGCCGGGTCGACGCTCCCGAGGAACCTCCCCCTTTGCCTACAGGGCAAGGCGAAAGGGTTTTATTGGCCGAGGACGAACCCCTGCTCCGTGAAGCCATGCAGGAAATGCTACGAAGCCTGGGCTATCAGGTTTTCGGTTTCAGCGATGGTCGTCAAGCCCTCGAAGCCTTGCAACGAAATCCCGCGGGCTATGATTTATTGCTTACGGATTTGGCCATGCCCGTCATGGGTGGCGCCGATTTAGCCGAGGCTGCCTTGATTTTACGGCCCGATTTGCCCATAGGCATATGCACCGGCTTTGCCCGCGCCGATGAATTCGAAGGTTTGCAAGTGCGCGGCGTGCAAATTGTCTCTGGCAAACCCTTCTTACGCTATGAATTGGCGGTAGCTCTTAGGAACCTATTGGGAATGCGCACGGACAAAGCCTTGATAGGCTAGCGGCGATGGCTTCTAAGAACACGATACCTTCATCGGTGTTTATCCCTCCTTTTTTTTAAATAGTCGGTCTTATTGGGATGAAAGAGGGGAAGTCATTGAACACCATCGCTAACTTCATTTGGAAATCACTCATCGCCGTGGGAGCGGCCCTGCCGCTTTCGGCGCAATACACCATGGCCCAGGAAAATTGGGCTAATTGGCCTTATTCCAAAACCTTGTCGCTGAATACTTCGGGCACCGGCGCAGCCATCACGGAAAATCAAATCGCCTTTCCCCTGCTGGTGCGCTTGACGGCCGAGCAGGCCGATGTCTTTGCCACGGCTAAGGCCAATGGCGCCGATTTGCGCTTCGCCAAAGCCAATGGCCAAACTCTGGCCCATCAAATCGAGCGCTGGAATAGCACGGCCAAGCAAGCCGAGATTTGGGTCAAGCTCGACACGGTTTTGGCCAACACAGCGGCGCAAACCGTGAAAATGTTTTGGGGCAATGCCGCCGCCACGGAAAGCTCCAGCGGTCCAGCGGTGTTCACACCGACCTTGCCGGGAGGCACTCCTAACTGGAGCGGGGTTTGGCATCTCGATGGCACCGTGAAAGACGCCACCGGCCAGGCTCCCGACGGCCAAGACAGCGGCACTACCGACACCGCCGGACAAATCGGACGCGCCCGCTCTTTCGAAAATTCCAATGCTTATGCGACCACGGGGGGCAAATACATAAACCTCGGCGCCCCTGCCAGCTTGGATATTTCCGGCGCCATCACCATGGAAGCCTGGGTGCAATGGCGCAGCAAGCTCAATCACCGTATTGTTATTTGTCACGGCGCCTCGACTTCTGCATCGAATAATACCGAGACCGTCTTGCGCGTGGGGGAATTCCAGGACTATCGCACCGGCGTCTGGAATGGCAAGGTGCATCATGCCCATTTCAATGCCCCCGCCTCGGACAGCAATGCCTGGGTGCATATCGCAGGCGTGCACAATGGCTCCAAGTGGATACTCTATCGCAATGGCGTGGCCGTTCACGACACGACCGACGCCATCGGCGCCCAAAGCTCACCCGGCAGTTGGCGCATTGGCGCGCAATATACCGGCACCGCGGTTTCGCGCCTCTTTCGTGGATCGATTGATGAGGTGCGCCTATCTCCCATGGCCCGTAGCTCCGACTGGTTCAAGCTGAGCTATGCCGTGCAAAAGGCTGGCCAAACCGCGTTGGCTTGGGAACCTTCGTCAGGCATTGAAGCGGGTAGGATTCAACCGTTACACCGCGAACACCGCAAAGGCGACCGGAGCATTGATTTTCTCGTGCCGGGGAAAAGCCATCCGGTAGATGCGATGGGCTCGATCAAAATACGGCATTGAGTCTGAGGCCTGCGGTTTCCGAGCCGCGAGCCCCTAACCTAAGTATGGGCTGCAGCGTGACCGACACAGACTCCAGCAACGAACTGCGCGCCTGTGCATGGCCACGGGAAAAGAGGTAACCGCTGTAATACTGTTCCAAGATTCCGATGCCACCGACGGTTAAGCCACCATAAAGCAAAGAACCTGCTAACCACCCTATCCCAGACCTTTGATTATCGCTATCCAGGGCAGCCACGATGACGAAAGGGAAGGAGGTGGCGATGAGCGCCCCACCCGCTCCTATCCACTTCCAGCTTTGTTTATAGGCAGGCCAGCCGGATGGGGCCGCCTCGAAATCGGGATGCAGGCCCTTGGCCGCCGCCTCTTCCTTTCGCGTCCCGGACCCCATGATGGGAATTCCGAGATGGATGAGCCCCGCTGCAGCCCCGAGTATGGAACCACCAATGCCTGGATCAGCGGCGGTTATCCCAAAGGCCCCGTCATAAGCGACCGGAACCAAGGCCAGGAGGCCCAGGGGAATCAAAGCCATGCCCGACCAAATGAATGTCCTCCCGGTTTTATAGAGGGCTTCACCCCTGGCATTCATCGCCTCAAAATCGGCTATGAATTTCGATGAATCGGATTTCTGGCTCAGCGAAGATTGAGAAAAAGCTGGGCCGGTTATCAGCACGATGGCGAATAGGACAATTCGTCCCACGGACGCTACGGGTTTTATTTTCATGTACTCCTCCAAATTAGGGATGGGTGGCGCCGAAGGCCACCTTTGAAAGGATGGCGAGTAAACCCGGGAATGTGGAAGTGGGTATTCAACCCCAAGCCGGTAAGCCATCGAGGCTTTGGCGGTTCTTTTCCTGGCGATAGTCTTCAAGTCCTTGTTCGCCCTTTTTCTCAGACCACTCGGGCAAAAGCACGCGATTAGTCGGTTCACCATAGAGCGGCACGCCCCAACCGCAGGAGCTGCGCACGGCTTCAACTTCGATGCGCACGATAGCACGCGCGCCGGGAAAATCGGTGAAGTGCATGCGCAAGGCTTGGTAGCCTTCCGATTCGAGTGGATGCGACTCGCCGCGCCCGAACAATCGCAAAATGCGCGGGGGACCCTCAAAGGCACAGAACATCACGGTAATGCGACCATTCTCACGAAGGTGGGCCATGGTTTCAGCTCCGCTGCCGGTGAGATCGAGATAGGCCACCTCGCGGGGGCCAAGCACGCGAAAGCTATCGAGCCCCTTGGGCGAGAGGTTGACATGGCCTTCGCCTGAGAGCGGCGCGGAGGCCACGAAGAAGAGGCGCTGGCGGGAAATCCAGGTGGCGAGTTCGGGAGTGATTTCGGAGTGGGGTTGGCCCATGGGGGAACCGTTGAGGTAAAAGTTTAAAAATTAGCGAACGCCTTTACGCACCCGGTTCCAAATGTATTCCGCAATGGTTGGATGGTGCCAAAGCCTAGAGGCCATCGGCGGAGGAGTAACAGGTAGAATTTCTTGATTTGCCAGAGCACATTCAATCACCTCTTCAAGCAAAGGAAGCCCGGCAACCAATTGTAAAAGAGGATAGGTTGTGAAATTATCATCCCGCGTGGGATATATGGTGGCTTGCCTTAATACTTCTCCAGTATCAATTCCCTGATCAATTCGGTGCACGGTGACCCCACTAAATTGGGGTAGACCTACGACTAAAGCCCAGTATGCCCCATGGACCCCACGGAATAATGGCGTAATTCCCGCATGCATGTTGATCATCGGCACATTAATAGAACTTATCGTCTCTTGACTTAGAATTCGTGTACCGTTGATGACCACAACCGCAGGCTCCAAGGAGCGTAACAACTTATGGGTTTCTTGAGAGTTTGCGGACTTGACGCGAAGTACCGGAAATTCCTGCGGAGGTTTGGCATTCAATTTATGCTCTTTGCGTATAGCAGCAATTCTGAAAACCGATGCTTTCCGCAATACCGGAGTAATCAAGATCATGAACAAAATTTGGCCCGCAACCCGTATCACCCCTTGTTTGCGTATTCTTTTTTTGAGGAACACCCACCTGGAAACCTTTTCTTCAAGAATGAGCGCCTTGACTCCGAATCGAGTATGCAATCGGTTTGCTAGCACCCAGGTCGAATCCCCCGTACCAGCC
>JAYUVP010000263.1:0-11999 GCA_043753995.1 Fibrobacterota bacterium
CCGGCTATGGCTTTCTCTCCGAGAATGCCAAATTCGCGGAAATGGTGAATGACAATAAAATTGTCTTCATTGGCCCAACGCCGCATGCCATTCGCTCAATGGGCGACAAGGCTGAAGCCAAGGCCACCATGAAAAAGGCCAAGGTACCGACCATACCCGGATCCGATGGCATCATCCATACCTTGGAAGAAGCCTTGGTCAATGGCGAGAAAATCGGCTATCCCGTCATCGTGAAGGCGACGGCGGGCGGCGGTGGCCGCGGCATGCGCGTTTGCCTCAATAAGGCCGAACTCGAACGCAATTTTCCCGTGGCTACCGCAGAAGCCTTGGCCTGTTTCGGTAATGGCGCGGTCTACATGGAGCGCTATTTCACCGAGCCCCGCCACGTTGAAATTCAGCTCATCGGCGATAAGCACGGTAATATGGTCTATCTCGGCGAGCGTGACTGCTCGGTGCAGCGCCGCCATCAAAAGCTCATTGAAGAAAGCCCCAGCCCCGCGGTGACGCCCGAAGTGCGCGCCAAAATGGGCGAGGCCGCCGTCAAAGGCGCGCTTTCCTGCGGCTATTACAATGCAGGCACTATCGAATTCCTTTTCGACGCCAAGGACAGCTCCTTTTTCTTCATGGAAATGAATACGCGCATTCAGGTCGAGCATCCTGTCACGGAAATGGTGACGGGTGTTGACTTGATTCGATCTCAAGTGCAGGTGGCCGCGGGCGAGCATTTGCCCTATACGCAGAAGGACATTCAATTCCGCGGGCATAGCATCGAATGCCGCATCAATGCCGAGGATCCTTTCGACGATTTCAAACCCAGTCCCGGCACCATCACCGACTTTCATTTGCCCGGCGGTCTCGGCGTGCGCGTCGACACGCATTGCTATAGCGGCTATAAGGTGCCGCCCAATTATGACAGCATGATAGCCAAGCTTATCGTGCATGCTCCCACACGCCCAGAGGCCATAGCCCGCATGCTGCGGGCCCTCGACGAATTCGTCATCCTCGGCATCAAGACCACCATTCCCTTGCACAAGCGCGTATTGCAACATCCGCGCTTTGAGAAGGGCGATTACAGCACCAAGTTTCTGGAACAGTATCCTCAATTGATGCTGCCCGAGAAGGAAGAGGGGGGCAAGACATGAACGCCACCCAACCAACATCGCCGGCACGTCGCCGCAGCATAAGCACCGCGCAAGAATTGCGCGGTGTCATACCCGCTCTATTCACTCCGTTGAAAAACGACGATCCCAAGCGCCTGCGCAACAGCATCGACTACAATAAGGCCAAAAGCCTGATTGACGATTTGATTGCCGCGGGCATTGACGGCCTGGTGCCGGTGGGCACCACGGGGCAAAGCCCCACCGTGAGCCATCAGCAGCATCTCGACTTCATACGCTTCACCCTCGACTATGTCGATGGACGCGTTCCTGTCATCGCCGGCGCAGGCAGCAATTGCACCCGCGAAAGTGTTGAAATCATTCAGAACATTCAGTCGGGCATGGGTCAAATGGCCGTGCTTTGCGTCACAGGTTATTACAACAATCCCCCGCAAGAAGGATTGGCCGCGCATTTCTTGACCTTGTCGCGCGAAACCGGCGCCAAAATCGTGATTTACAATGTGCCTGGTCGCACCAGCAGCTATATCGAAGCCGAGACGCTTTTGCAATTGGCCGAAGACCCCAATATCATCGGCCTCAAGCAAGCTGTGAATTTCCGCGATGCGGGCAAGCATCGCGAAGACACGGCACGGGTCGCCAAAGAAGCCGCGCGCCATGGATTTTCCGTGGTTTCCGGCGAAGACGATGGGGTCTTGGCCATGCTCGAACTCGGCGGTACGGGCGTCATCACCGCCTCGGGCAATATTCCCGAAGTCGCCGTGATTTTCAAGCAATTGATTGCTGCCCATGCGGCGGGAGACAAGGCCAAGAGCCAAGCCCTGCAAGCCCAGGCCGATGCCTTTGTGAAGCTGCTCTTCGCGCGCAAGAATCCCATTCCTTTGGCGGCTTTCCTGAATTCGCCCTTGTATTTGCCCTTAGTGCAAGTCAATGAGACCAAGGGTGGCAGCGAACTCATGCAGCAAATCAAGGAATGCATACGCACGCAAGCGCCAAGCTTGAAGAAGTATCATCCCGACATGGCTTAATTTTTTTTGGACCTTCGGCGGCGACATTCGCCGCAGGCCTGAATTTGCCGTCAGCAGGCCAACTTGAGGCCGGGAGCTAAGTATGGATAGCCGCATTGAATCGCTTCGGGCCAAGATTCGCGCCATTCCCGACTTCCCCAAGCCGGGCATCCTTTTCCGTGACGTGACCACGCTTTGGAATGATCCGGAGGGCTTTAAGCTCAGCACGGATCTTTTCGCTGAAGCTTTCGCCACGGCTTCTTTCGACACCGTCATTGGTATTGAAAGCCGAGGCTTCATTCTGGGTGCGGCCCTGGCCGATCGCTTGGGCAAGGGCTTTGTGCCCATACGCAAGCAGGGAAAATTGCCTCACTTGGTGGAGCGTTACGAATATCAACTTGAGTATGGCAGCGACTGCGTCGAAATTCACAAAGACGCCTTGGTCAAGGGTCACCGTGTCCTGGTCATGGACGATTTACTCGCCACCGGTGGCACCATGCAGGCCGCCTTGGAATTGCTTAGGCGGGTGGGCGGCCAGGTCGTGGGCTGCGCCTTTTTAGTCGAGCTTGAGGCTTTGGGTGGCCGGGCCCTGATTGAAAAAACCGACCAGCGCGTCTTTTCCCTGGTCAAGTTTTAACGATTCTCCTCACGTCGTCGAGTCGCTAGTCGCCCGACCTTTCCGCCCGTGACGGGCTTCACATTTCCAAAATCAGGCGCCGTTTAGTTTAGGTGCCATGATGCACCACAGCCTTATTTCCTTGCTTTTCTGCACGGGTCTCGCTCTGGCTCGCGGCGGGCATTGGGATCTTTCGGAAGTCCTGGCCGATCCCGTTTTCGCAGCGGATGCCGACGCCGAATATTTGGAGTTCACCGCCGCCGGGGAAACCGCGGTATTGGCGGACACTCTGCGCGGGCGGGTGAATGGCAAATCCCTGCGATGGTTTATGCCGTCCGACACCCTGGGCGCGACTCGCCTGATTTGCCGCGACACGGTGGCCGCGCTTGCCGCCGGCCTGCCTTGCCATCTTCAGGCTTCCGGTTTCAGCTTGGCCAATGCCCAAACCTTGCTCATCGAAATATTCGGCGACCGTGACACTCTCACCTATGTCGTTCCTGCCGGTCGTCCGGGGGAGTCGCAGGAAAATGAAAATGTGGGCTCGTCCTTTAGCCCGCGCTTTCGATCCTCATTGACGCCTTATCGCGGTGGCTTCGCCTCACCGGGTAAAAGGGGAAATCAAACGGCTTTATCGTCGCTCCCCGGAACGGAGTCCGTCCGTGTAGAGACCGAATGGAATCCCGAGACCCTAACCGAACCCCGTCTATCGACTTCGCATTGGATTCTCGGGCAGGGAAGGACTTGCACCATCGCCTGGCCACAAGCCTTTGCGGGCGGTTTGATCAGGCTTTTATCGCGCTCGGGAAAAGAGATGTGGTCACAAAACTTGCCGAGTCAGGCAGGCCAGTGGGTTTGGAAAGAGGAGGACTTGATTGCCTGGGCATTACCTGCCGGGCCTTATTTACTGCAGGTGAAAAACCGCTCGCGTTTTTGGATGAAGGCGGTGGTGGTGACGGGAGAAAGAGGATGAAACGTGATTTGCTTGAACCATCGATCCCGGGATCAAAGTCGGGAATAAAGTATTGGTTTTACATGGTTTTAGGCCTGGCATCGACTTCTGCTTTCGCTGGGTCAGCCGAGCTTTGGTCAAGTCCACAAGGGCTCGGCATCACTCATCCCTTTGCCGAGGTGGGGGAGGGAAATGCGGCAATCAGCTCCAACCCGGTGCAATGGCAAGCCCGGCGAATGTGGACCTTGGGTTTTGCCGCCGAGCAGCCCTATGGCTTAGCGGATGTTTGGACGCTCCTGGGACATGTGTCTTGGAATCCCTCCTTGGGGCAAATCGGTTTGGCCTGGCGCCATGAAACCTGGCTAGGCCTTTGGGAGCAAGAGGCCTATCGCTTGGCGCTCTCCGGGCAGGGTCGGGGTTTTGCCGCCGGCTTGGCCTGGGAGCCGTCGCAGCGCCGTTGGGAAGGGCATGAGGAATGGCGTGGAGGGAATTTCACCATCGGTTTGGCTTGGCGAGGCGGCCCTTTTCAGGCGGGATTTAGGACCTCAGCGGATATTGAAGACTTGGGTGCTCCTTTATCGCCAACCGCGGCCTTGGCTTATTCTTGGATATCGAAGCGACATGCCGATTGGGGGCTTTGGCAAATCGCCTTTAGCCTCCCTGTGCAGTCCTGGGAGCCGGACCAATCGTATTGGGCGGCCCGCTATACCTGGGGGCCGGGCTTGCGTTTGGACTTGGCTTGGCAGGGGGAAACCCAAGCCATTTCCCTAGGGCTGGCCTTACCCTGGGGAGCTTGGCTTTGGCGGCCAGGCTGGCGCCAGCAGGGAACTTTGGGGCGTACTTTAAGTTCGGCGTTGCTTTGGCATTCGCCTTTAGACTGAATCGGACCTCTAAAACAGTCTTTTCTCTTCAACTTATCGAACTTTGCTTGACCCTTTTCTGAATCCTGGGGGACAATGAAAAGGCATGATTCGTTTGGCTTTACATGAAGTGCGTTCGGGCATGGTTCTGGCGCGGTCCCTGGTGAGCGATAGCGGTGATTTACTGCTCGCGGCGGGATTTTTGATCAATGAACGCATTCTCGCCAAGATGAAATCGATGGAGTTGTCGGGTTGCTGGGTCTATGAAGAGGGCACCGAATTGGTGGTGCCTGAAGAAGTCATCACCGAGCATTTCGCCAATCAGGTGCAAGGCGTTTTGAAGGAAAACGCCGAATTGCTCAAGGCGGTCATGGCTTTAAAAGACGTGTCTCTGTCTGACATGCAAAAAATGTTGTCTGAACCGCAGAGGTTCCGCAATATTATCGTGCTGGAGCGTGTGAAAAACACCGTGAAGAGCATACTTGAAGCCTTATTGCAAAAAGAGCCCGTGACTATCAATCTCAATTCGATTCGACATAAGAATGGCTGGCTGCATCAGCATGCCCTCGATGTCACCATCACTTCGATTTTGCTGGCTCAAAACCTGCGCTATCCCGTGAAGGAAATCGAAGAGTTGGCTCTAGGTTGCCTGCTTATGGACATTGGCATGGTGATTTTGTCCGACAATCTTTTTAAAAAGTCCGGGCCGCTGAATGAGGAAGAATTAGCCCTGCTGCGCGAACACCCGACTTTCGGCTATGCCATTCTTCGCGAAAATGAGCAAGTGCCCCTGACCGTGGCCCATGTCGCCTACCAACATCATGAGAGGCAAGACGGAAATGGCTATCCCCGGCGTTTACGCGGAACCAATTCTTTGCCCGTCAAAACTTTATCGGCCGATAGAGGCATGATACATCGCTATGCCGAAATTGCCTCGGTGGCCGACACCTATATCTCCCTCATCGCCCCGCGCCCGGGTACCGTGCCTCCCCGTACCCCGGAAGAGGCCATGAAAATTTTGATTCTGGGAGCCGGTAATCATTTGAATCGCGCCATTGTCGACAATCTCATTACCATGATTCCCATTTACCCGGTGGGCTCCAAGGTCGTGGTGATACAAGACAAGAAATACTCGCTGTATCAAGGCTTTATGGGAGTGGTGGCCAAATATCGGCCCGAGAATCCGGAAAATCCCGTCATCGTGGTATTGGCGAATCGTGAAAAGAAAAAGATCAAGCCGTTTACCCTGGATATGGCCGACGAAAAAGGGGTGAAAATTCAATATGCCAAGCTCTAAGTGGGGCAATTAGTAAAGGCATGGGGTTTCCTATACTTAGCCCGACTCTGGGTTTTTTCATTGGCGAAACGGTGACATCGTGCTGAAGCAGGCCATTGCATCCTTTCTTGCCGCTCTCCGCGAGGAGAGAAATGCTTCGCCGCATACCCTGTCGGCTTATGACCGCGACTTGTCCGCTTGGCTCGCCTTTGCAGGCGGGGCTTATCCCGGCTTGAGCGAAGAGGCCATACCGCTAGAGGCCATGAATCGACGCCACTTGCAGGCTTTTTTGTTGGAGCAAGGCAAAACCCTGGCCCCAGCCAGTCAAGCCCGTCGCTTGGCCTGCCTGAAAAGCTTTGGTCGGCATTTGGCTGAGCGTGGTGTCTTGCCGAATAATCCCGCCGCGACGCTGGCCTTTCCCCGTCTCGAAAAAAACTTGATGGATGTGGCGGGCGAAAGCTTTTTACGGGAAGCCCTGGCGACCGTAAGCGAAAGCGAAGGCTGGGTGGCCCTGCGCACGCGCTTGGCCTTGGAATTGTTTTATGGATCGGGCCTGCGGCTCTCAGAATTGCAAGGCTTGAAGTGGAGCGATTTGGCCTCCAATCACAATCAGGTGCGCGTATTGGGAAAGGGCAATCGCGTGCGCACCGTGCCCGTCACCGAAGCGGCGCGGCATTGCTTGCAAGACTATGCTCATGCCCTCGCTGAAACGGGAAATGCCTCGCAGCAAGGCCCGATTTTCGTGGCCGAAAACGGACATCCCGTGGGTGTGCGCATTTTGCAAAAGCAAGTCACCGCCGCGCTCAAGACTCAGGGGCGCGAAGGCAAAAGCTCGCCGCATGTCTTGCGCCATAGCTTTGCTACCCATTTGCTCGAAAGAGGGGCTGACCTCATGGCCGTGAAGGACATGCTGGGCCATGCTTCGCTTTCGACTACCCAGAAATACACTCACCTGACCGTGCATAAGCTCAAGCAAACCTATGCCCTGGCTCATCCCCGGGCCTAATACGCATGAAAGACAAGGCCACTCGCATGGATGCGGAAATCGAAAAGCTCAGGCGCGAAAACGAAATCTTAAAATGGGAATTAAAGGCCTTGCATTCCGGCCTTTTGGAGCGGCATCCCGCCGTGGTTTTCGTGAAAGACAAGGAAAGCCGTTTCATGTGGGGCAATCAAGCCTTGCTGCGCACTCTGGGCAAAGAGGACTTGCGTGAGATTCGTGGCACAAGTGACTTTGATTATTTCCCTCGCGAACATGCCCAGGCCGCCCGCAAAGATGAATTGTGGGTCATGGAAACCGGCAAGGCAATCGTGGAAAAGCTGGAGGAAGATCAGCGTCCCGATGGAACCCCCCGCTGGGTTTCCACTTCCCGCGCGCCCTTACGCAATGAAAATGGCGACATCATCGGCGTCTATGGCTGGGTGCAAGACGTCACCTCGCTGCGCTCGGCCGAAGCCAAGCTGGCGCAGGAAAGCATTCTCCTCAAGGCCTTGTTGGAGAATATTCCTGACGCAGTGTATTTCAAGGACAGGCAAAGTCGCTTTCTGCGCGTGAGCCGCGGCATTCATCTCGAAGGCATAGACAAGCTCGAAGAGGCTATCGGAAAAACCGACGCCGATTTCTTTACCGAAGAGCATTCCCGTCAGGCTTTCGAAGACGAACAAGAAATCATGCGCAGCGGCGTGCCTATCGTCGATAAAATCGAAAAGGAGACTTATTCCAATAAGGCCGCGACCATGGTCTCGACCACCAAGGTTCCTTTTCGCGACGGTGAGGGCCAAATCATCGGCTTGGTGGGCATATCCCGCGATGTCACGGAGCGCTTCAAGGCTGAAGAAGCCGTGCGCAAGGCTCGAGATGAACTCGAAGTGCGAGTGCAAGAGCGCACGGCAGCCTTGGTACAAGAAATCAAGCAGCATCTCAAAACCGAAAAGGCTTTGCGCGAAAATGAAATTCGCTTGCAAGAATCGAATCGTCGTCTGGAGACCCAGATTCGCCAATTGCATTTCCTCAATACCACGGCGCAAAAGCTCGCACTCTGCGTGCATCGCCGCGAATTAATTCCGGCCATCGCCGAAGCCTTTATCAAATTGCATCCCGGCGTCGAGGTGGCTATTTGCGAATGGCAAGGAAGCGGTTGGTCACTCGCGGAACAATCCCCCGGTCTTTTGCTTTCGGGCCATCCCGAAGCGCTGGAAAACACCTTGGCGCCCTTGGCTAAAAAACATCCCCTGGTCATGCGCATTTTCCCCATGCGGGAAGGCGAAGCGCGGTTGCTGGCCTTGCAGCCTTTTAACAAGCTGCCATTAGAAGTCTATGCTGAGATTCCATTACGCATCGAGGAAAAAACCCAAGCCATCGTGCAGATTTTTGGCGGCGCCGATTTTCTCGCTTGGATACGCGAAGAGCAAGTGGTGGTCGAAACTCTGGCGGCCCAAGCCGCCGTCAGCTTGGCCAATGCCAATAATTTGCGCAGCCTGGAGGCCAAAGCCCGCGTCGAAGGCGAATTGCAAGTGGCCCAGCGAATACAACAGCGATTCACGCCTTCGCTGCGCCCGCAAATCCCGCATGTAAATCTCAAAGGCGTTTATTTTCCCGCTTATGAAGTCGGCGGTGACTATCTCGATTATTTCCGCACCAAGGCGGGCCATTGGGTGGTGGTCATCGCCGATGTAAGCGGCAAAGGCATACCTGCTGCCTTGGTCATGACCATGCTGCGCAGTACCTTTCGCGCGGAAGCGCGCTATGAAACATCTTCCAAGCGCCTGCTTTGCGCTGTCAATGATCTCATGGCGGCCGATCTCGACGACAAGACCTTTGTCACCGCGCTTTGCCTCATCATCAATGCCGACGGCACGCAAATGAGCTATGCCCGCGCCGGGCATCCGCCCCTGGTCTTGCGCCACGGCAGTATCGGCGAAGTCGCCGCTACCGTGCAACCCAAGGGCCTCGCCCTGGGCCTGCTCGAAGGCGACACTTTTTCCCGGCTCATCGACGAAGTCACCTTGCCTCTTGCTCTCGGTGACAGCATTCTCATTTTCACCGACGGCCTAGTCGAAGCCATGAATGTGGATCGCAAGCCGTATGGCATGCAGAGGCTTATGACCGTGCTCAATCACGGTGCCAATGGTTCTCCTGACACTTTGGTCGAACGCATTCTCGAAGACGTGAAAGCCTATATCGGCAATCAGCCATCGCATGATGACTTGACCATGCTGGCCATGGAAGTGGTGGTGTGAGGGAGTGGGGAAATGTTAGGAATAAAGAATTTTCTGAAAGCCTCTGAAAATATTGCTACAGGGGGACAACCTAATGCAGAACAAATCGAAGAATTACAGAGGCATGATTTTCAGGTAATCGTAAATCTCGGGTTGCTTGGTGCTCCCTATGCGCTTGCTGATGAAGAATTATTGGTCCGGAATTTGGGTATGCAATATTATCATCTTCCCGTTCAATTTGATGCGCCAACTATTGAGTGCTTGGAAAGTTTCTTTATAGTTATGGAGTCTCATAGAAGTTCAAAAGTATTTGTCCATTGTGCGGCCAACTATCGAGTATCCTCATTCATTTCGCTATATGGGCAGGCAAAAAAAGGCTGGACTGAAGAAGTAGCCACTGAATTTTTATCCAAGGTGTGGATGCCAAATGAGATTTGGCGCAAATTCATCGAGGACTCAAGGCAAAGGATGAATTTTCTTGGATGAAATTCAAATAGGCGCATTTAGGAGAGTGAGCCGAAACGGCGTACCGCCACCCCCAACCCTCACTGCATATCCTGCACCACCACGCGCCTCGTACCCCCGCCCATGCGATCGCGCAAGGTCAAGAAGAGCAGGCCATGACCGCTCCCTTCAGCGAGTGGCACAACACCATTCATGACTGGGCCCTGAAAGAGTTTCGTTCCGTCCACGTTCACCACCGTGGCTTCGACTTCACCTCGCACTCCGCTAAAAGCAATGCCATTCCGCATCCGGTGGGCAAAGAGTTTATCCGGGAAGAGAGCAAGTGATTTCACTCCAGACGTTCCCTGAATCACCTTCAAGGAAAGCTTCATGAAATCGATCACATAAGAGCCGTCGGCTTCAGGTAATATCGTGACGCCGGTTTGCTGCACCGTGAATTTCGATCCGAAAGTGGCCGCAGCGAGTTTCACCCGCAATTTTACGCTCTTGGGCATTTTCGGATGCGGCGAAGTCCAGGTCAAACCCCAACCCGCATCTATAAGGCTTTCCGTCGCGGCATCCATGACAAAATGGGCACGATAATAGGCGGCGACATTTTGATAAGTGTCTATCCAGAGATTATTGGCCACGGCGGCGTCGATCATTTTTTTGTTGTCGGCGGGGGTTAGGCTATAAGAGTCGGGATCCTCTTTGACATCGTGCACTATGGTGGACACCCAGCTATTGCCTGATTTGGCTGTATTGAGCATGGTGATGGCGGTATTCACATTGGTAGGGGTCAAAATCAACCCTGGCACACTCATCCAATCCGTCGGTTGAGAGGCCCAAGCAAAATTGTTTTGACCGCAACTGCGACTGATGAAGTTTTCGGAACTGATACCGGTTTTACCGTTCACATTGCAATTCGGATAGGCAAAGGTGAGCGATTCGACGGTGGGGTCGAGGGCGCGCAAGTATTTGGCCATTTCGCTGATAATGCTGGAGGCATCGGGATCGGCGGGAACATTAACATGGCTTTTGGTGTGATTCGCTAATTCATGGCCATTCTTAGCGGCTTGGATCCAATCGGTCTTGCGAGCTTCGAAGTTCCCGCCCGTTCCGGTAGCGGAAATGAAAAAAGTGGCCTTGATTTTCAGGGCATCCAGTTGGGGCAATAAATTGGGAATTTGACTGGAGCGTGCATCGTCATAGGTAAAGCTGACGGCACCGGTATGGCCATTCCAGGGTACCGTGGTCACTGGCCCGGAATATGCGGACCACGCTCCAGCGAGCGCGCTGGCTATTAAGAAAACAGTGTTGAGGGCACTTCGAGTCATGTCATCACCCGGTTGATTGGTAAGACCAAGTTAGGGTGCCAACATCGATTTTTCTCTCTAAATCGGCCCGATTTCCCAAGGGAAAACAGTTTTTAAGGAATTTCGGATTTTGCGCGGAAGGTGCGGCGGTATTGGGTGGGCGTCATGCCCATATGTTCTTTGAATAGGCGGTTCAAGTGGCTGAGATCATAAAAGCCATGGCGATAGGCGATTGCGGAAATACTTTCGTCCGAATTGGCCAAAGCGCGGCAAGTGGCATGCAGGCGCACCATGATGAGATAAAGTCGAGGCGTTGTTTTGAAAAGCGACTTGAATTTGCGTTCAAACTGGCTGATGGAAAGGCAGGCGAGAGAGGCCAGCTTTTTAATGTCAATGGGCTCGCGATAATTCGCCATGATATAGTCGAAGACTTCACCCATTTCGGTGAAATTGCGCGAACCATCATCCACCCTTTTCAAATCACGGGTATAACCCGCTATGCCGACGATTTGGCCGCTACTATCCTTGATGGGGATTTTGGTGGTCGAAAACCAGTGGGTGGATTTATTGCCGTCATAAACCAATTCAACCATGTTGACGAGGGATTGGCCGGTGGTGAGGATTTCTTGATCGTCTTTGCGGTATTTTTCGGCCAAATAGCGGGGCCAAATGTCGAGATCGGTGCGGCCGATAATGGCCTGAGGCGAAGGGAAGCCGCAAGTCTTGGCAAAGACGCCATTGACTCGTAGGAATCTACCGTGAACGTCCTTGATGAAAAAAGGAATGTCGGTGATATGCTCGAACAATTCCTCATAGGCCCTGGAGAGCGCTTCGGTGGAAAGCTCGGTTTCGACTCCGGTAAGGGAATTCGATCGATTGGCCTTCAACCTCGAAGCCCTCCAAGGCTTGTCGCCAGAATCAGGCCTTGACCAAGTTTGGTTTGACTGCGCCGGACTCTTCCAGGCATTTGAAAACCTCGCGGAAGAAAGCGGGATGATCTTGCCAGGTCTGGGCGCTCACCAAATGGCCGTCGCGAATCGCCGACTCGCGAATAAAAGTTCCACCCATGCTTTCGACTTCGAAGCGCACATGCTCATAGCAGGTGACATTGCGTCCCTTGACGATATCTGCGGCGACCATGATTTGGATACCGTGACAAATTGCAAAAACCCATTTTTTCTTGCTGTCGAACTCTTT
>JAYUVP010000264.1:0-10674 GCA_043753995.1 Fibrobacterota bacterium
CAGTTGTTTCCAAATAGCCAGAGACCGGCGGAAGGCGAGGCTGGCCGCGGCGCCTGAGGGTGCCCGGCCGCATGTAGGCATGGGGCGAGGACATCACCATACGAAAAGAATCATGAACCGCCCCTTTTGCAAAGCGGCTTCGGTCGGAATTTGGCCTCAAGCCTGGATGTCTTTTCTGATTTTGGTTCTAGGAACATTTTTATTGCAAGGTTGCGGGTTGGGTCCTGATCGGGTGGCCGGAACCAGTTCCGGTGTAGACAATCCCCAACTCACCGTAGCCTTTTCCGATAGCACAGGCACACCGGCAGCCTTCTCCGGCACCCTTAGCCTCTATAACCAAGATCAAAATCCTGCTTTAGATGCACAGCCCCTGGCTTCATTGCGCATAGACAATCGCGCCTACGTGACTCTATCAGGTCTCGATTTTTCGCGCAGCGATTCTTTACAATGGCTTTCCCTTGCCGGCTCTCAAGGCCTATTCAAAGCCGCGACCATGCCCTTGGATTCCCTTGTCGCCTTCAATGTCTATTTGCGTACCGATGATAAGCAAGGGGCCTTCGCCACGGGATTTCGCTACGATGCGCGCAAGCACCGCTTCTTGAGGGAGAATGATTCCACCTTAACCAGAGTTTCGCTTTCACCTAAAGCCTTGGTCACGGTGCAAGCTGCCATTACGCGAAATGGAAAGGGCGAAGGCCTGGAGCGGGTTTTCATTCCCGGCACGCCTTTTGTCGCCGTTTTGGTTGAATCTCTTTTCACCTTTGATGAATTGCCGGAGGGCCTCTTCGATTTGAAAATTCTCACCGGCGAGGGCAACCTGCTTCCGGTTCGTCAGGCATTGAATCCCCATCTCCCAGGGCATTTCAATGTCGATGATTCAGGCAAGGAGAACCCACCGGACCCGAAGCCAACCGAGCCTGATTTCTCGGTATTTGCAGGGGAAGACCATTCCACTACCGTTCAATCGCCTTCTTTTCTGGAAGGCCGAATCGTAGGCTCTCTGGGAAGTGGCAAACATGTCTCTTGGTTATGGCGCCAAATCGAGGGTCCGGGTTCCATGGCCGTCTTTCGCTCTCCGACCGAACCCAAAACCGTAGTGACCTTTTCACAACCCGGATTGTATCGCTTCGAGCTTGCCGCCGGAGTCGGGTCGGTGATTCGTCTGGATACCGTTATGATTGCTGTTGAGGCATCCAATTTGGACTTGGTGCGGTTTATCATACCCTTTACTGGCCAAGTGTTGACCCAGGGTCATGACCTGCATATTTCTTGGCAAGGGCAAAAAGAAGAACGTCTCAGCCTTCAGTTTTCCGCCGATAGTGGCAAAGCCTTCACTGCTATTGGCAATGAGATTAAATCCCGCCCTGGCATCAATGAATACGGTTGGGATTTTGGTAATCTGCCCGTAACTGAATCGGCCGTGTTACGGTTGATCAATGATGCAGGAGGTACGGTTATGCGGTCCGGAGTCTTTTCGATTCGAAAACCGCCACCCATCGAAATGCCGCCGCAGCCGCATATCGAAATACCGCCGCCGCATAATGGCATGCCCTAATTCGGACTCAAAAAAAAACCGCCATCCTGAGGATGGCGGTTTGAATTTGGCTGAGGCCTCACCTTACTGAATCAGATTGAGAGCGGAACCCGCTTTAAACCAGGCGATTTGCTCCACATTGAAGGTATGCGCGACTTCAAAGCTTTCAATGGTGCCGTCGGCATGATTTAGGGTCACGGTCAGGTTCTTGCCGGGAGCGAAGCTCGATAGACCCGTGATGCTCACCTTGTCGTCCTCGCGCACCTTGTCATAGTCGGCGGGGTTGGCGAAGCGCAAGGGTAGCATACCTTGCTTCTTGAGATTGGTTTCATGAATACGAGCCAAGCTCTTAGTGATGATGGCCCGCCCCCCCAGGAAACGCGGGCACATGGCAGCATGTTCCCGTGAACTGCCTTCTCCATAATTCTCCTCACCGAAAACCACCCAACCCAGGCCACGCTTCTGGTAGTCGCGGGCAATGGCGGAATATGTTTTGTCGGTTTCGCCGGACTCGACATTTTTGCCCTTGCCGATGGCACCGCCAAAGGCATTGGTCGCGCCTAAGAACGCATTGTCACTGATCTTATCGAGATGGCCGCGAAAGGCCAGCCATTTTCCTGCCGGTGAAATGTGATCGGTGGTGCATTTGCCATTGGCTTTGACCAGCACCCGGCAGCCAGTAATTTCCTTCCCGTCCCAAGGGGCGAAGGGTTTGAGCAATTGCAGGCGGGGGCTATTGCTGTCTACCGCCACAGTCACGCTGGAGCCGTCTTCTGCAGGAGGGACGAAGCCGCCGTCATTAAAGGCAAAGCCCTTGGCAGGCAAGGCATCTGCTATTGGCGGCGTCAATTTGAAAGAGGTGCCGTCGGCGCTTTTCAAAGAATCGGTCAAGGGATTAAAGCGCAAATCACCGGCAATGGCTAACGCCGTGACGATTTCGGGCGATCCGATAAAGGCCAAGGTTTCATTATTGCTGTCCTGGCGGCCGCGGAAATTACGGTTAAAAGACGTTATGATGCTATTGCGCGTACCGGCGGCCATTTCCTTACGATTCCATTGGCCGATGCAAGGTCCGCAAGCATTCGCCATCACGGTCGCGCCCATATTATCAAGAGTGGCGAGGTAACCGTCGCGTTTCGTGGTGTCGAAAACCTGCTCTGAACCCGGGCTGACGAAAAAGCGAGATTTCGAAACCAGGCCTTTATCGAGGGCTTGCTTGGCCACAAAGGCAGCACGCCCCACGTCTTCATAGGAGGAATTGGTGCAAGAACCGATGAGGGCCGCGCTGAGATCGGACGGATAACCCTCTTTTTCGATTTCCGCCTTGAAGGCGGAAATGGGACGAGCCTTATCGGGTGTGTGCGGGCCGACCACATAGGGTTCAAGCGAGCTTAAGTCGATTTCGATGACTTCGTCATAATATTTCTCGGGCGCGGCCGTCACTTCGGGATCGGGGCGCAAATAGGCCGCATATTTCTCAGCCAAGTCGGCCACATCGGCGCGGCGAGTCAAGCGTAAATAGTCGCCCATGGCCTTGTGATAAGGAAAGAGCGAACATGTGGCGCCGAGCTCAGCACCCATATTGGTGATGGTGGCCTGGGCTGTGCAAGACAAGGTCTCCACACCTTCGCCGAAATATTCGATGATTTTATTAGTGCCGCCTTTCACCGTCAAGATTTCGAGCAGCTTCAGAATCACGTCCTTGCCCGAAGTCCAGCCACTCATTTTGCCCTTGAGGCGCACACCCGTGATCTTGGGATATAGCACTTCCCATGGCATGCCAACCATGACATCAACAGCATCGCCGCCACCCACGCCCACGGCAACCATGCCGAGTCCGCCCGCATTGGGGGTATGCGAATCCGTGCCGATCATCATGCCGCCAGGGAAGGCATAATTCTCGAGAACGACTTGATGAATAATGCCTGAACCCGGTTTCCAAAAACCCATGCCGTATTTTTTCGCGGCGGAGGCCAAGAAGGCATAAACCTCTTTATTGCTGTCATTGGCGATTTTCACGTCGTCGCTCGCACCTTCCTGGGCGATGATCAAGTGATCGCAATGCACGGTCGTTGGCACAGCCACCTGAGGCTTGCCTGCTTGCATGAATTGCAAGATCGCCATTTGGGCTGTGGCGTCTTGCATGGCCACGCGATCGGGGCGCAGCAGGGCAAAGCTCTTGCCGCGAATCATGGCGCTCTGCTGTTTGTCATGCAGATGCGACCAAAGGATTTTTTCTCCCAAGGTCAGGGGCTGGCCCAAGACCTTGCGGGCATAGGCATGAGTGGCCTCGAAAGAGGCGTAAAGAGCGGCGATATTGACTTGGCTGGATGGCATAGCTGTTTCCTCAAGGGGGCTCGCAAATCCGCGGTGGGCGTGGGCTGCGGCGAAAGGGGAAGGGTAGCTATTTCGGGTATTTTCGCGGCCCCTGGAAATGGGGTGAACGGAGCTTTGGGTGGGAGTTGTGCGCTCTCTCTTCTTCAGATATCGGCAAGATAGGGCTGATATTGCTTATCGCTACCCAAAATATGCCTGGTAAGCCAGGTTTTTAGAAAATTGGCCAATTTGGCGGCGGTTTCATTGCTGGAGGACTGTAAATAATCCTGGGCCAACTTTTCGACCGTTTTCAGCAATTCTTCATGCTCTTTTTTGTGATTGGTCAAGTCCGGATAATGCGTCTTTTCCATGAGGCTTTCTTCGGTACGGAAATGCTTTATGGTTAAGGTGAGAAGCTGGGCCAATTCTTGGCGCGCTTGCTGCATATTGCGATTCAAATGGGCTGTGTAATAGCTTTGCATCAAGCCTATGAGGGCCTTATGCTGTTCGTCCATGTGACTATTGCCCACGGAGTACGCGGGTCTCCATTCGAACTTAGACATACCCGACCATTGTACTGCCGGGAAGGGCTTTTTCAACACTCGGCTAAGGCTTCAACGCCGGGCGAGCCATTCGGTGAAGGTTTTAGCTAAGGTGTCGAAACCTCCGGGCCCTTCATTGTCGGCAATAATTTCATCGCCATGGACGACTTGGATGTGGGCGTCAAGTTGTACGGGACCGGAATAGGCTGCGGTCTGCGAAGCCTTGGTGAGATCGTTTTCGGCTTCCGCCATGGCGACATCCAGCGGACGAGTGGCCTCTTCGACGATGGCATCGGCGGAAAAGGGCGTTCCCGTCAAATCCTGAACCAAGTCCAAGAAGCTGCGGCTATTTCCGGGAGCCCAATAGGTGGCGGCGAGATCGCGGCCGATTTGGGGATTGTCGGCCAAAACCCCGTCGCGGTTTTGGAAAAAGCGCCGGGTTTGCTGCACGGCCATTTCCGCGAGGATATAGCCGTGATAATAAGCCGAGCTTTCCCCTGAGAGCAAATGCGGCACGGAGAGCACGGGTCGCACGCCTTCCCGCAAGCCTTGCATTTCCTGTTCGATGCCGCGTAAGGTGGCGGTGACCTTTTCCGGTGTCAAATCGCTTTCGGGCATTTCATAGAGCGCCTTTTCGGCATAGCAAATGGTGAGCATAGCGCGCACCTGAAAAGCCTTCCAGGGATGATGGGCAGCCAAATTTTCGCGCAACAAGGCCGCCGGCAGGGGGGTGCCCTGCGCGTTACGGGCATAGCGCGCCACCCAATCGGGTGATTCGATGAGACTGTCGAGAAACATGCTTTGCGTTTCGGCGAGCGCTACCGAGGTGGGGGCGTATTCCTGGGAAAAGCAAGGCGCGGGCATGAGAATATTGCTGAAATGGGCGGCATGGCCGCCCTCATGAAAGAGGGTTTCGGTGGCGCGATGGCCTGATCCGATTTGGCCCGGTAGGGCATTGGCGGTGAAATTGATGGTGGCTGGCTGCCATATTCCGCGATCCATCCAAGCGGGCAAGGGCCCATGCATAAATCCGTTTTCATACTTGCCGGAGCGATCGAGTAAATCCAAAGTGAGAGTTGCGCCGCGATAGCGAATACCTAAGGCGGTGAAAGATCGTCCCCAGCGGAGAAGCGCATCGCCGAAGCTGAAATAGGGATCGAGCTTAGCCGTGAGGTCGCCAGCCATGAGATAGGGCAAGTTATAGCCTTCGCGAGCCATGGGACCATGCCGCTTTTCGGCTTCGGCGACGGCGGCCGAACCGGCATGCCTGGTTTTCGCCACCAAGTCGTCCAGGATTTCGAAGAGGCGTTTCTTGGAAAACCCTTCATTGCGACTGACCTTGAAGTCGTAATAATCCTCATAGCCCAGCATGCGCCCCAGGGCATTGCGGGCCTTCACGATTTCAAGAAATCCACCGCGCAACACTTCGCCTTCAATGCTTTGCAAGCCACGATAGGCTGCCTGGCGCAGGGCAGGGTCGGGGGAGGTGCGCAAAAGCAATCCCAATTTGATCGAGCTGGCTGGCACAAAGCCCGCGCCATGCGGATCTTGATATCCCAGCTTCATGGCACCGCGGACCTTTGCCAGGTCGTCTTCCAAACCCACGATGCGGGTTTGCAAATCGCGGGCGGCTTGGCTTTCGATGGTATGCGCCGTGAAGAAGCGCTGCCAGCCTTCTAGGCCAAGGCGATCGATGGCAGTCAGGGAAGGAATGGCCAAGGCCTCACGGAGGCGTGGCATATAGCCGGGATTGGCACAGAAGGTTTGCCACGCGATTTCCTGTTTTGCGAATTCGCCAGGGACCTGGGCACGGAGCGCCATTTTCTCGCGCCAAAAGGCTTCTTCTTTGCCGCGATGGACGCGTAAATAGCCTTGATTCAATTCATGAAGCAGGGGATGAAAGGAACCTGGGTCTAGCGGCAAGGGGGGAGCGATTTTGGAGTCAAGCATGAATGCAATTGTAATGCACTAAACCGAAATCAATTCAAGGCAACACCATATTTCGCTTCGGCTTCCTGTAAGGTGGGCACCACTTCGAAGACCGAGGTGAGATGAGCGCCATCCAGCAATTTCAGGATTTCAGCGGGGACATCCACGAAAACCACTTGGCAATGCCGCGCATCGAGCATGGCCTTCTGTTGCAGAAATAATGTCATGGCCAAGGAGTCGAGAGCTTTGAGGCCTCGAAAGCTTACGAAAAGACTGCCTTGTAAATATTTGGCGGCCTTATTGAAAGCATGGGTGAGCCGGTGCGAGTTTTGGCCGCAGAGGTTGCCCGCTATGCCGAGAAAGCCATTGCGGGCTCCGAACCCAAGCGTGTATTGCACGTCGCCGAAAATCAAATCCATGACAGCCATATCTTCATGTTACCGGCGGCGAATCTCGATGGCGACAAGATTTACAATGAACCCTGGGAGTGGTTGTTCCGCTGCGGTCTAGGCAGAGTCAGATCGCAAATGGATCTTCATCGCCATGACCCAAATCGTACGAAGTACAGCCTCAGCGCTTGTTATTTTTGCCAGACTTTCACCTTGACTTCCTAGGTCGTCCGACATGCAAGAACGCGCCCAATCCTTTATTGACTTCATGCTGCAATGCGGGGCGCTCAAATTCGGCGACTTCACCACCAAGAGCGGACGGAAAACCCCCTATTTCATCAATACGGGCGCCTATCGCCGCGCTTCGCAATTAGCGGAGTTGGGGCGCTTTTATGCCGACGCCTTGTATGCCGCTCACGGCAAGGAGGTGGATAATTTATTCGGGCCAGCCTATAAGGGTATTCCTCTGGCTGTGGTCACGGCCGAAGCCCTATTTCAGCGTCATGGCCACGATGTCACCATTACCTTCAATCGCAAAGAAGCCAAAGATCACGGCGAGGGTGGATCTCTGGTCGGCTTCGACTATGCTCGTGAAGCGATGGCGAGTGTCTGCAGGGTTGTTTTGATTGAAGACGTGACCACGGCGGGTACTTCGGTACGCGAATCTTTGCCGCTCATTGAAGCCGGCGGCAAGGCCAAGGCTAATGGCTTGGTCGTGTCCGTCGATCGCATGGAACGAGGCCTCGGTCAGCAATCGGCTTTACAAGAAATCGCCGCCACTACGGGTATCAAGACTACAGCCATTGCCACACTCGTCGACTTGTTCACCTATTTGCGTAATACCGAAAAAGGTGCCCAATATTTGCAAGGCGACCCGTCTCTTTGGGATCGCATGCAGGCCTATCGTGACCAATATGGCGTGGCCTGAAAATCCTGAGTTTATAAACTCACATTAAAGCTCCACCAGGGGCTTGTCCAATCGTTCATGGGTGATATCATCACGGCCCGCAAATAGGCGACATGGGGGAAAATGCCCATGATTTTGATTTGCAATCCCAATTGGGTCAGGGCAATATCTTCGTTGACGGACTGAGTCGAAGGCAAATCAATAGCCTTGTAAAATCTCGAAGACGGCACCTTGGGTGGGTACGGCCTTTTCATGATTCCCGACAAAGCCTCATCGGTGCCTTCGGACTCTTCGCTCATTCCCCCGATACCGGCGATCACGGTCATGCCCTGCAGCAAAGGTCCCCATCCCTGTCCGAAGCCAATGCGAGTGCGCAAGGGCAGGCGAAGGTGAGCCATAATCCAGCCCTCGGTGGTCAAAGCATCTTGGGTACCTAGGCTTTTTTGCAACCGTCCTTGGGCCGACAAAAAGAGGGCATGTTGCACATTTCCGAAAGCCGCCAATTCGACTTGGGATTGCAAGTTGCCGCTGGTGATTAGCAAGGCGGCGGCATTGGCCGATAATCCTTGGGTAATTTCATCGACGTCGAAATCCAAGCGCTGAAATTGCAATTGCGCGCCCGCCGCCAAGCCCAGGCCGTGCTCGGTATTATCCCCGGCTGAGGAGAGATCGGCCGTCATTCCCTGATAGAGGAAAAGGGGCGACAAAGCGATATGGTCATGCAAATTGAAATTGAGGGCCAAGGCGATTTGATAGAGTGTCAGTAATCGAGTCTTGACCGTGTCCTGCCCAAGGAGAAAAAGGTGATTTTCCAAATTGCCGAAAAGCAGGATGTCGGGGGCAAAGGTCTGCAAGGTATAAGCGAATTGGGCGTCCTTTAAATAGAGCTGAGAATGGAGTTGTCCATCGTGGCAATAGCCTAGGGAGGAGGCTAGGGCGAATTGACTGTTTTGTCCCGGATCCATCCAAATGGATTGTCCTCCGGCTACCGAAATAGGCCCGCAGGGGTCGAGCACGAAATTCTCTTTACGCAATGGATCCTCGCTGACCTGAACTCGGGTGTGACTCGCCCGATATTCGACGACTCCAAAATCGAGGACATAGCCCAGCCACTCCATGGCGGTGCGATCATAGCCTAAAGCCTTGGCCGGCAGTGGCGCCAGGGGCGGCATAGGCTTCGAGGCTGGCAAGGTGTCGGGCGGTAGCGTCGCACCTTGGGCGACCAGGGGAGCATAACGCAGCACAAAACCTTTGGCTTCATAATGCGTTGTAAACAGGGTGTCGTTTCGGACCATGGGAGTGAAGGCCGGTTCTTGCAAGGGCGTCAGCCGGGTAAGCCCGGAATCAGTACTGCGATAAATGGCATGCGAGCCTTCTCGATCGCTACTGAAATAAAGCGCGCTATCCGCCACAAAGGGATCGATTTCTTGGGCCGCTGTGGTTTGCAAAGGCTTCAATTCCCCCGAATTGGAATTGAGACTATAAAGGTCGGCGGAAACACCTTGCACCACGGTGACCACCCATTCGCTGTCGCTGCGACCTGGCGTGATGTCGCGAAAATCCTGGCCCGGCAAAGCCGTCAAGGTCAGGGCCTTTTTTTTCTTTTTGGAAATGGGATGGGCGACAATTTTAGAAATTCCTCCACGGCTTTGTAGGGTCAATAGCCGCCCATCGCGGGCTTGCGCCACGGCCATTACGCCCTGGGTTTCTGTGATTTTGGAAACGGTTTTCGTTTTAAAGTCATAGCGATAAGCATTGCTCAGTCGCGCACCTGTGCCCACCTTCACGCGCACTGCCGGAAACAAAAGAGACTTGCCATCAGCGGATAAATGCAAAGGGGCCTGCACATTGCGCATGACTCTTTCCTGGAAGGAGCCTCGGTCTTGGCAGATCAAGTCCTGCATGCCATAGGCATTGCTGCGCGAGGATAAAAAGCAAAGCTCGCCCTTGGGGCCGAAAACGGGATGGCTTTCCACCGCATAAGCCAAGCCCTGGGGAATGGGGCGAGTGACCCTTTGAAAGCTTGCATCGACTTGGGCGGGGCGCTTGGGCAAGGTAGGTTTCCAACGCGAATAAATCTCGTCGGGGCTTTGGCCGAAAGCCTTTTGAAATCCCCGCCGCCAACCGTGTTGCGCCGAAATATCCATCATGTGATTGACCAAGGAATCCCCATAGCTTTGATAAAGCCAGGAGACCAAGCTGAAGCCTTGGGCATAAACCATTTCGGAGCGGCGACCATCGGCGGTGAAGGTGGCCATTTCCGCCAGCGAATGTAAGGAGCCATCTTGATTGGCTTGCTCAATCAAAGCGCGACGATGGGCATCCAGGGTATCCCCGCCAGTGCGGTAAGCCCCATATTGGGCCAAGCCTTCGGCGAGCCAGGCGGGCGTGGAATTGGGATCGAAAAGAAAGTCGGCTTGGCCAAATTGGCGCTGCTTGACCGAAGACCATTCCGCGAATATCGAAATCCCCAGTAGGCGGCTATCCGCTTTCATTTTTTGCAAGGTAAAGACATGGGCCAATTCATGCGAGGCCACATTGGCAAACCAATCGGTGGCGCCGCGCAATTGAAAATTCAACGGTGTGAGATAAAGCACAATCCAAGCATTATTCGCGAAGGCAAATCCATTGGGCGTATCCTCTTCGTCAATGAGCACGCATTGGATTTTTTGCCTGGGCGCGAACTGATAAAATTGGTGATGGTGCTGCCAAAGGGCTTCCAATTGGGCCGACCACTCAGGCACTCGATCCTGATGTTGACGGGCTACGGTGATGTCGAAATGGGGGGTGGTAAAAGTGGCGCGCTGGCGAACCGTCGACATGGACCAAGAGGGGAGGGCAAGTGCCAAAGGAAAGCAGATGAGACGAAAAAAAACATTTAGGGCAAAAAGCGGCGCAGCAGGGTCTTTCTTCGCCTGACGTATGGGAAAAAGGCAAGCGAGCCAAGAAACCGAGGAGGCCATGTTGTTTTGATCCTTTTGAAGCGCTGGATGAGAAAGGCTACTTTCCCCGCCTGCGCTTTTCAAAGTTTTCTTCTCCTTTGCATCTGCCGCAATG
>JAYUVP010000265.1:0-3581 GCA_043753995.1 Fibrobacterota bacterium
CATGAATAAATAGGGATAC
The DNA here is from genome assembly GCA_043753995.1 of Fibrobacterota bacterium. Lineage (GTDB taxonomy): Bacteria > Fibrobacterota > Fibrobacteria > UBA11236 > UBA11236 > JAYUVP01. Next base: position 20 of record JAYUVP010000265.1, read on the forward strand.
CACTCGCGTTGAATCGGAGCTTTCCAATTCCAGATCAAGGGCTTGAGTTGCTTGCGCGCGCGCTGCCGCGCACCCATGGACAATGCGGCGGGGCTCAGTTTTTCCAAAGGCAAATTCAAATAACGTGTCAGCGGGAGCAAGGCGGCCGGCACGCCGGCCTTAGTCATGGCCGCTTGCCAGGCTGGCTTAGGAGGCTTGCCCTGCGACCAGGCGCCCAGCAAATCCAGGTACAACTTGTCGGTCTCAAGGAGTCCGGTGGGATTGATAAGCAAACCCGCGAGGTTTTTTTTCAGCCCGGTCGGCCTATCGGCGAAAGGCCCCAGAAAAATCTTTTGCGGGCAATAATCATTCGCATAGAGATTGTCCCAAAGCATGACACGCCCGGGAAAAAGTTTTTGCAAAGGCCGCAAATCAGAAGGCTTCAGACGTCGGGATATAATGCCCGGCCCCGTCCAAAATAGGGGCGATTTTTGGGGTGCGATAGCGGCCAAATCGCGGAGATAAATATCCTCAGCAGGACCACCCTGGCTGAAGTCATTGCAATAGACGGTGGGGCAAAACCAAAGGTTTTCGCCGCCTTCGCCTAGGTTTAAATCCCGAATCAAACGGACCAACAATAGACCATGGGCTTCGCCCAGAGAGGCGAATTTTCCTTGCGAAGCCTTAGGCAATACCGCGGGAATATCATCCATCAATAAGGCGAGTTGCCGGCAGCCGATTTTTTGAAAGGCCAAGAATTTGAGCAATAAGGCGCGATAATCCTTTTCCGAGGTATAGTCGAAGCTCAACCCTGGCGCCATCCCCGGTATGACCTCGACGCCCAAGGTTCGCGCTTGACGCACCAAAGCCTTGGCCTCGGCCATCCAATCTGCGGGATAAGGTGTCCGCCATTGCTGCCGGTGAAAGGGATCTTCCTTGGGTGCGATTAAATAAACCGACCCACCATTCTCCGCCAGCCGGGCAATCAAATCGCCGCGCTCAGCCCAGCGGAGGTAACGCCCATAATACCCCTCGATATAGCCGGTCACGAAAGGCTTTGAAGCTTTCAGGGCGACCGTGGCGCGACGGGCCGCCATCAAGTCATTCCTGGAGAACTCGGCCCAGAATCCGCTCCGGTTCCATTTCCGGAATTGCTTTCTTCGTCGGTCACCGCCCAGGCGATGACATAGGCCATGAGGCCAGGGAAAAAACCGGTGAATAAGGCAATCAAAACGAAGGCCAGCCTCAGAATGGCGGGATCCCATCCCGTTTTCAGGGCCAAGCCAGCGAAGACGCCGAAAATCTTGCGGCCCGCGCGGGGTCGATAATATCGATTCATTTTGCCAAGTCCTTGGGACCGAGGGTACGCAACTCAAGCATATAACCGCCAGCCACGTCGAGATTCATGCCGGTGATATAGGAAGCCTTTTCGCTCGCCAAAAAACAAACCGCATTGGCGACGTCTTCTGGGCGGCCGAGGCGGCCCAACGGGGCAAAAGACGAAACTTTTTTCGGCAATTCGACGCTATTGTCTAGAATGCCCGGAGAAATCATGTTGACACGTATGTTACGGGGAGCCCATTCGAGGGCCAGCGATTTGACAAGCACCAGCAAGGCCGTTTTCGAGGCCAAATAAGTCGCATTGTGCACCGTACCCGTCAAGGACTCTACGCCCGAATAACCGATGGTGAGACAGCACCCCCCCGTGGCGGGAAAAAGACTGGCGACGGCCTGGGTCAGGTGCAGAAAGCTAAAGGTATTGGTGCGGAAAAGCGATTCCATATCCTGAGCATCCAAATCCATCATGGTACCGGTGCGATAAATGCCGACATTATGCACCAGTAAATCGAGACGGCCAGTTTTTTTTTCAATGGCGCGCGCCATGGCCTCGACGGATCGTGCCTCACCCACATCTCCCTTCAGCAAAGCCCCGTCGCCACCGGCTTGCCTAATTTCTTTTAATACCGCTTCGGCCTCGGGGCGCGACTGTAAATAATGCACGAAGGTGAAATAGCCTTCTTGGGCTAGGCGCAAGGCCAGGGTTTTTCCCAAGCGCTTGGCACTGCCCGTGATCCATGCCACCTTCATGACTCGACTCCACGCTCGGCGGTCACGGCGGCATGACGAGCCAAGGGCAAGGCCATGGGTTTTTTCACGGTGACGCGACAGCGCTGTACTCTCGGCCACTCCTTCCGAATCAGTTCGCAAGCCCGGACGGCCAGAGTTTCAATCAGTTGAAACTTTTCCCGCCGTGCCCAATCATTCAGCTTGGCCGTGAGGGTCGTATAATCCAAGGTGTCGGCCAAGTCGTCGCTGGCGGCGGCGGCGGTGAAGTCAAAGGCCAAATCGATATCGAGATGCAAATCCTGCTCGGCCTTGCGCTCATGCAGGTGCACACCAACTATGCAACGAAGCCTCAAATCGCGAATTTGCATCCAGTCCATGGCTTAAAAATGCACTCCCTGCAGGCCTTGCCAGCCCCCGCGGTGGCGATAAGCCTCAAAGAGATGGCGGGTGGGCGTATTGAGATTTAAAGCCATGGCCTCAGCCTCCGACATCCACCGTCCGTCCAGGCTTTCATGATTGAGGCGGAATTCGGGTCGAATGCCTCCAACCCGTGCGGCATAATTCGAGAGAATAAAATGGCGAGGACGGTAAAACTCGGGGTTTTCCACCGAGTCATGCAGCAGAATAAAGCGAATTTCGCCGGCGGTCAGGCCCGTTTCCTCGCGCAATTCCCGGCGCAGGGCTTGCTCCAAGGTTTCGCCATAATCGACCTTGCCTCCAGGTATGCCCCAAAGTCCGGACCACTTGCGCGTGCGCACCAGAAAAACCGAATCCTCTTCATCGAGCAAAAGCCCACCGACGGTGGCGACGGGGAAAAGCCTAGCCGCCACCCATTCCCGCCGCGACATCTCGGTTTCAAGCTCGGCAAAAGTGTCGAATATCAAATCGGCCTGCGCGGCCATTTCCTCGCGCCGTCCATGCCCCCAGGCCACAGCCCAACCAGCCACACCCGCGGCTCTCGCCGCTTCCAGGTCATGCACCGTATCGCCGATATAAGCGGTGTCATCGGGATGCAAACCACTCTCGCGTAGGTAACTCACAAGTGTCCTCCGTTTATCACCTGCATTGCCTATCACGGCACGAAAATGACCCCGCAAGCCCGAGTGGAGCAAGGCGGCTTCCAAGGCCTCGGTATCGAGAGTCGAAAAAACATGCAAGGCATGCTTGCGCGCCAAGCAAGGCAAGCCTTCGGCAAACCCCGCCGCCCAGCGAAAAGCTTCGGGATAAAGGCGTCGCGTGAGACGGGCAAAAACGGTTTCAATTTCCGCAAATGGGACTTGCGGCAAGCGGCGGCGGTAAAAACCTTCGGCAGGCAAAGAAAATTCTCGTCGATAAGTCGCCTCATCTAATCCCGGGTCACCGAATTCGCGCAAGGTGGCATCGGTTAATCGCCAAGCCAAATCGGAGTCTTCAGCCAAAGTCCCCGAAAAATCAAAAATCAGATTCATTCTTGCTGTCCTTCGCCGGCTGCCCCGGATTTTTGCTCAGCCTGGCGTAAGAGATGTAAGGCCTGGTC
>JAYUVP010000266.1:0-8323 GCA_043753995.1 Fibrobacterota bacterium
ATCGTCGCCAACCTTCAGGCGGTGAAGGGCCATGAGGATTTTCTGCGCATGGCCGCCATGCTTATACAGTCAGGTGTGCGAGCTCATTTCGATCTTCTAGGTGATGACATTCAGAAGCAGGGCCGCAAGCAAGTATTGCAAGATCTGGTTCGTGAGCTCGGGCTCGAACCCCATGTGACTTTTTGGGGCTTTGTCAATAATGTGGTCGAGCGCATTCAAAAACTGGATGTTCTGGTTTGCTCATCCTATGTCGAGGCGACGCCACGTTGCATTATCGAGTCTATGTCCTGCCGTAAGGCGATTGTGGCGACCCGAATCAACGGAATCCCGGACGTTATAGACGATGGCATCAATGGATTGCTAGTGCCTCCCGGTAAGCCGGAACAGCTCTTTCAATCCGTCAAGAAGCTTCTTGATGATCCGGCTTTACGAAAGAAGCTGGCCTATGCGGGATGGACCAAGGTGAATGAGCAATATGGGATCAAACCCCATGTCGCTAAAATCCTTAAGATTTACGAGACCGTTAAGGGATAGCCGTTACCGAGGGGTAAAGATTCACTACCCCTCGCACATAGGCCGCGGAACTGATATAAAAGGTCGTCGCGGGAAAAACCGAGTCATAGGCTTTTTGACTCAGGTGGTGGTATAAAACCACATTGGAATGATAAGTTCCCGGCGCCAAGTGCAAGGTTAAATCGAAACGCAAGCGGCGCGTTTCCCCGGCCTTCAAACTCATTTCGGGAAAACCCAGTAAAGTCGAAGACGTGATGAATATGCTGTAATATTCATCGTCTTTGAGATAAAGCTCAAGCGCAAGGCTATTCACCGCCTCTTTGGCCGTGATTTCCACTTCCATATACGCTTTTTGGCCGGATTCGAATTGTACCGCTTCGCCCTGTTCCGAATTCATCGTCACTTGTCCGATGTGAACGGCTTTGTCCTTCAAGTCCCGAGGGCCGGTCAAAACATTTTTCATGTAGTGGCGAAGGGTTTCATCGGTCGGGCCGGCATGCATGATTTGCCCATGGCTGAGCAAAATGCTCTTGGGACAAAGATTGGCCATGGCTCGCAAATTATGAGAAACGAAAATAACCGTGGTGCCATTGCGCAGCACCGAAGTCATTTTCTCTATGCCCTTGGTCTGAAAAACATGGTCGCCGACGCTTAGGACTTCATCGATGATCAAGACATCGGGTTCAAGATGAGCCGCTACCGAAAAACCAAGGCGAGCATGCATGCCCGAGGAATAGCGCTTCACGGGCGTATCGATGAAATCTTCTAAACCGGAAAACTCGACGATTTCGCTGAATTTTCTGCGAACCTCATCTTTTCTCATGCCGAGAATGGTTCCGTACAAATACACATTCTCGCGGCCAGTGAGATCGGGGTGAAACCCGGCGCTCACTTCCAATAAGGCAGAGAGGCGACCATTGACATGAATTTTACCCGTGGTCGGCTGAAATAGGCCGCAAAGCAGTTTGAGCATGGTGCTCTTACCCGCTCCATTATGGCCGATGATGCCTAAGGCCTCGCCCTTGCCCACTTCAAAATTGATGTCCTTAAGAGCCCAGAATTCCTTGGCCTCCAAATCAACAGACTTGGCCCGATTTAAGGTGGATCTCACCATGGCCGGTATCAAATCGCGCAGAGAATCGAAATTCGTTCCCCGCTTGAATTTTTTGGAGACGTTCTCCATTTTGAGCGCGTAGGAGGACATGATACCCTTAGATTTTTTCGGCAAACATGGGTTCGAGTTTCTTAAAGAATGCCGCGGCCAAAAGGAAAGACAGCAAGGAAAATACCGTCGTATAGAGAAGCCATTGCGGATCTGGCATGACGTGGCGCACCACGCAATCATTCAGGCCTTCTAGGATGGGCGCAACCGGATTGAACATGAGGTATTTACCCGAATCCCCCAACATTTTGGCCTCATAAAAAACCGGCGTGAAGAAAATGGCGAAAGTGACAATCACTTCGACCAAGTATTTGACGTCGCGAAAGAAAAGGTTGGCAGCAGAAAGAAGCATGCCGCAAGCTAAGGCAAAAATGAGAAGCAAAAAGAGATAGAGCGGGACCAACAAGATATGGACGCTTATTCCCACCTTAAGAAAGATCAAAATGACCGCCAGCATGACTAGGGCGATGATGAAGTCCACCAGTTGGGAAAATATGGCGGAGAAAGGAAAGATTTCTTTCGGGAAATAAATCTTGGTGACCAAGGGCGTATTTGCCGTTAAGCTGACCGTGGAAAACCTCAAAGCGGCAATGAAAAAGGACCAAGGCAGGGACTTTAAAGCCACCGTGGCGATTTGCGTTGAATTCAGAGTGGTGCCCGTGAATTTGGCCATCACGAATTTCACCGCGATGCCGGCGAAAACGATCAACATGGGCATGAGTATGGCCCAAAGTATACCCATGAGAGATTGCTTGTACTTGATGGAAACTTCCCGCCAAGTAATCATGTAGAGCAAATCTCGATATGCGAAAAGGTCTTTGAAAATTCGAATCACGCTGTTTTTCTTTTAGGCCTGAAGTGACCAAACTTTCTGGCTGTTATGCTGAAGAATGTGATTAATCCTCATGGATATGTCAAGGCGAGGGAGGCGAGGTGAACGCGAATGCATTAGGCTAATTCCAAGGTTTTCAAATCTTTTTTTCGGATTTTACCTGTTGCTGTTTTTGGCAGTTCAGGTAAAATGACCACTTCCTTGGGAACCATAAAGCTTTCCAGCTTGGCTAGGCAAATTCCGCGAATCTCTTTCTCGCTCAAGACGCATCCTATTTCGAGGGCGACATAGGCCCGAATGGCTTCGCCCATGAGGGCATCGGGCACTCCGATGACCGCGGCCTCGCGAATGCCCGTTATGCCGTATAGGCAGTTTTCCACGGCGATGGGGCTGACCTTTTCGCCGCGGCTCTTGATGATATCATCGCTGCGCCCCTGAAAAAACAGAAACCCTTCGGCATCCATTTTGAAATGATCCTGGGTGCAAAGCACTCTCTCGCCGGGATAGCGACCGGGCTTGAGCATGTGGGCACTTTGCTCAGGATTATTCCAATAGCCGAGCATGACATGCGGCCCTCGTACATAGAGTGTACCCGTTTCGCCTGGACCGGCGGGTTTGCCGTCTTCGCCGAGCAGAAAAACCTCGGTACCCGGTATGGCTTTTCCCACGCTTTCAGGTTTGGTTGCAACCAGTTCAGGTTCGAGATAGCAGACCCGCATGCATTCCGTTAAGCCATACATGCGGAATAGAGAGGCATTGGGGAAAATTTCCGCGAGGCGCGGGACGATTTCGGAGGGGAGGGCGGCCGCGGCATTGGTGATCCCACGAACGGTGGGGAAGCTCAATGGCACGCGGTTGTGCATGCCGATAAGAGTCATGTAAATGGTGGGCACGGCGGGAAATACGGTTATGCCTTCGCTGCTCATTCGGTTTAAGACTTGAGCGGGATAGGCGAAGGAACGTTCGAGAACTAGGACAGCACCCAGTTTAATCGTCATCAGCAATTGAAACAAACCATAGCCAAAGGCCAAAGGCAAGACATTTAAAATTCGGTCTTCGTGGCCTAGGCGCAAATACTCGATGAGGCTTCCCACGGTGAAGGTCATGTTTTGATGCGACATCATGACGCCCTTGGGATTGCCCGTGCTTCCCGAGGTATAAATCAGCGCGGCCAAATCAAGCGGAATGACTTCAGGTACCGGGGCGGAGGGAGGCGACTGCAAGGCGACGTCGAAGGGCTCAGCGGCAATTTCAAAATCGCTTTCCAAAATTTTGCCTGAAGCGATAAGAAGGCGTATCGCGGGAGTTTCCTTTAAGGCAGGTCCATAGGCCTTCGCCAAATGACTGTCGGCCAAAAGTATTCCTGCACCGCTATCATTCAGGATATAAGCGAGTTTATCGGACTTGGTTTGGGGATTAATGATGATGAAGGCGCCGCCCGCCATCAAGGTTCCGAAAATGGAAATCACACAAGGCCAAGTATTGTCCATATAGACGGCGACCCAATCGCCTCGTTTGAGCTTGGCAGCGAGAAGTCGCCCCGCCAAAGCAGAAGCCGAGGCGAGCAATTGTCCATAGGTGTAAGAAATACCTTCGATCACCAAGGCGGTCTTGTCCGGATGCTTGGCAGCCGAAACGACTAGGCTGTCGTGCAACAAGCGCTGTTGGTTGCTATTCATCGGATCTTATTCGCTTTTGAGGTGAAAGCTTGAACCTATACGGCCTGAAAAAGCATGGGCCTTGGTGGGTATCGGTAAAGAAAGCATGGTCGCATTGGACATTCCTTGGCCACCCTTAATGTCGATGACGCGAACGGCCAACGAGTGCCGTCCCGGTTCCAAGGTCGCAGCAAGGGTTGCATCACGGACATCTTTCCATGGGCCGCCGTCTATGGATGCTTGCATTTTGGCGAGGTGAGGTGAATAAGCCCTTAGATTGGCATGGACTTGATATTCCTCCCCGACCACCTGGATACTGTCCAGAACCACCCAGGCCATATTTACGGGCCAGTCGAATTGGCCTCGGTCATCGATACGGATTTTAGGCGTGACCAAATTTGAAAAATCAGGCCTCGCCGTCCACCAGGTCGCCAAGTCTCCGCCAGCGGGGCTGCCCAATCGCAGTTTGCGGGTATGCCAATCCGAACGCAGATCAATGTGAATATAAGCGAGGAAAGGAAGGAGATCGGTCGGTGGAAGGCTCGGTTTTGGGTCGCCAAGCGGCCGCACTTTCAAATTACCGGCTTTATCGAGAGCCAACCCGTCATGGCATAGTTCAAAGGCTGAAAGGGGAATGCCATCGTTTTCGAAAACCACATTGAAGTCCGTATCCAAGGCAAACCATTTGGCGAACTGGCTGGACCACACTTCCACGATAGCGTGTTCCCAGGAGTAGCCATCCCTAGAGGTGGTGGTTAAACGGGCCAACCATCCCAAGGAAGAGAAAGCTTGGACCGCCACCTTGGCTGCAATTTCACACCAATATCGCTTGCCCTGCATTCCCGATTGAATAACACCCACGATATCCATCTCGAATTCTTCACTGGGGATGGGATCTTTCCCGTGATCCCATCGAGAGCCAAGCCAAGTACCGAGGACTATCATGGCCTCGTATTCATTGGCGGCGCCCGCGACCAGTTTTTCCAGGCCAAAAGTATCACGCAATTTTTTCAGGTGCGGAGCGTCAGGGTGCTCGTAAACAAAGGGACTCTTCTCGGCATCCTTCATTCCCGACAAGTAGTTGTCGCAGCTAAGGTCGGGAATGTTTTTCTTTATTCCTTCGAATGCAGTCAAAGCTTGGGACGAGGAAGTGGCGCAACCCGACCAATATTTTTCGACTTTGGATTTCGTTTCGATCAAATCCGATTTATACAAAAAGAGCAGGGCACGACTCGCCAGAATGCGCATCATAAATTCAAATTTGCGCGCCAACAATCGCATCGAATGCGTAATCATAACTGCGCCGCGCTCCTGGTTTCGCAATACCGCGTAAAGATGTTTTCCGCCGTCATGGTTGCCGCGAAGGTTTGGCCCTTGGAGCCCATCGCGTTTGCAAACGACGAGTCAGAGAACAGTTTTTTAACGGCTTCGACAATGGCTGGGACGGAATTGCCATCTACAAGCAAACCGGTTTCTCCGTCCCGGACCGCATCCGGAACGCCGCCGGAGCGTCCGCCAATCACGGGTTTTCCCATGGATCCTGCTTCGAGAAAAACGATACCGAATCCTTCCACGTCGCCTGCACCCTCTTCACGATTGGCCATGATAAAGGCATCGCAAAGGGAATAGTAATCAGGGAGCTCTTCAGCCTTCACCTCTCCCAAAAAGGCGATGTTCTGCGTGACCCCCAATTGGGCAGCCAAGGCTTCCAATTCGGAGCCTAGTCCCTCGGTACCGCCCTGGTTTGAACCGATGATCAAGTATCGGATACCTGGGAAGTGCTTGACCAGATCTGGCATGGCCCGAATGACTTGATCCTGTCCTTTGCGTCTTTGGATTCGCCCAACCGTGAGCAAAATAGGTCCGCTACCAAACTGATGACGCAAATTTTCAATATGCTCGGCATTGGGCTTACCCAAGGAGCTTGGATTGAAACCAGGATGCACAATGGCTGTCCTGGCCTTACCACCCGAAAGGCTTTGAATTAAACCTTCGGTGAATTGGGAATTGGCCAGGTTCAATCGCGCGCGATGGATGATGCGCTTTAATACCCACCTTTCCACTCGATACCTGCTCAAAACAGAAATGTCTTCCCCGTGAAAATTGACGATCAATGGCTTTCGCAATAGGACGGAAAGGAAATAGCCCGCAAAACCTTCAGGTATGGGCCGGGCGCATTCCAGGACCTTGGCTTTTAAAGCGAGAAAAAAACCGGCGCGAAACATTTGCCATCCCACGCAGGCCCATTCAAATCCCCGGGGACCTTTCCACGCTATCTTAACCCTTTTGACCGGGTATTGGAGGTTACGGTCAGAAGCCGTATCCCCTTCCACCGTCCCAGCCAGAACATGGACTTGACTTTTTGAGAAAAGTCCGAATCTTGAGGCAAACATTCCACAACTTCCGCCAATGGAAGGGGGGTATTTTTCCGCGAGGAAAAGGGTTTTTTGAATGTCAGGCACCAGAGGGCTTCTCATTTATGGAACGGGGTTGTTTCCGCAAGTTTCGATTGAATAGTCCGGTTTAAAAACTGTAAAATTACACACTTCCATCGATGGTGTATTGTACGCACCGACTGGAAGGACATTCAACTAAGTGAGGCCGATATGGATGTTAGGGTGTTAAAAATACCGACGTTTATCATTGGCGTGGCCTATCTTGCGGTGATTGCGGCATATTCTGGGGTGGTTCCAACCTTAGAGCCATCAAGTAATCAGGTGAAGGTCTCGACGACCTCCGAATTGGTCGCCGCCATTGCGGGTGCTGTCAAAGGTCGCACCATCATGTTGGCGGACGGCACCTACGATATTTCCTCAGTCGAGCCTTTACGCATTCGTACCGATAGCGTGACTCTCTATGGTGCTTCCCGCGATCCCGCGAAAGTGATTTTGAAAGGCCAGGGATTCGCTGGCAGCAATACCGGGGAAGAAGCTATCAAAATTGAGGCTACGAATACGACGCTGGCGTATATCACCCTGACCGAGGTACGCGCCAATGGGCTGAAGATTCAGTCGGGCGCGAACCATAACCTTCTCGTTCATAATATGCACTTCATCGATATTTGCGAGCGATCGATCAAAGGCCCCGATGCGCCCGTATCCAATAACGGCGTCATCCGGTACTGTCTCTTTGAGCAGAAAACCCCCATCACGTCTTCCATACCCAATCTGTATGACAATGGGGATTATATCGCAGGCATGGACATGATGAAAATCAATGGTTGGCGCATCCACGACAACACCTTCAAAAATATACGCGGCCGCAATGGTGGGGGCAGGGCCGGGATATTTCTTTGGAAAGAATGCAAAAACGTGGTGGTGGAACGAAATGTCTTCGTGGGTTGCGATCGAGCGATCAGTTTCGGCAATCCTTCCAGTGCAGTTTCGGATATGGACAGTGGGATTGTGCGCAATAATTTCATCGTAGCCGGGGTTGGCAATGTCATTGAAATCTGCAACTCCACTCATGGACTGATCGCAGGCAATACCATCTTTTCGACCAATCCAGCCTATTCCCGAACGGTTTTCATGTACAGGGGAGGGGTAGGCAATGTTTTAAAAAACAACTTGGTATTGGGGAAATTGTATGTGCAGTCGGGCGAACCCCCGGATAGCAGTAATAACCTTTTTATAACTGCTCCAGGGGCAGTCAGAGGATGGTTTCGTGATACGTCTGGCGGAGACCTCCACCTCATGCCTGCAGCGACGGGTGCGATTGATAAGGGCACCGTCATTAGTCAAGTCGTGACCGATTTTGACGGTTCCAGCCGAGACGCCAAGCCGGATATTGGCGCCGATGAATGGAGCGCGAACACCCCGATTTTAAGTCCTCCGCAAAAAAGCAGAAAACCCCGCTCCGAATTAAAGCGTCCTAAACGGGGGAAATCTTGGGGCCGGGTTTTGAATTCTTCCAATTTTGAAGTGAATGGAACCCGGCTTCGTAGCGAATTCCAATAGATTAGGCCCTTAGCCTTTTCCCTTCATACTTGTGATTCCAAAGTTTTTCTGCGTATAATTGATTTTCCACAGCTTCGCGTGTCGCGAGCGGTTTTTTTTAAGCGGGTGAGCTATGCGCTATACCATTGCGATGTTCCTTTTTTCCTTGGCATTTTCCGCCAATGCCGGATGCATCAATGGAATGTGGGATCCCGATTTCACC
>JAYUVP010000267.1:0-24665 GCA_043753995.1 Fibrobacterota bacterium
GAGGCAGCTTGGAACGTAATCCTCATGCACAGCCCCGGAAATCGGCCTACCTTGGGCAAGTATGATTCCAAGAATCATGCCCTCTACATTGGTTATTGAGGAAATGAAGGAGTGTCCTTGCTGCCGCCAAATCGAATCCTGGGCTTTTGGGCATTGGCTTTTGGCCTAGTTTCGCAAAGCCTGGGCGCGACCTTTTTCGTTTCTCCCACCGGCGAAGACAAGAATTCCGGCGCCAAAGAAAGTCCTTTCGCGAGCATGGCCCAGGGACAAGAAGCGGCTCAGGCGGGTGACACCGTGTTTTTTCGCGGGGGGACCTATTTCTTTAAAAGCACGACGGCAGAAACCGGCATCACTCTGAATAAAAGCGGCTCCGCAGAAAAGCGAATACACTATTTCGCTTATGCGGGGGAAAAACCGGTTTTCGATTTTTATGGATTGACGGCGCAAAAGCGGGTCAAGGGTGTTTTGGTCACGGCACATTGGATTCATCTCAAGGGCTTTGAAATGAAGGGCGTGCCCCAGTCGGCGGCTCTGCAAGCCCATGAAAACTGGTGCATTTACGTCAACGGGGGCGGGGACAATGTCTTCGAGCAGCTTGACTTACATCATAATATGGGCCCCGGATTTTTTATCAAGGAGGGCGGAAATAATTTGATTCTGAACTGTGATTCCCATGACAATTACGACATCAATTCCTTTGATGGTGGGAATCCCACGCCAGGGGAAAATGCGGATGGCTTCGGAGTTCATGTCACCTCAGCTTCAGCCAAGGGCAATGTCTTTCGTGGGTGCCGCGCCTGGTGGAATGCCGATGACGGCTGGGACTTCATCAATTGCTCCGCCGCCGTGACCGTGGAGAATTGCTGGGCCTGGGGCAATGGCTATAAGACGGGGACCAATCCTCCGCAAAGTGCAGGCAATGGGAATGGCTTCAAGATCGGCGGTTATGGAATGCCGCCAGCAAACACCCCCAGCGAAATTCCTAAGCATACGGTCCGTTTTTGCCTGGGCTTCAACAATAAGGCGGCGGGCTTTTATCAGAATCACCATCCCGTCGCCAACTTCTACACCCACAATACCAGCTACAATAACAAGTCTTCGAATTTCAATTTGCTTGGCTATGATCTCTCGAAAAAAGCCGACGCTGGCATGGGTGTGCTGAGAAACAATATCGCTTTTACCGGCACCGCGCTTTCTGGCGGGGCCTCAGATGCGGGCGTAGACGATGCCAACAATACCTGGAATCTTTCGGTGTCGATTTCGTCGGCCGACTTTGAAAGCGTGGATACCGCGGGTGTGGGCGGGCCTCGCAAGGCGGATGGGAGCTTGCCGGACCTTCGCTTCCTGAAGCTAAAGCAAGGAAGCGATTTGATCGACAAAGGGGCGAATGTCGGTTTGGCTTACCAAGGTGCCGCTCCTGATTTGGGCGCCAACGAATATGGCCTACCAACAAGGCTGCTTGTGGAACGTGGCCGTGCCGGGCTTGTAGTCCAAAGGATGTCGCGGGAGCAAAGCGGCAGCGGCTATGAGGTTTCCGGTCGTTGGCTTTCTGGCCGGGAAATCCGAGTTCAAAATCATAGCGTTCACGCATTGGGTCGCTAAATCACCCTCGTCTTGCGCTGGGAAATAGCCGTGGTTGGCGCCTAAATTTCAGGCTATGAATGAACGACTCTTTGCCTTCGTGGGTGGAAATCAAGGGCGCTGGAAAGTCCTGAAAATGAAAACCCTCCTGGGCCCTGCCCTGGAGGCGGTCGAGCGCATCGATGTCGTTTCCGGGCCTGGAGTGAATGTCGAAGCAAAGTGGCGCTTGCTCGGTGTGACCAGTCATGAACGCTATGTCACGCGTCCGGAAAAAACCGATTTGGTGACTCGCCAAGAAGGCTTAGGGCGTGAAGCAAGCACTTGCGCGGCCTTGATACCCATTCGCAAATCGGCGGCCTGGTGGGCCATGACTCAAGACGAGCGACGCGTAGTTTTTGAAGAATCCTCGCGGCATATTCAAATCGGCATGCAGTATTTGCCTGCCATCGCTCGCCGTTTGCATCATTGCCGAGATTTGGAAATTCAACAGCCTTTTGATTTTCTGACTTGGTTTGAATTTGCGCCTGCTGATACCAAAGCCTTTGACGATTTGCTGGCGGCCTTGCGGGCGACACCGGAATGGGCCTATGTCGATGGGGAGTGCGAAATTCGGCTTGAACGTGATTTAGCCTGAGCGAGCGCATTCAATAAATAGAAAGTCTGGAAATCCCGCGGTTTCGCTTTTCCCCGCCAGTACTTACTTTTCAGCGTTTCACCCCCCTTTTGGCCACGGAAATCGAAGCTCATGGAGATGAATGACCAAGTCGAGGCTCGCCTCGACAAGCTCAAGCGCTTACGCGAAATGGGAATCAATCCCTATCCCTATCGCTTCGATGTGACTCATGACAGCGCGGCCTTGGTGGCCCAAAAAGAGGAATTGCTGGCCTCGCAAAAGGAAATCGGCTTCGCGGGCCGCTTGATTCGCTACAACCTCAAAGGCAAAATCGCCTTCGTGCATTTGAAAGACGGCGAGGGTCGTTTGCAAGTGATGTTCGGGCAAACCCAGGTGGGCGAGGCCGGGTTCGAGGTGGTCAAACTACTCGACATCGGCGACTGGGTTGGCGTGCGTGGCATCATGATGGTGACCAAGACCGGCGAATATTCCGTGTCGGCACGCCATGTGGAATTGCTTTCCAAAGCCGTGAGACCATTGCCCATTCCCAAGGAAAAGATCGACGAGAATGGCCAAAAGGTGATTTTCGACGAGTTCAAAGATGTCGAATTGCGCTATCGTCAGCGCTATGTCGACCTGGCGCTAAACGATCAAGTGCGTGATGTTTTTCGCAAGCGCACGCGAATCATGCAAGCCATTCGCCAATACTTGCTTGACGACGGCTATCTCGAAGTTGAGACCCCGATTTTGCAGCCCATTTACGGCGGTGCCAATGCCCGGCCTTTCACGACTCACCACAATGCGCTCGGCATACCCTTGTACATGCGCGTGTCGAATGAGCTTTACCTCAAGCGTTGCATTGTAGGCGGATTTTCCAAGGTTTTTGAATTCGCCAAAGACTTCCGTAATGAGGGCATCGATCGCACTCATAATCCCGAATTCACCTTGCTTGAGTTCTACCAGTCTTGGGCCGACTACAATGACATGATGCGGCATTTCGAAAACATTTATAGCCGCGCCTGCATTGCCGCCAATGGTTCGCCTCGCTTCATTTTCCAGGGCAAGGAATTCGATTTAACCCCGCCATGGCCGCGCCTCACCGTGAAGGAGGCCATTGCCAAATATGCCGGCGTCGAGGTCGACTCGCTTTCCGATGATGGCTTGCGCGCCGAACTCGCCAAGCGCGGCGTCGAGATGAAAGGCCAATTTCTCCGGGGCAATGCCGTGAAGGAATTATTTGAAGCCGCCTGCGAGCCGAATTTGGATGCCCCAGTCTTCATCATCGATCATCCCAAGGAAAGCACGCCGCTTTGCAAGGCGCATCGCAATGACCCGACTCTGGTCGAACAATTCGAGCCCTATATCAATGGCTGGGAAGTCGGCAATGCCTATACCGAGTTGAATGATCCCATTCGCCAGCGCCAACTCTTGGAAGAACAGGTGGAGCGCGGTCGCGGGGGCGAAGACGAAACCCATCCCATGGATGAAGACTTCTTACGCGCCCTGGAATACGGCATGCCTCCCACCGGTGGAGTCGGCATCGGCATCGATCGCATGATTATGCTTTTAACCGACAGCCCCAATATCAAGGACGTGCTTTTATTCCCGCTAATGAAGCCGGAATAAGTAAAAAGTTCAAAGTTCAAAATAAAAAGTGAGCCAAGAAAAGTTAAAAGTGAAGACAAGAGCAACACGAATCGTCTGGGTAGGGGTGGGAGCAAGCATGGACTCTAATAGGCGTGCCTTGTTGTCATTTACCGTATTCCGCGTTCCACTTTTAACCTTCAACTTTTTCCTTTTTACTTGAACTTCGAGGCTTTTATCGCGCGCCGTTACCTGTGGGCGCAAAGGCGGCATTTGCATTCGGCTGTCATCTCGCTGTTTTCCGCAGCGGGTGTGACCTTGGGCACTTGGCTGCTCATTTTTGTGCTGTCGGCCATCAATGGCTTTGAGAATGAGGTGAAGCGTCAGCTGATCGGCAAAGATGCCCATGTTGAAATCACTCGGCACGGTTTTGCTCCCTTCGCCCATTATGACTCTTTACTTCTGGAAGTGCGGGCAGAAGAGGACGTGGTGGCTGCAGCGCCCTTTATCATGGGCAAGACCATTATCACTCACCGCAAAAGTCAAGACGGAATAGTTGTCTATGGCATTGACGCCAAGCAAAGCCAGGCCGTGATTGGGCTTTCGACCACGTTGACCTATGGTGCCTATAATTTTGATCCTGTGCCCGATTCTTCGGGGCGCTTGCGTCCCGGCGCAATACTCGGTTACGGTTTGGCGGCCCGTCTCGGCGTTGAGGTCGGTGATAAAATCTTTATGGCCGATTTCACTTCCTCGGGCGATATCGCTGCGAGTGGGTTTACGCCCCGCATTGTCACCTTCATCGTCACCGGTTTATTCGAATCAGGCATGTATCAGTATGACGAGACCTTGGCCTATGTTTCCCTAACTGAGGCTCAATCCCTATTTGGAATGTCTGGCATGGTTTCTGGATTGCAGGTTAAGGTGAAGGACCCTTTTGCTAGCGCCGTCATGGCCGATCGTTTGGAAACCCGTTTGGGCTTTCCCCTGCGAGCCTTAGATTGGCAAGCGAAAAATCAAACTTTGATCAAATGGATGGCCTATGAGAAAATCCTCGTGGGCCTAGCCTTGGGCATCATCATTTTAATTGCCGCCTTCAATATCATTTCCTCCTTGGTCATGGCGGTGAACGATAAGGTGAGGGAAATCGGCATCTTGCGCGCCATGGGGGCCACGCGTGGTTCCATCCTGCGCATTTTCATGCTTGAAGGCACCCTTATCGGGCTCGGTGGATCGATCTTGGGCCTGGGCCTGGGCTTGCTTTCCTATTGGCTACAGCATCGATTCGGTTTGATTCAATTGCCGGGAGACGTTTATTTCGTCACGGTTTTGCCAGTCGAATTGCATGTGAAGGACATCATTGCCGTGATGGTTGTAACCAATCTCTTGTGCAGTCTCGCCACCATTTTGCCGGCGCTCAAGGCTTCACGCCATGAACCTGTGGAGGCCATTCGTCATGAATGACATTGCCTCGACCGAATCGCTCATTGAGCTTCAGGGAATAGCTAAAACCTTCTCCGAGACGGGCAGCACCATCGAGCTTTTCCGCGATTTGGATTTAACCATTTGCCCCGGGGATTTTCTTTCCATCATGGGCGCCTCCGGGGTGGGGAAGAGCACTCTATTGCATATCATCGGTTTGCTGGAGCGCTCCAGCGCCGGTTCGGTGCGGTATCGCGGCGAAAATATCACGGATCTCTCGGACCGTCGTGTTTCCGGAATTCGCAATCAGGGCATTGGCTTTGTCTTTCAATTTCACCATTTGCTTCCTGATTTGACGGTCGAGGAAAATGTCCTTTTGCCAGCACGCATCGGTGGCAATTTGAATGCAAAGACCAAGGCCCGTAGCATGGAATTGCTTGGCCTTGTGGGAATGGAAAAACGCCTCAGGCATTTGCCCAATGAGTTGAGCGGGGGAGAGCGGCAAAGGGCGGCCTTGGCGCGCGCCTTGGTGAATGAACCCGACTTGCTTTTATGTGATGAGCCCTCCGGTAATCTGGATGCTGGAAACGCCCGCCAATTGCATGCCCTTTTACGTGACCTCAATCAACGAATTGGGGTCGCCATTTTGGTGGTCACCCATGATCCGGTATTGGCCAGCCTAGCCTCGCGCAACTTGATTTTGTCCGAAGGGAAATTGGTCGCCCGAACCACTTAACATGGACACCTTGCCCCCCATTCGTGTTTGCGTGCATTGTGGTTGGACCCTGGGCGAGTATCAGGCACGTCGGTATTTAGGATGCGCCCATTGCTATGAATCCCTGGGAGAAGCCCTGCGCGGCGAATGGCTGCTTTCCCATCCCGCCTTATATCGACAATCCTGGCCATTTACCGAATCGTCCGAGCCAGAATCCCACCTGGAGAATTTGGCGCAATGGCGCGAGCAATTGGGCGATGCCCTAAGGCGAGAAGATTATGTCGAAGCCGGGCGACTTAAGGCGTTAATCTCCAAGCGAGAGAGTTCCTCCCCGTGAGAGAAGCCTGGAATTGGGATGCCTTTGCCCAGTCGACCTTGCCCTGGAATCGGCCCGCCCCCGCAAGTTTGTGGCAATCTACCGAAAGTCAGGCTGTAGAATTGGCCAAGCAGGCGGTCTTTGTCCGGCGAACCTTTCGCCGTAATTTTCCCGGATTCCCGTTTTTGATTGCTGCGCAAGAGAATCAGGTATTACAAATCATGCAAATCGTCACGGCTTGGGCGAAGGCACAAGGCGGCGAATGGCTGACCCGATTAACGGATTTGCCTGCCCAGGCCCTCGGAGCCTTGCGGGAAAGGACCCTTCTACCCTGGCAACCCGTCACCTTTCCCCAAGTCAAGGCGCAAAAAGCCTTGATTCTGGGCGCACAAGCCTTGGCTTCGCCATTTGCCTTTCGTCTGGGCGAGGTCGACCATTTGCAGGCCTTAACCTGGGAACCGGGCTGGAAATTGGCCGATGAGGAAAATCAGGAATTGGAAAAGGCACTCCAAGACTCCGGTGGGACATTTTGTCACTCTGGCAAATTCGGTTTCCTAACCTCGGATCCGCATTGGTCTGGTGCTGGCGAGCAAATAGAAGTTCTTTTGCATTTGCCAGCTTTGACTTCTCAGCGCGCTATCGCCCAAGCCCATGAAGGTTGCCAGGCCCTTGGCCTCTTACTTCACCCCGAACCCATGGGAGCCGTGAGTGGTTTGGATGCGGGGTACTTTCGTGTATCCAGCCGGGGCGGCATGGGTCAAAAGCCGACGGAATTACGACATGGGTTTTTGAAGGCTTTACAGCCTTTGTTGCTATGGGAAGGGCAAATGCGACTGGCCTGGTGGAAAAAAGACAAGCCGGTTTTGCTCGAACGCATTCGCCGGTCGCAGCGCATGTTGGCCGAAGCCCAATTGTTGCCCATGCACGAAGCCTTGGGTTTTGCCGCCTTTGTGCGCCTCGGCGTGGTTCTCGAAGACGTGGACGCTGCTTGGCTTGAGCCAATAGAACGCATTCGCGTTCTGGCCCAAAGCTCGCATTTGGGTCCTTGGGTCTTCCACTCCGAACCCATGGATCAGCAAAAAAAGCAAAGATTCGAGGATGCCCGCCGCGCCGAAATAGTGCGGTCGCTTTGGGTATTACCGGGTTGAGTTCCGCCCAATCCGTCTTGCTTCGCTTTGGCCCCGCTTTTGCGGTCCTTTGAAAAAGGCAGCAAAGTCGCTTGCGACAAGGCTTTTTAGGCATGGTACAATGCAGAAAAGCTTTTGAGCTGGGCCGTAGTTTCGTTTTGGGTCGCTTCGGTGTCGCAGGTCGCGACAGCGCAGAAATCCAAAGCGCTATGACGGACTTACTCACCTGCATGTGATTGGGTTTTTGGTGGGCCAGGAGTATTTTATCCTAGGCGACCTGAAACTCAAAAACGTTGGGACAACAGGTATTTCGCCATCGAAGGGTTAGACCATGAACGGCATGTTTACGGACCGGGTCAAAAAAGTCATGCAATTGGCGCGCGAAGAGAGCGTGCGGCTTGGCAATGACTATGTCGGGACCGAGCATTTGCTTCTCGGCCTCATACGAGAAGGCGACGGCGTCGCTGTCGCGGTTTTGAAAAATCTCGGCGTCGATCTCGACGACTTGGCCCGTAATATCGAGAAGTCCATCAGCAGCTCCGGCGGCATGATGACTATCGGCCAAATGATACCGTTCACGCCGCGCGCCAAAAAAGTTTTGGAAATCGCAGCGCAAGAAGCGCGTTCGATGAGCCATAAATATATCGGAACCGAGCATTTGCTTTTGGCCCTCATGAAAGACCATGAATCGGCCGCAGCCAATGCCTTGGCCAGTATCGGCGTCGAATACGATCGCGTTAAAGAGGAAATCGAGCGCGTTTTGCGTGGCGGAGACGCCCAAACCGGCACAGCGAGCACCGCCGATTTTGCGGCCAATCGTAAGAAGAGCAAAACCCCCTTTCTCGATCATTTCGGGCGCGACCTCACCGAACTTGCTCGTCAGGGTCAGCTCGATCCCATTATCGGACGCGCCCAGGAAATCGAACGCGTCATTCAAATCCTCAGTCGCCGCAAGAAAAACAATCCTGTGCTCATCGGCGAACCCGGCGTGGGCAAGACGGCCATAGTCGAAGGCTTGGCGCAAAAAATCGTCGAGCGCAATATTCCTGAGATCCTCGAAAACAAACGCGTGGTCACACTCGACATGGGGTCCATCGTCGCGGGCACTAAATATCGCGGCCAATTCGAAGAGCGCCTCAAGTCACTCATGCAAGAGTTGCAGAAGAATGAGAACATCATCATCTTCATCGACGAATTGCATACCATAGTCGGTGCCGGCGGTTCCGAAGGATCGCTCGACGCCAGCAATATTTTCAAGCCCGCCCTATCGCGAGGTGAGTTCCAGTGCATAGGCGCGACGACTCTCGACGAGTATCGCAAATACATCGAAAAGGACGGAGCCTTGGAGCGCCGCTTTCAGACCATTTTGGTGGAACCTCCTAGCCTGACCGATACCTTGCAAATCATCAAGGGCCTGAAGCCCAAGTATGAGCAACATCATAAGGTGACCTATACCGACGCGGCCTTGGATGCTTCGGTGCGGCTCTCCGATCGCTATCTCAATGATCGCTTCATGCCAGACAAGGCTATCGATATCATTGATGAGGCCGGTGCCCGCGTGCGTTTATCCTCGCTTTCCATTCCCCCGGAACTGCGTGCCAAAGAGCTTGAGCTTGAGGCCGTGGTGAAGGAAAAAGAAGCCTCGGTCGAGAATCAGGACTATGAGACCGCCGCAGCCTTGCGTGACAATCAGGAACGTCTGAAAAACGAGCTTGAGGATATGCGCAAAAAGTGGCGCGAGCAAAAACGCGAAGAGCGCCTCATGGTCGATGAAGAGTCGATTCGCGAAGTCGTCGCCAAGATGACGGGCATTCCCCTGGCGAAAATGGCGAGCGAAGAGAATGAGCGTATGCTCAACATGGAAAAAGAGCTGACCAAACGCGTGGTTGGGCAGGAAAAGGCCATAGACGTCATTTCCCGCGCCATTCGACGTTCGCGCTCTGGGGTGCATTCGCTTAAGCGCCCCATGGGCAGTTTCTTATTCCTCGGCCCCACCGGTGTGGGCAAAACCGAATTGGTAAAGGCCTTGGCCAGCTTCCTCTTCCAAAATGACGATGCCATGATTCGCATCGACATGTCGGAATACATGGAAAAATTCGCCGTGTCCCGGTTGGTTGGTGCGCCTCCTGGATATGTGGGTTATGAAGAGGGCGGGCAATTGACCGAGAAGGTGCGGAAAAAGCCTTATTCGGTGATTTTGCTTGATGAAATCGAAAAGGCCCATCCTGACGTCTACAATATTTTGCTGCAAA
Organism: Fibrobacterota bacterium; assembly: GCA_043753995.1. Lineage (GTDB taxonomy): Bacteria > Fibrobacterota > Fibrobacteria > UBA11236 > UBA11236 > JAYUVP01. Next base: position 9,611 of record JAYUVP010000267.1, read on the forward strand.
TTCTTGATGATGGCCAGCTCACCGACAGCTATGGCCGCAAGGTGAATTTCAAAAACACCATCATCATCATGACGTCGAATTTGGGAGCGAAGGACATCAAAAAGGGTACTGGCCTGGGCTTCGGTAAAGAAGACGTCGACACCGAATACGAGCGCATGGATAAAATGGTGCGTGACGAGGTGAAGAAGGCCTTCAATCCTGAATTCGTCAATCGCTTGGATGACATGGTCGTCTTCCGTGGCCTTGAGAAAAAAGACATGGGCCGCATTGTCGACATTTTGGTGAACGAGCTGGAGTCGAGACTCGCCTCCAGGGAAATCAAAATTCAAATCACCGAGCCGGTGCGCGAATTAATCATCGAGCGTGGTTTTGATCCGCAATTGGGTGCTCGTCCTTTACGTCGTGCCATTCAAAAGCTGATAGAAGATCCGATGGCCGAAGAAATGTTGCGCGGGAAAATCACCGACAATAGCTTGCTCAAAATTGGCCGCAAAGGGGATGAGTTGACCTTTACGAATACGGCCAAGAGCAAGAAGGAAGAGAAAGCTCTCGAAACCAAGGAAGTCTGAGGCCTACCGAGCGTTTGGGCGGCACATTTGCCGTACTTCGCAAACAACCTGGCGAAAGGGGCCGATCCGAGTGGGTCGGCCCCTTTTTTTTCCTATCTTACCGGCACTTTTTCCAGGAAAAACCCCCAGGACCCACCGTTGCCCAGGCTTCTTCAGCGTCTCCGATCCTTCCTTCCTGCCCTGGCCTATGCCTCGGCGAATCTTTTAACCCTTCCGGTCTTGTTGGCGGCAGCCTTGGTATTGCCGTCTGCGGCGTTGGCCCAAAGTGGCTCCTTGATGCGCAATGCCCCCAAGGATGTCAAGGTCGAGCGCATTCAGACCGAGGGCAATAAAACCGTTGATCGGTCTCTCATCGTCAATAGCTTGTTGTTTCGTGAAGGCGAAACCTATTTGCTGCCCGAATTACGGCAAAAGGTGTCCGGCTCGGTCAAAGCCTTGAACAAGCTCGATTTGTTTTCGGACGTCCGCGTCTTTAGCGAGACCCCGGATTCGCTCGATGGTGTTGTTTTGACGGTGACCGTAACGGAATTGCCCACCTTGGCTCGCTATGAATTGCATGGCCAGGACCATTTGAAAAAAGATGATTTGAAAGATGCCTTGGATTTGCTGGAAGGCCAGCCTTTTTCCCATGCCGATGTTGAGCGGAATCGACTGAAAATGGTTAACCTATACCATTCCAAAGGCTATTTGCGCGTGGAAATCAAGACTCGCGAAGAAGAAGAAAAGGTCTCGGGCCGCTTTATCGCGCATTTCGACATTGAAGAGGGAAATAAGGTCTATGTGCGCTATATCACCTTTCAAGGCAATGAGCATTTGAACGACAAGGATTTGCGCAAAATTTTGAAGACCAAGGAAGAGCGTTGGTGGCGCTCGGGTGATTATGTTGAGGACGATTATCGCCTGGGCCTAGATACCTTACTCGACTATTACCGCGAGGAAGGCTATCTCGACGCCGCGGTAAAAGGTGAAAAAATCACCTATACCGACGATAAAAAGGCCATGGACATCAAGGTTCAAGTTGAAGAAGGACGGCGATATTATTTCCGCCAGGCCATTTTCGTTCACAATAATATTGTCGATGATGGAGCCCTGAAATCTCAGGTGATTCTTGATTCGGGCGACGTTTTCAATCGTAAGAAATACGATTTGATGAAATTCCAGGTGCTTTCGCTATACCGAGAAGAAGGCTATTTGTTCTGCGACATCGACGACCGCTTCGCTTATCACGATAGCCTAGTTGACGTGACCTTCCGCATTAAAGAAAATTCCATAGCCCATATTCACTTGGTCGATATTCGCGGCAATACCAAAACCAAGGACAAGGTGCTACGCCGTGAAATCAAGCTTTTCCCCGGGGATATTTTCCGGCAAAGCCTGCTCATGCGCAGTCAACGCGATATCATGCAATTGGCCTTTTTCGACAATGTCGAACCCGATATCGAAAGGGTGCAGGAAGGCGATGGCTCCGATATCAATTTGGTCATGAAGGTCTCGGAAAAAGAGTCGGGTACCGGACAATTTTCTGCGGGTGCCGCGTATAGCCAGCGCGATGATTTCGTGGGAACCCTTGGCTTGCAAATCCCGAACTTCCTCGGCAATGGGCAAAGAGTCGATGCCAATATCGAAGCGGGTACCCAGAAACAGCTTTATTCCTTGGGCTTTACCGAACCCTGGCTTTTGGACCGGCCGACTCTGGTGGGTGGTAGCATTTTCTACAACCGTCAGGTCGCTTCCATGAATTATGAAAATGACTACACCAAGTGGGGCGGGCGAGTGAATCTTGGGCAGCGCCTGACCTGGCCCGATGATTATTTCACGGTGCGTGGCAGCTATAATCTCACTTGGAATGACAATGGTCAGCGCATTAATGGCAATCACCTGATCATTCCTTCCGGTTTGGAATCGTCTATCATGTTGACTCTGGTGCGCGATGACAAGAACCTGCCCTTTTTCCCTTCGGAAGGTTCGCGATACAGCTTCAGCTATAGCTTGGTCGGCGGCTATTTGGGCGGCGATTTCGACTATCGCGAATACACCACCAAGATCAATTGGTGGTTTCCCACTTTGGGCAAATTGGTGCTGGGGTTAGAAAGCGAATTCGGCTTGCTGGATGGCCAGAATATTCAGAGTTATAGCCTTTATCAAATGGGTGGCGTGCTCGGCTATCAAGGCAAGCTGCGCGGTTATTCCCCAGGGTCCATTGCTGCCAATCGCGTGGCGCGCAGCTATTTCTCCGCGGTAACCGAACTGACCTATCCGGTCGTGGAAAACACCTTTTACCTATTGGGTTTTTTCGACATGGGCAATGCCTTTGGCAACCTGCCTAAATGGGATCCCCGCGGTGGCTATCCCAATTTCAATCCCATCGAGAAAAAAGGCGTGGCGAACCCGCTTAGCGAAATCGACTTTTCCGATTTGCGCAAGGACATCGGCTTCGGCTTCCGCTTGGTGGTTCCCATGGTGGCGCCATTCGGCATGGGCTTTGATTTCGGCTGGCCTCTCGACTTGACGGAGAATCCTGATGGCTCTCGCAGCCAAAAAATCGGAAAGTCGCCTGAATACAATTTCGTTATTGAACAAGGATTTTAGGAGCAATCTATGCGTTTCATGAAATGCTTTACTGCGGCTCTGCTCGCTTTGCCATTAGCTCTCAGCCATGCCGCTGATTTGAAAATCGCTCATGTCGACAGCAAACTCATTTTCGACAAATACAGCGAAACGAAGAAGGCGCAAAAAGAATACGACAAGCAAGTTCAGAAGTGGGAACAGGACGTTGCTGATAGGCAAAAAGAGTTGATGGAATTGAAGGATAAGCTGGAAAAGCAAAGCCTCATGCTCAGCGATGAAAAGAAAAAGGAATTGCAAGCCGAAGCCATGAAAAAGGAAACCGAATACCGGACCTTCGTGGAAAAGATTTACGGCAAAAGCGGTGAATTGCTGAACAAGAACGAAGAGTTCTCCGGCCCCATTATTGCGAAGATTAAGAAAACCGTGCAAGACGTCGCCAATCAAGAAGGCTATGATCTGGTCCTGGATCGCGCCGCCGGCGCGGTGGTCTTTTGGAAAAAAGACAATGACTTGACTCAAAAGGTGATTGACGTGCTTAACAAAGACGTGAAAGACGCTAGCGGTTCCGCGGCGACGACCACGCCTGCGAAGTAAAGACCAAAACCTTATTTCGCCTTAGACCGACCAAGAAGGGAGCTCGGGATGCGATTCCAGCAACCCTTGCGCGCATCGGCCTTAACCGATTTGCTCGGACCGGATTTATTGCGCGAACCCTTGCCCGGAGCTTGTTTCGGGCTACGCCTTTTATCCTTGGATTCTCCCTACAAATCCCAATCCGGTTCTTTGACTTGCGTGGGGCGCCGCGTGCCGTTGCGCTATCGTGAGAACTTGCAAGCCAGTCTGGTATTAGTTGAAGGCGAAACCGAGGTTTCTTTGCCCGTCGGTATTTTGCAGGTCAAGGTGGCTTCGGTACATAAGGCTTTGTCTCGCCTGCTTATCGCTCTTGAAAACCAGTGGGAAGACGAACCGCCCTTTGCTTCTGGCGACGGAAATAACATCCACTCCAGCGCCGTAGTCGAGGGTGTATTAGAGGGGGAGGTCACGGTAGGAGCTGGGGCTTATGTCGCCGCCGGGGCCTATATTGGACGCGGCACTCGGCTTGAAGCCAGGGCCACCGTGATGAAGCATGCCGTAATCGGGCGGGATTGTGTGATTCAAAGCGGGGTAGTCATTGGATGCGAAGGGTTTGGATTTTTTGATGCGGGTGAGGGCGAGTTAACCGCCATGCCGCACCGAGCGGGAGTGCGGCTCGGTGACCGTATTTTCGTGGGGGCGCAAACCGTCATCGCTTCCGGAGTTTTACATCCCACTCTGATTGGCGACGGTTGCAAGCTCGATAGTCATGTGCAAATCGCTCATAATGTGGAATTGGGACGCGAATGCGTCATGGCCTCCCAAGGAGGAATTGCGGGTTCTACCGTGGTCGGCGATGGCTTGCGCATGGGCGGTGCAGCCTCGATTTCTGGTCATTTAAGGCTCGGCAAACAAGTCACGGTGGCGGCCTGTTCCGCCGTCACCAAGGATTTGGCCGATGGCGCCGTAGTGGCGGGCTTTCCGGCTAGGCCGATTCAGCAATGGCGCCGCCAAGAGGCGGCTTTGCGCAAAATGGGCGGCTCTAGCTCTTAGTCGGCGAATGGCGATTGACTCCAGGGCCTGGCACGTCCTACACTCGGGGCATGCAAGTTTCGCCCAAATTCGCAGCTCCCTTTTTGAAATGCTTAACCCTAAGCTTTTTCGCTGCGCTAAGCGTTGCAATAGCTTCTTCCGATCACGATCCTCTTGACCGAGGCGCGCCTGCAGGGGGGGCGGATGAGCATTCCGGCCATGAGGAAAAACCCAAAGCCAAACCTCCTGTAAAACCAGCGCCCAAGCCGGAAAGCGCGGTCAAGACGGCGCCGCCTGCGGCCTCTCATGGCTTATCGCCCGAAGCGGCGAAAGCGGCCATTGAGGCGGCCATACGCCGATTGAGAGAAGGCAATGAGCGCTATGTCACGGATAATGCCGGTCATCCAAGACAAAATCGCGATCGCCGGGTCGAAGTGGCCAAGGGCCAAAAACCCTTCGCTATTGTCGTTACCTGTTCAGATTCACGCTTGCCTCCGGAATTGCTTTTCGATCAAGGGCTCGGTGACCTTTTCGTGATTCGCATTGCCGGTCAAGTACTCGATGCGGGGGCCTTGGGCAGCATAGAATATGCCGTCGAACACCTCGACGTGCCCTTGATTCTCGTGCTGGGGCATGAGCGCTGCGGAGCGGTAGATGCCGCGTGCAAACGCATGAACCCCGAAAATCATATCCGTCATTTGGTTGAGGCCATTACACCTGCGGTGACGGCAGCCAGGGAGCAAGGTGGCGATTTACTTGAACGCGCCGTGGCAGCGAATGTACAGCGTGGAGTCGATGAATTGCGCGCCAGCTGGCCAGTGATGGCTCCGAGAGTCAGAGAAAATCGCCTGGCTATCCTCGGTGCGGTTTATGATTTGGATATCGGTATTGTCTTATTTCAGAATTAGCCAGCCGGGTTCATCGCCTTAGAGCCTTATGGAATACCCAGGGCGCGCAAACCCTGCACCAAGGCCACGGCCAAGGCATAGGCCACGCCGGTGAACAAAAACAACTGCAAAAAAGCCAGTTTGCTCGATCCCATTTCGCTGCGGGCTACAGCCACCGTAGGAAAGCATTGCAAGGCGATTAAATAAAACAGGAGCATGCCCAGGCAAGTGCTCAAGGTGAATATCGGTTTGCCACTGTCCTCGAATCGCAGATTGGGCAGGGCTGCTAAAAGCTTGCCGGTGAGTCCATCTTCATCGCCGTCCTCTTGAACGCGATACACCAAGGCCAAGGCGCTAACAAAGACTTCACGCGCCGCGAAGCCGCTGATTAAGGCCACGCCGCCGCGCCAATCCAATCCCATTGGTTGCATGATGGGTTCGAGAAAATGGCCGATTTTAGCGGCATAAGAATTCGTGATGGCGACATATTCCGCCTGGATTTCTGCCGGAGGAGCCAGCGTGGTCGAGGCGGCAATGGAATCCAAACCCGCTTGACTTGCGCTCGGCGTTGTGGTCACGGGCGTATGGGTGAGTACCCAAAGTCCCACTGAGATAATGACGATATTCCAGCCAGCTTTACGCACGTATTGCACGGTTTTATGCCAAGTCGAAGCCATCACCACGCGAAGGATGGGGCGACGCAAGGTTGGTAATTCCAGAAGAAAGGAGCTTTCGTTTTTGACCTTGATCCATCGACTGATAATAGTGGAAAGTGCAGCGGCTATCACAAAGCCTAATAAGTAAAGCACGGTTAAAAAGACCCCTCCTAGCCATGGCTTGGAGCGCGGCACGAGAAAGGTGAGCAATAAGGTGTAAACCGGGAGCCGTGCGCTGCAGCTCATCAGGGGGATGATGAAAAGGGTGAGGTTGCGTTCGAAACGCGAGGGTATGGTTCGCGCCGAGAGCATGGCGGGAATGGCGCAAGCATAACCGGAGAGCAAGGGGACAAAGGATTTGCCATTGAGTCCGATAGCGGAAAGCGGGCGATCGACGAGGGCCGCCCCACGGGCGAGATAGCCACTGTCTTCGAGATAGCCCATGGCAAGAAATAAAATCACGATTTGCGGTGAAAACACCAAAACCGCCCCGAAGCCACCGAGCAAGCCATCGGCGAGTAAATCCGTGATCCAGGAATTGGGAAGTACGGCCTTTGTGGAGGCTATGGCCCATCCGAAGCCGCTGTCTATGGCATCCATGAAGGGAGTCGCGAGCCAAAAAATGGCGGTGAAAATGCCGCACATAATGGCGATAAAAACCAGAAGGCCAAGCACAGGATGTAAAAGCCAGCGATCCCAAGATCGTTGCGGCGATTTGGCCGCGTCGTTTGATTTCAGAGGAAGAAGGCAGAGCGCCTGCACTTCGTCAAGATTGCGATAAAGCGCGGTGATGGTGTCGTCATTTTGTTTGGCGACATAATCCGCATGCTGGGCGGCGCTGGGGTTGGTCTTGCCTTCAAAGGTTTTTTTCACGGCCTGCAGGGCATGGCCTAGGGCTGGCAGGCTTTCATTGCGTCTGGGATCGAGAAGCAGGACAGGGCAGTCAATCAATTCTTCTAAACGGCGGCAATCGAGTTTCTCGCCGCGCTTTTCCAGCAAATCACCCATGGTCACGACCAGAACCACGGGAAAGCCAAGGTCGATTAATTGGCGGACCAAGTATAAATGTCGCGACAATTGCGTGGCATCCGCGACGGCAATAATTTGATCCGGTTGATGCTTGCCGCTGAAAAGCGCCTCTATGGTTACCGCTTCATCCGGTGACGCGGGAATGAGGCTGGCCAAACCCGGTGTGTCAATGATGCGGCATTTGAAGTCAGCGAATCTCTTGCCTTCACCCACGGCATATTCGACGGTGGCACCTGGGTAATTGACGGTATTGTAATGCGAACCCGTTAGGGTATTGAAAAGTGTGGTTTTACCGCAATTGGCCGAACCCACCAGGGCAAGGCTGAGAAGTTTGGTTTGACTTTCGGCGTCAGGTTGCGAAGTGGAAGCGACAGACATCTGGGCGGTCGCTAATCACCTAAGCCGCGATGTGAACGCAGCGCGCCTCGGCTCGCCGCAAGGCCAGGGAGGTCCCCCGCAGGGAAAAGACCAAGGGGTCACCGAAGGGGGTGGGCATGATAAAAGCCACTTCGCTGCCGGGTACAAAGCCGATTTCGAGCAAACGCCTTCGAAGCGTGTCAGAGCCGGTTAAAGTCGTGACGCGACCGGTTTGTCCTGGCTTCAGGACTTCAAGACTTTGAGGGGCGGAGACTCGGCGTATCATATTGGGCTCATCTCAATAGTACAAGGGGGGTGGCCTTCTTATCAAGACTTGGTCTCAATCTAAAAATCGTCAACTTGGCAATCCGGCATTTATTGCCCTAAAGCGCCTCAAAGAGCGGCAGGATTTGCTGGAGGTGTTGGCGAAATATGCGAGTCTCAGTCCGAACCTCACGATTTCCTTGAGAAAATGCCTTCAGAAGCCCATTCAGGTGGTCGATACGCAATTGGTACCGAACTTGCATTAGAGCCTCTCGCCAATCTGGAAGGAGTTCCACATGCTGTCGGAAACCTTGGTTATGGAAGAAGAAATCAACAAGGATGATCACCTCGTGAGCATTCGCGATGCGGCCCGTATTATCGGCGTGCCGCCCCACACCATTCGCTATTGGGAAAAGGAGTTCTCGGAATTCCTGCATCCGCCGCGGACCTTGGGCAAGCAGCGCCGGTATGGCGACTTGCACTTGGAGCGGCTCAAGGTGATTTTCCAATTGCTCAAGGAACAGGGATATTCGATAGCGGGGGCCCGACGTGCCTTGACGCATCGCCCGGCTTCGATTCCCGCCACTCCTGCCGCTCCGCAACCGAATCTTCAAGGCACCACGCTCGAACATTTCAGTTCGGAAATGGCCGAGAAAATAATGGCCTTGGTGCGCAATGAACTGAACTACGCATGACACCCCGTTACTCGATTATCGTCGTCAGCTACAATAGCTTGGCCCATTTGCAGGCCACCTTGGAGGCCGCGCGCCTATGCCTTGCGGCGGAACCCGGCGGCGCGGATTGCGGCGAAATCGTGGTGGTGGACAATGCTTCGCGAGACGGTACGGGAGCATGGCTCAAGGCGCAGCCTTGGCTCAAGGCCATACTCAATACCGACAATCGCGGATTCTCGGCAGCTTGCAATCAGGGAGCAGCCGAATCGAGAGGCGAGTTCTTGTTGTTTCTCAATCCCGACACCTGGGCCACTCCTGGATGCTTGGGTCGCATGGCGAAGCAAATGGGAGAGCTCCAAGTTGGAGCCGTGGGTCCCCTCAGTAATTATGTGGCGGGCTTGCAACGTATCGATGCGCACTGGCCTGGGGAAGCGGGATCATTGGAATCTCTGCCTGGCCTGAATGCCCGTGGCAAGGCCGAATCGATTGCGAGTGGGCTGGCGCATTATCGACATGGCCAAGGTGTGGACACCCGATTGCTCATCGGCTTTTGCCTCATGATGCGTCGTGATCTATATCGCAATATGGGCGGTATGGACGAGGATTTGTTCCTGGGCAATGACGATTTGGATTTGTCTTGGCGCCTGAGGGAAAAAGGCTTCCGTCTGCGCGTGGCTGTCGATGCCTTCGTGTGGCATGAAGGCCAGAAAAGCTTTCAGACCGAGCCTAAGGAAAAAATGAATAGGCTGGTGCAAGAAAGCACCGATGCCCTATATCGAAAACTGGTGCGCCATTATGGTTCACCCGGCGCCGTGCCCTCACCCATGAGTTTGTGGGGCATGGATTGGTTCAAGCCGAGTGCTGCGGCTGTGGAGGCTATTATGAAATCATCCCCTCAAACTCTTATCGCTTCAACGCCATCCGTGGCCGAGATGTCGTCTTCCTCATTTTTGGCTGACGTCACCTTGGTAATACCCATGCCTGCGGGGGAAGGGGGAGAAGAGGCGCTGCGCGCAAGTTTGGATGTCCTGCCCGAGGAATTGGGAGAAGTGATACTTCTGGATACTCGTATTACCGCCGCAGCCTTACCCGACAACAGGAAAAACGTACGCCGCTTAGATGTTGGCTCCGACATGCCCTTGGGCCTAGCCATGCGCTTGGTGTCACGCGCCGCGCAAAAGCCCTATTTGCTCTGCCTGCCCGCCGGACTGCAATTGACCGCCTTGTTTTCCCATTGGCTGGCGCGTCGCTATCCTCAAGACTTGCCCAGCATTATGCCATTGCGCATTTCCGAAGCCGAAGGTCCGTGGTCTGGAAAATTCAACCCATGGCTGATACAGCGGGAAACCTGGTTGCGCGAACCTCCTTCACCTGACGCCGACTGGCAAGGTGTAGGCGAAGATTTGAAATCGCGAGCCGCCAAATTCACCCAACCTCAAGACGCGCCGTGGTTGGGATGCACCCGCGAAGCCCGTAACCTGTGGATAACGCCGCCGAAAGTGGAAACAACCTCCCCTGGACAAGATTGGTCGCCTGTGGCAGGGGATCCACGCATTTCCTTTTATCCCGAATCTTTGCAGTCTCGTTTGAGGGATGCGAACCAAGCTGTTTTTGTGGGCACGGCGACGGGAGCGGTGAATCCTCGCGGACCGCTTTGCGGTGTGGACATGAATGGCAAGACCGTCGATTTGCGCGGGCAAGACTTGGTGATTTTACGCCTGACGCCTGACATGATTCCCGATTTGGCCGATAGGCTCAGGCATTTACGCCGATGCGCACCAGAATTACGTCGTCTCGTGACGCTATTCAACGGGCAACAAGCTTTGAAGGTGAAGGGCGATGAAAAGGGCTGGCATGTCCCTATTGATTTAACCGAAGCCGGCATCACTACGGCTTTGCGGCTTGCCGGTTTTTCGGTGCTGGAAACCAAACCTTATCGCGGCTTTCCCGATCCTCAAATTCCCGGGGGCACCTTGCAGGGCTGGCATCAAATCGAAGCCGAACCTCGACGTCCAATCACGGTCTTGGCGCGCAAGGTTTCCATCGTGATTCTTGGTTTTAATCAGATGGATTACACGCGCAAGTGCATTGAATCGATACGCAAGCACACTCGCCAGAAATACGAATTGGTGCTTGTGGACAATGGCAGTCAGGACGGAACCTGGGACTTATTTCGATCCATCCCGGGCGCTAAGGCCGTCCGCAATGCCAGCAATCTCGGTGTGGCCGCGGGCTGGAATCGTGGCTTGCACGAATGCGATGGGGACTATATCTGCATTCTGAATAATGACACCTTGGTGGGAGAGAATTGGCTAGAAAACATGATTCGCCTGTGCGAAAGCGACACCCGCATCGGCATGGTTGGGCCCCGCAGTAATCGCGTCGCAGGCCCTCAAATGGTGGGGTCGGTGGCCTATCGGCAAGAATCCGAAATCGCTGATTACATCGCCACTTGGAATAGCAGTCACGATTTGCAAAGTGAAGACCACGATTGGGTCAAGGGAGTATGCATGGTCATGCCGAAGAGCGTGGTGGATCAGGTGGGATATTTCGACGAAAGATTCGGCAAGGGCAATTTCGAGGATGATGACTATTGTCTTAGAGTCCGCCTTCACGGTTTTCGCACTTGCGTGGCGCACGACAGTTTTCTGCATCACTTTGGCAGTGTTTCGTTCAACCAGGAAGGAATTGACTGGACTGCGCAAATGCGCAAGAACCAGGTGATTTTTGAAACCAAATGGGCGCGTGGTCGGGAGGCATTGAACGATGTTGTGGTTGAAACCAAGGATGCGCCAGTCACGAAAGACGAAATGTCCGTAAGGATGGCGCTCGTCCTTTCCGCATATGAAAGCGGTGATTTGATGAAGGCCCGGCACAGCCTTCTGGAGGCGGCCGCACTTGATAGCGAGCATCCTGAGGTGTTGAATGCCATGGGCATTTTTTGTTTTCACGACGGAGAACCCAGGGAGGCCGCGCTGTGCTTTCTGCGCGCCCTGATCAAGACTCCGGCCCACGAAGATGCCGCGCGAAATTTGATCGATGCCTTGAATGCCTTGAATGGCGAAGTGAGCTCGGCGGAAATGACGGCCTTTCATCGCCGCTTTCCCAATAATCCAATTTTTGTCGGCGTCGAAGCCGCACCGGATTGGCGTCGCGATGTGGAAGGCCTGATTGCCATTCGCGATTTTCATGCGGCCATCACCCAGGTGAGTGGCCATATGCAGGAAGCCCTGCATAAATCCGCTTGCTTCAATTTTCTCGGAATTATCGCCCATGAATTGGATCAAGCCGAAGAGGCTATCGGGCATTTCCGACGCGCCTTGGGAGAGTCACCGGTGGAAAAAGACGCCGTGCTCAATCTCGTCGAAGCCTTGCTATCCGTTGAAAACCTGACCGAGGCGCAAGCCGTTTTGAAAAATGGAATGGCGGGAAAATATCCGGGGCTTGAGGGTTCCGATTATGGCTTGGTGTATTTACAAATTCGAAAGGCAGCAGAAAAAACAAAGCCCGACATCATCGCCCTGGTGGGTGACATGGAAGCAGGGGAAAAGTCCGAGCGATTGCTGGAATCGGGGCAACCCGAAGCCGCACGTGCCTTTTTGTTGGAACATGTCAAGCTTTCCCCTGAGGACTTTCGGGCGCATAATAATCTTGGCCTTTGTGCTTACTATGCTGGCCAAACCGAGTCCGCCTTGGCCGCTTTCGAACAGGCCATGCGTTGCGAACCAGGTTTCGGAGATGCTCTCATCAATGCCTGCGATTGCGCCATCACTCTTGGAAAGGTTGAAGGCATACCCGAATGGGTGAGGCGGGCCTTGACGCGAGACCCTGCCTTACCAGAAGGCAAGCGTATGGAAAAGCTCTGGCTGCGCGAAGGTGAGAATTTGTGTCAAGGCGGATCCTTAGCCGAAGTGGAGACCTTGCAGACCTTGGTAGAACAGGCGGAAGCAAAGTTGCGCGAGGGAAATGTCGCGGGTGCAAAACGCTTATATGAAGAAGTTTTATCGCGCCGCGCCCTGCATGCCCAGGCCATGAATGGCTTAGGCATTATCGCCTTTCAGGAACAGAGCTATGAAGTGGCGTATCGACGTTTCCAAGAAGCGGTGCGTTTGAATCCTTCCGATCAGGACGCCTTGATCAATTTATGGGAGTCGGCACGGGCACAACGCCGCGAGGACGAGGCTTTGGGATTATTGCGCCATTCCCTGGACCGTTATCCCGGCTTAACGGAAGTACGCGCCATTGTCTCTTCTGTCGCCTGACGGATTATTGGGATCAAGGCCATGCTCGATCTTTCCGTCTGCCTCATTCTAAAGGATGAAGCTAAGCGGCTACCGGGTTTATTGGCCTGTCTTCCCCTGGCCGACATCGAAGTGGTGGCGGCAGATACAGGATCTTCAGACGCCACGCCGGATATCCTGCGGCAAAGCGGAATTGAACCCTTGCGCGTGCCCTGGGAAAACGATTTCGCGGCAGCTCGTAATCACACTCTTAGGCTTGCAACTCGTTCATTCATCCTTTGGCTCGATGCTGACGATCGTGTGGCGCCTGGATTTTGGAAAGACCTTGATGCCTTGATACAGTTCGGTCGCCAAGCCCATCGATTGACGGTGCGCTGTCCGCGTGACGATGGTTCCTGTGAGTCATTCAAACAGATTCGCCTCTTTCCAAATCATCATGACGTGCGTTTTGAAGGCCGTGTGCATGAGCAATTGGGAACTTCCCTAGGAAGAATGGGTTTATCGATAGTCGATTCGCCTCCTGAAATCATTCATCAAGGCTATGCCGATGTCGATGAGCGTTTAAAAAAAAGAAAGCGCAATCTGGAATTGTTGCGTTTGGAATGGCGGGATTATCCGAAAGACTCCGCCGTGGTCTTGCAATACGGTAATGCCCTTTGCCAAAACGGGTTGCCCGGCGAAGGTCGGCAAGCTTTTTTGTCCCTTCTCGATTTTCACCATCCCGAAGCGGCGGGGAATGCTCCGGCGGATGAGCGGTTACGACATTATCCCGCCTTGATTGCCGAAAGCTATGAAATTGAAAATCAAATCCCCTCGGCGCTAGCATGGCATCGCTTATCCTGGCGCTGGTGCCCCAGTTATTTGCGTAGCGCCTATCGATTAGCGCGTCACGATTTGGAAAACAGTGCCCCCCTTGCGGGCCTTTCCCTGTTGAGGGAATTAGTGAATTCCGTGCCCCGCCTCGGCTTGGTGGCTTGCGACAATGAAGGCGTGCGACGCAATGCCTTGGCCTTGGCCTTTCTCATGGCCACCTCGCGCCTCGGATCCGGGTGGGCCTTGCCCGGCGAGGCAGAAGCCTGGTTGCGCGAGCTTTTGCATTCCGGTCGCCCCCCATTAGATCCACGTTCCGTCATTGACTTTTTGGTCAAGCGCTGCGACTGGGAAGCTTTAGAGCCCTTTCTTTTGCAATTGCGCCCCGATCAGGCGGAAGATATTCTTGGGCTCGAAGACGGCGCCGAAGCCTTATTGATGGACGGGCAGGGTCTAGTCCTGGATCGAGTGCTTGCCGCCTTGTCTGAGTCCACCTATACCCCCGTTTTATTGGCCTTTGCTGCCATGCGCCAGGAAGCAAGAGACCATGGCCAACCTCAAAATGCTTTTGCCCAATTCCTTTCGGCCTTGAACAAGCACCCCGAAGATCCCACCCTCGTCGGTCAATTTTGCGCCTTAGTAAACCGCCATCACATGCATGATGAGGCCTACTCCGCCTTATCTTGCTTTCCTCAGCGGGGGCCGATTTTGGAGGATGTGATCCTGCAATTGCAACGCCTAAGCCAAAGGCCTTTGGCCTCGCGGAGCGGATAAATGCCAAGACTGCAGGTAGAGCTCAAGGAAAATCCGGTTTGGCAAAGTCTCACGCCCCCCAGAGGCAAAGACATGCACCAATGGACCGGACGGATTAAGGCGCCAATTCAAATAGCGGCCAAGCCCGGCAGCTTGACGGTCGTCATGATAGTGAAAAATGAGGCGGCGAATATCCGCGAGGCCATTGCCAGCTTTCTTCCCATCGCTGATGAAATCGTAGTGAATGATACAGGTAGCACCGATGGTACCCAAGACATCCTGGAGGAATTGGGTGTCAAATGGTTTCAAGGGGATTGGCGCAATGATTTCAGTTATGCCCGCAATTTAGCCCTGGATCAAGCCACCTCCTCCTGGCTATTGTGGATGGATGCCGATGATCGCATCCCGGAAGATCAAATTGAAAATTTCCGGAAATTGAAAACAGCGCCGCTCGATCGCGCTTTCGGTTTTCAGGTCATCAATACCCAAGGCGGTTTGCCCATCGGTGGGCGCTTCATGCAAGTGCGCATGTTTCCCAATCATCCCCAATTGCGATTCCGCTATCGCATTCACGAGCAAATTCTGCATGCCGTCGCCGGCCTCGGCCTGCATCTTTTTTACACCGAAACCACCTTGCATCAT
>JAYUVP010000268.1:0-2993 GCA_043753995.1 Fibrobacterota bacterium
AGAAAATCCCCTACGGAGATTCCACTGCGCAAATTCTGTTTTATGCCTGGGATAGCCAAAAGGAAGCCGAAGGCTCAGCGGCCGTACAAAACCTGCGCATAGCTGGCACAGCGACGCAAAGCGCTTGTGCGGTGGATGCGGATCGAAAGGGTCCGCGCATTCGTATTTCGGGATGCGATGCCGCTGAAACCGGACAAGTCGACTTTCCCGGATCGGTTCAAGTCACCTTACCTTACTGCTTCAGCATTGAGGTGGAAGACAGCACGGGTGGCGTAATCAGCGGCGATGGCCCCGATGAGGGCACAACCTTGGAAATACCCGGCGTCGTGGATCCCTTTCATCCTCAACCTGGAGTCGATAATCTTTTCAACAAGTCCTATCGCTATACCTTGGGTAAATCTCAATTGCATGAAGGCAAATACGCGTTAAAGGTGGCGGCCCATGACGGCTATGGAAATTCCAGTCAACGCACCTTGGAAATAAAAGTCGTGCGTGACACCTTAATCTCGGCCATAGCCGCCTACAATACTCCCAATCCCATGAAGAATAACGGAACCACTTTCCGTTTTGCCGCTGTCATGCCGGCCGAGGACGGGGAATATGCTCCCGATACCTTGGCGACGCGCTTGCGTTATGATGTCAAGATTTTCAATCAGCGTGGCCGCTTAGTGCAGACTTTGCAAACCACTCAAGCGCACGGATTATTTTGGTCGGGTATTGATGCTTTTGGTAATCGACTCGCAAATGGGATATACAACTACACCGTGCGAGCCACATTTGATGCACGAGATGGTTCCGGGCAGAAATACCTGAGCTCAAAGCGAAATATTTTAGTCATTAGCCGATAAGGCCTGCGGTGCCCTAAATAAAAGAGGCCGAAAGCAATGCTTCCGGCCTCTAGTTTGCCGCCTAGGTCACCCTGGGCCAAATTTTGATTCTCGCTTTAAGGCAAATACTTGCGAGTCTTCATGTTTTCGGCGGTGAATTCCAGATAATCGGGTTCCGCGCCATCGGGCATGGTGAAGTTCACACCGCCGGTTTTGCTCTCATCACGAACACCGACGATGTCTTTCTTCGTGGCTGCTCCCAACTTGGATTTGGGTGCATAGGCATTGCCTTCCTTGTCATAGAGACGAAAGCCGTCGCCGTCGAATTTGATTGGCAAGGATCCACCATTGAAAATTTTCACTTGGACTTTCACCTGATTACCCGGGTGATCATATTTCACAATGCCCAAGAGAAGGGCGTATTTATTGATGCGGGCATCGACTTCAGGCAAAAGGCCTTGCAAATCGTACATCAAATAGGTGCTCAAGTTTTTCTTGCGAATTTGCGACCACAGGGCTTTCATTTCGGGGGTTACCGAACCGACCTTCAAAGACAATTCCGTCATTTTATAATCGGCGACAATGCCTGCGGTTTCTTCGTCGCTATTCAATTCATCTTTGATGTCTTTGAGTGCCTTGGTGACAAAACCTTCCGTGGCCTGGGCGATTTTAGCAGCCGTTTCTTGCGGGACACCAGGCAAGGAAGCTGCCATTTTAAAAAAGGCCATACCTCCCTCTTCGGCACGTCCGCCCATTTGGGCGCGCAACATGCCGATGTCATAAAGGGTTTGGGCGAAGATGGCTTCATTCTGGGGGTTTGGATGCTGCCTCAAAAGACTCGCCACGGTATCCTTCAAAATGTCGAGAAATTCAGCGGTGGCATCTTCTTTCGAACGAAGATCCATAGCCTTGATATTCACGAAGGCATAGTTGTCCCAAAATTCTTTGCTGAGTTTGCCGCGACGCAAAGCCTCTTCGTATTGCATCAGGGCATTGATGTGGTCGCCAGCCTTGCGAAATTTATCGCCAGCAGCTTCCTGATTGGATTTGCATCCAGCGAGAAGGCCGACTGCAAGTGTTAAGCTGCCAAGGAGCCAAGCCTTATTCTTCATGCAATTTTTCCTTGTTGAGGGAGACCAGTACGGTTAAAGTCCACGGAAAGACCGAGATCACCCGCCTGTAGCGCAAAAGATAACGCGGGCTCACCTTTTTGTGTCTTCGTTATTGCCCACATGGCTACTTGCAGGCTACTTTTGCCTGCCCTAGGGCCCATAGCTCAGTTGGTTAGAGCAGACGACTCATAATCGTTTGGTCCTCCGTTCAAACCGGAGTGGGCCCACTATTTTCACGCGCCTGCCGATATGGCAGGCCGAAGGCGGGAATGGCGCACCGACTTGTCCTTTACGGCGATGGCCTTTTATATCCTCCACATGGCTTCGGAGAATTGCTTTTAGATGCCTTACTGCTCAAAGCGCCCTCATTGGCATGGCAGGCCTCCTTACAAGGCTCCGATGATTTGGGAGTAGAAAAGGCGTTTCATGAAGCTTCTTGGCGCTTAGTGGGTAAGGCGCCCCAAGAAGTGGTTCTGGCTTTCGGCGCTACCGAAATTGAAAAGGGTGCCAAGGCCAAGGATTTATTGCCATGGTTACAAGAATTACTGCACTTGATTCATAGCAAGACACAGGCGGAAATCGCCTTGGTGGCCTTGCCGCTCGCTTTTTTTTCTGAAGGGCCTGAGCGTGAAGAGGCTGCGAATTGGAATGCGAGTCTTGCAGAATTGAATTCTAGCGTCATCGATTGCTTTGATCTCAATACTCCGGTGCAGGCTTTTTTCCAGGAACACCGTGAAAGTTTGGGCGAAAAGCGAGCTTTGCACCTCGCTCCGAACCGACTGACCATGCTGGGCAAGCTGCTTTTAGCCCAAACCGTAGCGGAAAATTGGCCTTGGCCTTTACATTCGACCTAAGTCCACATCAGCTGGGCATTGTGCGACTATTTTCTTAGGGCTTTCGAATTGGCTGGCGCGACGATTCGGTTGCCCAGTCCACAAGTTTAGCAAGGAGCGGGTATGGCGGAATCAGGCGACAATCATGACCGATACCTGCGCAAATCACAAGCCCTGAGTCGGGCCTTTGAGATTTCCCGCAAGGACAAAGTCAAAGAAAA
>JAYUVP010000269.1:0-18570 GCA_043753995.1 Fibrobacterota bacterium
GTACGCGCAGCGGCCATGCCCAAGGCTGCCGCTAGCGAAGTCGAGGCATGTCCCGCCCCAAAAGCGTCATAAGGACTTTCATCGCGCTTCAAAAAGCCCGACAAACCGCCATATTGCTTCAGGGTATGAAAATCTTTGTAACGGCCAGTGACCAGCTTATGCGGGTAAGCTTGATGACCCGTGTCCCAGACGATTTTATCCTTGGGGGTTTCATAAAGCTTGTGTAAGGCCAAGGTCAATTCCACCGTGCCCAAATTCGAGGCAAGGTGACCGCCTTTATCCGCGACTTGGCGGACGATGACATCACGAATTTCCTGGGCAAGGGATTTTAATTCCTCGACGGAAAGTCCGCGCAAATCCGCAGGCGACTGAATGCGTTCCAACATGGGTCTTCCTTGGCTTATCGAAGAGGGCGCGCTCCCGGAGGAGTATCCCGTCTCGTTGGGGTTCAATTCACCCGCGTTACGATGAAATCTGCAAGCAGCTCAAAAACTTCGCTGCGTATTGGCAATCGCCGCACTTCGGCAATAGCCTCATCTACCAACTCGCGCGCCTTGCGCTTGCTGGCCTCAATGCCCACCACGGCGGGATAGGTCGCCTTACCCTTGGCAAGATCGCTTTTGGCGTCTTTGCCGAGATTTTCGGTGGTTTGCTCTAAATCCAAAACATCATCGACGATTTGAAAGGCCACGCCGATACGGGAGCCGAAGGCTGCGAGTCCGGCAATCACTTCCTCGGGAGCGCGAGCGATTTGCGCGCCCATGACTAAGGAGGCCTGAATCAAGGCTGCCGTCTTATGCCAGTGTATGTATTCCACCGTGGCCAAATCGACGGTCTTGCCTTCACTTTGAATGTCGACGACCTGGCCGCCGAGCATGCCCTTAGAACCCAAAGCTTTGGCCAAGGTGGCCACGCAACGGGTATCGCCGGTGCGAGCCAATAATTCAAAAGCCGAAACAGCCAGCCAATCGCCGGCCAGCACAGCCATGCCTTCGCCATAAACCTTGTGATTGGTGGGGCGGCCACGGCGAAAATCGTCGTCGTCCATGCACGGTAAATCATCGTGTATGAGCGAGAAAGTATGGGTCATTTCAATGGCGGAGGCCGCCAGCCAAATAGCTTCTTGCTCCTCTTTACCGCCGCAGGCCTCGAAAGCAGCGACGCAGAGGGCGGGGCGTAATCGCTTACCTCCCGCGAACGTCGAATAGCGAACGCTTTCGTGCAAAGTCCCCGGAATTTCCTGGATGGATGGCAAATAGCGATCCAAGGCAGCATTCACCTTGACGGTGGTCGCCTTGAGGAAATCTTCCAAAGTCATGGTCGCTGGCACAGTGAGTCCTCAAATCCGGCGGATTTCAGCACGGTGGAGTCTTTGGAATGTAGAAAATCCGGCCTTTGGGGACAGCAGGAATCGCCGTCTCCTATCAGGAAAGGCGGGGTCTCAGGGATTTTTGAGGACTAGGATCGCAAAAAAATCCGGCGCTTCAGTGCGAGCCCAGGCCTTCGGCTGCAGACACCGTATTGGTCAACAACATGGCTATGGTCATGGGACCGACACCTCCGGGCACGGGAGTGATATAGCTGGCCTTCGCGGAAACCGAAGCAAAATCCATATCGCCTACCAAACGAAAGCCCTTGGCGGTTTCGGGTGCGGCAATGCGATTGACGCCCACGTCCAAAGCCACCACGCCCTCGCGCACCATGTCGCCGGTTATGGTACCGGCCCTGCCCACGGCCGCGACAAGAATATCTGCCTCGCGCGTGAAGCGCGCCAAGTCCGGCGTGCCCGTATGACAAAGCGTTACCGTAGCATTGGCATTACCCCCCTTTTGCACCAGTAAATTCATCAGGGGTTTGCCGACGATGTTGCTGCGGCCCACAATGACCACATGCTTGCCCGCGGGGCTGATGCCATAGTGCTCCAGCAGCACTTGCACCCCCCAAGGCGTGCAAGGCTTGAAACCTGGGCGCCCCAGCATGACTCGGCCCAGGTTTTCTGGATGAAAGCCATCGACGTCTTTACCGGCAGGTATGATGTGCAACAATTTTTCTTCGGGAAGGTGCGCCGGCAGAGGCAATTGCAAAAGCATGCCATGCACCAAAGCGTCGGCAACTTCGCGGCGAAGATGAGCAGCAACCGTGGCCTCATCGCTATTGGCCGCCAATTTATGCGTGCGTGCCTCAATACCGACATCTCGCGCCGCAGCGTCTTTTTGGGCGACATAAACTTGAGAAGCAGGGTCTTCACCCACCAGAGTAACACTCAGACATGGAGTGATACCCCGGCTCTTAAGGGCAGCGACTCGACTTTTCAGGCCATTGCGGATTTCTTGGGCGACTTTTTTACCGTCAATCAAAATGGCCATGACTCTTGTCTCCCACGGAAGAAGCGCAGCAAATTAGCCATTAAATAAGGAACCCTGCCGACTTACCGCGCATGAGTCTCGAGCTCTGTCCTATAGAAAAAGTTTGATGGATCCCGGTAGGTTTGCACTTCCCCTGCGAGGGGGCATGTGCTGAGAAACCGAAGTCTCCACGATTTTAGATAGGGATTGTAAAGTCGAGACTCTTGACGCGAGCGACAGGATTCCCTGTTTCAGCCCTTCGGGTCTAAGGCCCGATTCAGGCTTTCAGTCAGGGTCTTGGCTTGCGTTTGCATTCTCAGATTCATTGAGTCGTAGGCCTCCAATCGGGTGCGCACGTTAATCAACTCTTCGGCCAAATTCAGGGCGGCCATGGCCACAAGCCTGAATTTATCTCCGTTCATGGTATTCTGGCTCACTTCGCGGATTTTACTGTCCAAATATCCCGCGATTTGCTCGATAATTTGCGGTGGTTGATCGGAGCGCAATTGCAGGGATTCCCCGCAAATATTCACACGGTAAGTGTGCTCCAAATCCGATCCCCCGCGCGTCTCCATAGCTTGGCTCAGGTGAGAGCGGCCTCTAGGCGAGTCATCATGTCACGAATACGATCGCCGGCCTGGGTGATATTCTCCGACTTCATGTCCAAATCACCACGCAGGCGATTCACTTCCTCATCGCGCTCGGTGATGGAGCGCTCCAGGTGACCTGATTTTTCCAATGCCGCATGCAATTCGGTTTTCAAATGGTCGCGTTCACGCTTCAACTCCTCAATGAGCGAAACGGCATGCTCCACCTTCTGTGAAAGGGTTTCAAATTGGCTGAAGTCCATCGACACTCCCTGTGGGCCCTGGGCCTAATTGTAAAGCCATACCTGGCCAAAGGCCAGGCGAAATCTTCGTGGAAAACTAATTGGCCGTCGGAGAAAAATCGGCTCAGGAATGATTCTGGACAAAACCGCCGCCTATTTGAAGCGAATACGTCCGTCTTGGCCCAGGTTTGATTTCACGCTTTCGTGAGCCGTTTGCACGTCCTCATCGGTGAGCGAACGTTCGCCATGCCGGTAGATCAGCTCATAATGCATGGCTTTGTGACCTTCTGGCACGCCTTGGCCACGATAAATGCTGCGAAGTCGCAGGGATTCCAATAGAGGCTGCTTGGGTATGCCCGCCAATAATTCGCCATGCGCCATGGTCTCGGGTATCAAGGCATTGAAATCACGCACCGAGGCGACCTGGGTACTGAAAGGTTTAAAGCGCTTGGCTGCCGGGGCAAAAGCTAGCAGGGCATCCAAATGGATTTCCGCGACGGCAACTTTGTGGCGCAAATCAAAAGCTTGCTGCACGCGAGGATGAAGCATGCCAAAGACACCGAGCTCAACGGTTTTGCCGTCGACTCCTTGGGCAATAACCCTCCCGCTTTCCTTGGGATGTAAAAAACCGACCTCAGCCAAAGGCGCCAATTGCAGCGGGCGTCCCAACTTTTGCAATAGGTTTTCGAGTAGGCCTTTCAAGGCGTAAAAGTCTATGCCGGTATGTTCGCCGCTCCAAGCCGAGCTGGGCCATTCTCCCATCACTGTGAGGGTGAGAAGGGCCTCTTCGCGAATGCCATTGTCACGTGGACCTGTTTTTTCCCTGGCGAAAAAAGCCTTGCCGACTTCGAATAGGGCCGCGTCATTTTGCTGATTGTTTTGATTGTGACACAAAGCCTGCAAAAGGTTGGGCAGGCCGGTGGTGGGCATGGCTTCCCAATCTTCACTCAACGGATTTTTCAGCAGGACGGGACTCAATCGGGCGTCGTTTTCTGCTAGGCCTAGCTTGGCCAATTGCTTGCGCGAGGTGAAGCGCAGGCTCAAGGCTTCTTGCAAACCGAGATCGCGTAGGGTATGCCGAATTTGCCGCGACAAGGCCTCGCGCGGGGTCACGCCGCCACTCCCCAGGGGAAAGCTGGGAAGCTTGCCGGGTATGGTATTGTAATCCATGAGCCGAGCGACTTCTTCGATGAGATCGGCTTCACGCGTCAAGTCACCCCGGAAACCGGGTATGTTGAAGCCCATCGAGTCCGTGACATTTGAGACAATCGGTTCTAATCCGATGCTTGCCAAAAGCTTAAGGATTTCAGTATTGCTCACCTCAACGCCAAGCAGCCGCCGCACACGCTCCGGCCTCAAGGAGACCAGGGCCCGCTCCCGGGGATGGCTGGGTGCAATGAACTCCACTCTACCTTGCCGCACCTTGCCGCCACAGACCGTGGCAATCAAGGCAGCCAAATGATCGGCTATGGCCTCGGTGCGCAAATAATCGATACCGCGCTCAAAGCGATAGGAGGAATCGCTGCTAAGGCCATGACGCCGGGCCTGCAAACGCACAAAGGCCGGTTGAAAATAGGCCACTTCCAAAAAGACTCGGCTGGTTTTCGCAGTTACGCCGCTATTCACTCCGCCCATGACGCCAGCCAAAACCTGGGCCTTCTCGGCATCAGCTATGACTAAATCCTGAGTCGAGAGAGTGCGGACCACGCCATCCAGAGTGGTCAAGGATTCGCCGGAAAGGGCGCGCCGCACCACCACTTCCTGACCTGCCAAGGTGTCGAGGTCAAAAGCATGCGAGGGCTGTCCCCATTCGAGCAGCACGAAATTGGTGAGGTCGACCACATTGTTGATGGGATTCTTTCCCACCGATCGCAAGGCCGCCTGCAACCAGGCTGGACTCTCCCCCACCTTAATGCCTTCTATCACCCGCCCCACATAACGCGGGCAAGCTTCGCCATCCTCAACGCGCAAACGCAAAGCTTCACTGGGTGAGGCACCGGACTCAGCGACTTTCTCCAGGGGCTCACGCAGGGGGCGACCATATTTGGCCGCCAATTCTCGCGCTAGGCCGACATGGCTGAGAGCATCAGGACGGTTCGGCGTGACATTCACTTCGAAATGCGCATCGCAAAGATCGGGAATGTCTTGCAGGCTGAGACCTACCACGGTGCCTGCTGGCAAAACCAAAATGCCGTCATGGCCTTGGCCCAAACCCACTTCGTCTTCGGCGCAAATCATGCCGAAGCTTTCCACTCCGCGTAATTTCGCCTTTTTGATATGGAGGCCACCCGGTAAATTCGCGCCGACTTGGGCGAATAAAACCTTTTGGCCAGCGGCCACATTGGACGCGCCGCAAACCACTTGCCATTCTTGTTGGCCGTCATAGACGCGGCAAACCGAAAGCTTGTCGGCTTCGGGATGTTTTTCCCGTGCGCGCACTTCACCCACCACCACGCCACTGACGCCTTCGCCCGCGACTTGCAGGGCTTCGACCTCAAAGCCCAGCGATGTCAGGCTGACGGCGATATCCTTGGGGTTTTCGGGCAAGTCGACATAGCGCCGCAACCAGTTCAGGGAAACTTGCATGCTACCCTCTCCTCAGAATTGCCGCAAGAAGCGGACGTCATTGCGGAAAAACATGCCGATATCGGGCACGCCGTATTGAATGATGGCAATGCGATCAATGCCGAAGCCGAAAGCAAAGCCCGAATATTTTTCTGGGTCCCAACCGACGGCGGCGAAAACATTGGGATCGACGCTACCGCAACCGCCGATTTCTATCCAGCCGCTTTGCTTGCAAACCCGGCATCCCTTGCCCTTGCAGAAGGGGCAGGATACGTCCATCTCGGCGGAGGGCTCAGTGAAAGGGAAAAAGCTGGGGCGAAAACGTAATTGCGTGCCCTTGCCGAAGAGGTTTTCGGCCCACAAGCCCAAGGTGCCGCGCAAGTGGGCGAAGCTAATGCCCTCGTCGACCACGAGGCATTCCACCTGATTGAACATGGGCGAATGCGTGGCGTCATTGTCCACGCGATATACCACGCCAGGGGCAATCATGCGTAGCGGCGGCTCGCGATGGCCCAACATATAATGCACTTGAACATTCGAAGTGTGAGTGCGTAGCACCACGCCCTCGCCGACATGAAAGGTGTCTTGCATGTCGCGGGCAGGATGCTCGGGCGGAATATTGAGCGCCTCGAAGTTATACCAATCGTGATCGATTTCAGGCGCTTCAGCCATGGCAAAACCCAGGCCCACGAAATAGTCGATAATGCCTTCGCGCACCTGGGTGAGCGGGTGCAAGGTGCCCATCGGCACGCGAATGCCCGGCAAGGTCGCATCGACTCGGCTTTGCGCCAATTGACGCTTCACTTCGGCTTCTTCGATTTTCCGTTCAATGCCAGCAAGAACGGATTCGGCATGGTCGCGCAATTCATTGACCAATTTGCCGAATACCGGTTTATCCTCGGCGGAAAGCGAACCCATTTGGCGTAATAAGGCTTGTATTTCGCCTTTTTTGCCAACGAAGCGCGACTTGAATTCATCGAAGCGATGCTTCAAGCTGCCTCCGGCTTGGGCCAGCAAAGCCGCAGCGTCATCCACCTTATCCTCAGACAAAACGGAGGCGGCAAAGGCTTGAATATCGGCGTCGAAGCGTTTTTTTAAGGATTCGATCAAGGACATGGACATCCTTCACAGTCCGGCCTCAATGCAAGGCCGGCGGGGTTTTCATTTTTTGATCGTCACGAAAAAAGGCATTGTCTCATGACAATGCCTTCATTCCAGGGCCGATGGCCTGCAACAAACCCGACTAGAGTCAGGCTGCTTTGGCCAAGCCGACCAATTTTGCAAAAGCATTGCCGTCCGAAAGGGCCAAGTCAGCGAGAATCTTGCGATCCAGGGAGACATTGGCTTTTTTCAAACCGGAAATGAAGCGGCTATAGCTCAATCCTAATTCGCGGGCGGCGGCATTGATACGCACGGTCCACAAAGAACGGAAAGCGCCTTTTTTGTCTTTGCGATGGGCATAGCTGTACTGGCCAGCATGATCCACGGCTTCCTTGGCGAGTCGGAAATTGCTCTTACGACGTCCGAAATAACCTTTAGCGGCTTTTAGGACTTTCTTATGACGGGCACGTGCGGCGACGCGAGGTGTACTTCTGGGCATGGTCTTCTATCCGTATGAGAGTTCGCGGTAGCGACTCAGCCTTGCACCAGCAAGCGTTTGATGCGGGGTTCGTCCACTTCGGCCAAGTAGGAAGGGCCACTGAGATGGCGCTTGCGACCGGGGGACATCTTCGCATTGATATGGTTGAGGCCCTTGGAACGCTTCTTAACGCGTCCGTTAGCCGTGACTTTAAAGCGCTTCTTGGCGCCGCTATGGGTTTTCATCTTAGGCATGGCTGCCCTTTCATTAAGCCGGTATGGAGGTGGGCTGGCCCGCGCCGCCGTCCGTTACCTTGGTTTCGCCCGTTGCCGGGCTTGAAACAGGAACCGCACCTTGGCTCGCAGCCTTGGCGCTTTCTTCCAATTTCTTCACCTTTTGCTGCTGCGCGCCCTTGAGAGGAGCGAAGATAGTGGTGACATTGCGACCTTCCTGGGTGTTCCCGCCCTCAGCCAGGCCCAGACCATCAAGGTCTTTCGCCATACGCTTGAGCCAACGGGCGCCGTAATCGAGATGGGCCATTTCGCGGCCCCGGAAAGTCACCGTCGCTTTGACCTTAAAGCCCTTATCCAGGAACTCTTTGGCCTGTTCGAGGCGGTATATGTAGTCATTTTCACCGGTTTTGGGATGGAACTTGATCTCCTTGACCTTGATGATATGCTGCTTGGCCTTGGAGGCTTTTTGCTTTTTGGAGACTTCGTACTTGTACTTGCCAAAATCCATGATTCGGCAAACGGGAGGATTGGCTGCGCCCGAAACCTCGACCAGGTCCAAACCGCGTTCCCGCGCCTTTTCCAGCGCAGCAGGTACGGTTAGAACTCCAAGCTGTTTACCATCGTGATCTATGACTCGAATCTCATAGGCGCGTATATGCTCATTGATGCGAGTCGTGTCTTTTTGTGGCGGGCGAAAAAAAGGTCTTCTTAACAAACGATTCCTATCCTCCTGGCCAGGGTTTTATCAAACCTTGGCAGAAACCTCTATTTTAAATCTTTCCAACAATTCTTCAAAGGTAAATGCTCCTTGGTCCCCTACTTTCCGTTTTCTTAGGGAAAGCTTGCCACTTTGCAATTCTTTTTCGCCAAGGATGACCAAATACGGGACTTTGTCCTTTTCGCCTTCTCGAATCTTGTACCCGATTTTCTCATTTCGGGTGTCCAGGTCGGCATGAAAGCCGGCTGCCAGGAACTGATCCTGTAGCTTTTTGCCGTCTTCGAGGAACTTCTCAGAGACCGGTAAAACGCGCACTTGCTGGGGATTAATCCAAAACGGCAATTCCCCACCGAAATGTTCGATGAGAATGCCGATAAACCGCTCTAATGAGCCTAAAACAGCACGATGCAGCATCACCGGAGCATGTCGAGCCGAGTCGGATCCGACATATTCTGCACCCAAAAAGCCGGGCAAATTGAAATCGACTTGAATGGTGCCGCATTGCCAATGACGGCCCAAAGAGTCGCGCAAAGTGAATTCCAGCTTGGGGCCATAAAAGGCGC
Organism: Fibrobacterota bacterium; assembly: GCA_043753995.1. Classification (GTDB taxonomy): domain Bacteria; phylum Fibrobacterota; class Fibrobacteria; order UBA11236; family UBA11236; genus JAYUVP01. Next base: position 8,833 of record JAYUVP010000269.1, read on the forward strand.
CTTCGCCCGGATTGTAGTCGAATGGCAAATTGGCAGCATTGCAAGCATCGGCTAAGGCTTTTTCGGCCATATCCCAACCCGCATCCGAGCCTTCACGCTTTTCCGGACGGGTGCTGAGCTTGATCAAAACATCTTTGAAACCGAAATCGGCATACATTTCGTAAAGCAAGGCGCAGAAATCGGCGACTTCGCCGGCCACCTGCTCTTCGGTGCAGAAAATATGGGCGTCATCCTGGGTGAAGCCTCGCACGCGCATGAGGCCGTGCATGGTCCCGGCCAATTCATTGCGATGGCATTTGCCGAATTCGGCAATGCGTAATGGCAAGTCGCGGAAGCTCTTCATTCCCTGCTTATACACCTCGACATGGCAAGGGCAATTCATGGGCTTGATGATGTATTTGCGCGTTTCACTCTCGGTGAAAAACATGTTCTGGCTGTAATTGGTGACATGGCCCGACTTGGTATAAAGGCCGATATCCACCACTTCCGGTGTGCGCACTTCCTGATAGCCGCGACGAATCAGCTTCTTGCGTACATATTCCATCAAGGTGTAATACAAACGCCAACCGCGCTCATGCCAGAAAACCATGCCCGGTGATTCGTCGTCGATGTGGTAATAATCGAGCTCGCGGCCCAAGCGGCGGTGATCGCGCTTTTTCGCTTCTTCGAGTTGGAAAAGATGGGCGTCGAGATCGGCCTTATTTAAAAATGCCGTCGCATAAATGCGCTGCAACATGGCCCGCTTTTCGTCGCCGCGCCAATAGGCCCCGGCTACAGTGAGCAGCTTAAAGAAAAGGAGTTTTCCGGTCGAAGGCACATGAGGCCCGCGACATAAATCGGAGAAGGCGCCATGGGTGTAAAAGGACACCGAGGCATCGCTCCACTCTTCCATCATCTCGACTTTATAGGGCTCGTTATGATCGGCCTGCTTGAAATAAGCGATGGCCTCGGTGCGGGGCATTTCACTGCGCACCACGGGTAAATCGCGGGCGGCGATTTCGGCCATGCGGGCTTCTATGGCGGCAAAGTCGTCAGGACTGAATTTGTGCTGAGTGTCAAAGTCGTAGTAAAAGCCGTTTTCAATGACAGGACCAATGGTGAGTTGGGTCCCTGGAAAAAGCTCGGTGATGGCCATGGCCATGAGATGGGCCGTGCTATGGCGGACAATGTCGAGGGCACGGGGATCTTTGGCAGTGATGACCTTGAGCCCGCCACTACGGGGCACGGGTCGGCTGAGATCGAGGACTTCGCCTTCAAACTCGACGGCATAGGCGGCCTTTAAAAGGCCAGCGCCGATGCGCAGGATGACATCACGAAAGGTTTGGCCGGGCTCGACTTCGAGCACGGCGCCATCAGGTAGGGTGATTTGCAGATTAGCCACGGAGAGCCAAAATAGCCTGCCTGACAAGCCCCTCCAATGGTTTCCTAATCAAAGGATGCCGATGGACCTCTGGCTGCCTCTAATTATCTTGGCCTGAATGCCTCGTAAATCATCATCGCCAAGCCCCGAAAAGCCCTTCACCTTCGCCAGGGAAATGCCTGAAGACCAGGTTTTACGTATGGCCAGGGCTGGCATTCAAGCCCTGAAGCCCTATGTGCCTGGCCGCTCCATCGAAGAAGTGCGCGAGAAATACGGCCTGAAGGAAATCGTCAAGCTGGGCTCCAATGAAAATCCCCTGGGGGCCAATCCCAAGGTGCTCAAGGCCCTCACGAAAATGCTGCCCAAGGTTCATCTCTACCCCGACGGCAGTAGCCGGGACCTGCGCCAAGCCCTTGCGACCCTCTATGGCGTCAGCGCTGACATGGTCATGGTGGGCAATGGTTCCGATGAAATCTTGCTTAACCTCGCCTTAGCGTTTGTGAATCCCGGCGAAGCTGTGCTTGTTTCCGAGCACACCTTCTCGGAGTATGAATTCTCGGGTCGCGTGGCCGACGGCAATGTCGTGAAAATCGCCATGCGTGATTTACGCTATGATCTTGAAGCCTTTCGCGGGGCTTTGGCGTTAAGGCCGAAGCTGGTTTATCTCTGCAATCCGAATAATCCCACTGGCACCTGGTTCACACATCGAGAACTGGAACTATTGCTGCGCGAGGCATCTCCCGAAACCTTGATTGTGGTCGACGAGGCCTATGCAGAATTCGCCGACGGAGAAAAGGCCACCGACTTTCCCCGCAGCCTGGAATTGCTACAGCGCTATCCCAATCTCGTGATATCACGGACCCTGAGCAAGCTTTACGGCTTAGCCGGTTTGCGGCTGGGCTATGGCATCGCCCACCCCCGGGTGATACGCGAATGCCAGCGTGTGAAAACACCGTTCAATGTGAATTTGGCCATACAGACCGCGGCCTTGGTGGCCATCAACGATCGGGCTTTCGTCAAAAAATCTCTGGCCGTGAATCTCAAGGGACGCGCGCTCTTGCAATCCAAGATCCAAGCTCTTGGATTACGGGTTTTACCCAGTCAGGGAAATTTCGTGTGCTTTCAGGTGCCGCGCCCGGCTCTCGACCTTTGCGAAGACATGATGCGCCTCGGGGTGATTGTTCGAGCGCTGCGTAGTTTCGGCCTCGAGGATTGGTGTCGAGTCACCGTGGGTACGGCGGATCAGAACCGCAAATTCCTCTCGGCATTGAAGGTTGCGCTGGCGCCGAAGGCCTAGTTTAGAGACGTCCCTTTGAAATAACACCGATTCGCCCTGTTGGGCCTACCGGGCAGGCCTATTGTGCGTCCTTCGATCGGAAAGAAATGGACATCACAAATCTCAAATCCTTTCTCACGCCGAGATAGTTAATTGGCATTAGTTTGCTTCTAAAACCACATAAAGAGTTTGGTTGGGTGAATAGTCCCACGCAATAGGAAATCATGATCAAATCCTGCAAATTCATCGGCTTGATGCTTTTAGGCCTGAACACCTGGGTGATGGCCCAAATTGCTTTGCCCACCCCGGATGCACAAGGCTGGATCAAATTGTTTCGTGGCGACAATGTTTCCGACTTCTATACCTTCTATTCTGGTGCCATTCCCAGCGCACGAAGAACCGGCAATAACTTTCCCGACAACACTTTCAAAATTAAAGGGGATACGGTTCAAGTCAGCGGCTCCCCTACTGGCCACATGATTTTCAAACAGTCCTTTTCCCATTATCGTATTCGGTATCAAGTACGCTTCCCCGGCAGCCTGGGTAATTGCGGCATGCTAATCCACATCCAGGAAAACGACACGACCTTGTGGGGGAATTTCCCCCGCTCGATTGAAAGTCAGGGTGACCCGACCCAAGGCATGGGGCAAATTTGGGCCATCGGCCGAGTTTGGGTGACCGTGAAAGCAACGGGAAATAATCCTCCGCAATACAATCCCACCGCCTCCGAAATCGACTGGGGCGCCAAAGACGACAATAGTCGCTTGATTTATACCACGGCAGGCAGCGCGCAACCGAAACCGGCCGAACTTACCAATGGAGGCTGGGTCACCCAAGAAGCCGATGTGCATGGCGGGGACAGCCTATCGCATATAGTCATGGGACAAACCTTGATTCGCTATCGCCGTCCACGCGTCGCGCCTCGCAACAACCCAAATACCGTGGAAAAGCTGCTGACGTCGGGCTTGCTTGCCTGGCAAAGCGAAGGAACCGCCGTCTGGTATCGCAATATTGAAATTATGCTCTACCCAGATGATCCCATGTACAAGACGACCTATGTCGAATTTCACCGCCGTCAAACCATTCATCCTCGCGGCTCTCATTCTGTTCTTTTCGCTCAGAATGGTGTTCTAACCTTCCATGAAGACGGAAAACCATGGTCTCGTTTCGATATTCGAGGTCATCGTTTCATTTCCTCTTTACCGTCCATCAGGCCCAACCTTTAACCGGGAAGGCTTTCGGAGTCATCATGAAGCTCAATATTATCGCTTGTCTCACCTTATCAACCTTGGGTGTCCCTTTCGCCCAAACGGTCAAATTGCCCACCCCCGACTCCCTGGGATGGATGAAGTTGTTTCGCGGCAATAATGCCTCCGACTTTTATATCGCCAATAACGGCAATACTGCGCCGGCTCAGGCCCAGACGACTTTTCCCAATAGCACTTTCGCGATTCGCGGCGATACCATTACCGTGACCGGAAATCCGGCCGGACAGGTCTATTACAAGATTCCTTTTTCGCATTATCGCGTGCGTTATCAGATGCGCTTCCCCGGCAATACGGGCAATTGCGGCATGCTGGTGCATGTTCAAGCCAATGACGCCCCCACTCAGGGCTTTCCCAGGTCGGTGGAGTCGCAAGGCGATCCCGGCCAAGGCATGGGGCAACTCTGGCCGATTGGCGATGTCTGGGTCACCATTCGCGCCAAAACCGTGGGTGGACGCATGCAGTATTCACCTAATGATCCCGAAGTCAATTATGGCGGCGCTAATTGGAATAGCCGTGTCGTAGTGGGCGTCAATGGTTGGGGTCAACCTAGCTATAGTGGTCTCGCCAATGCCAATGGCGGCTGGGTGACGCAGGAAGTACGCGCCTATGGCTCCGACAGTGTGGTGCATTTGGTGAATGATACCGTGCGCATCAAATATCGCGAACCGCGTGTTTCCTCAGGGGGCACTGCAAACAACGTTTCGAAATATCTCAAAAAGGGTTTGATAGGTTGGCAATCCGAAGGGTCGAATGTCTGGTATCGCAACTTGCAAATCATGCTTTTGCCAGGCGACTCGCTTTATGCGGCGACTTATTTGAAATCGAATCGCGGTAAGTCGATGGGACACAAGCCCGGGCGAAAATTGACCTTGGCTTCGGATGGCATCGTGATTTTCAAGGACGGTGAAGGTGCGAGTGGAGTGGATATCCGTGGGAAGAGGAAAGACTTACCCGCGCGCGTCTTTTCTTTGCGATAAAGCAGCGCAGTCTAATGGATTAGGATTGAAAAGCAAAACCCTCCACCGTCGCCGGGGAGGGTTTTTTATTTAATACTACACGAACCCGAAGCCGTTTTGTTTTTGTAATCCTTTGTAAGTAGGCACCTGGCATCCTTGTTGTCTGGAAGTTTTTGCAATAAAACCACGGGGCGATTTGGTCGCATTGAGATGCCCTTCTTATCCAAATAGTCACATCGTAAACAAATAGTTTCTGCATTTCCAAAATCGTCTTTTCGATCACGTGAATATTCCGAAACCAATTCGTGAACACCCTGTTTCGAAACCGCCCAGTCTTCCAGAATCTCATCCGAAAAAACGGGGCTTAATGAGTCAGAGGGATAACCCAGGGTGATACCGATGTTAATCAAAGACAGGGTGTCATCGGATAGTTTTCCGTAAATTGCCGACGAATCCAGAAACTTGGTGCTTGCGGATATTTTGTAGGGACAAGAAATAGTATTGACAGAAATAATTTTATCAGAACTTTCTGCACAGTTAGAAGCACTCAAAATTATTGCCGGAAGAACTAACACTCTAACTTTCTGTTTTCCATGTAAACGTTTTATCAAATTGAAGGCATTCATACTAATACCACGTAATATTCCTCGCCATCCTCCACCCATTTGACCCTATGAGTATGCGAATCACCGTCGACGTCCGTCCACTCTTTAGTTGCCTTTTTGGATTCTTCGTCAGCATTTGCCGAGTACTTTTTGATTCTTTCCTGGACACTTGCCCCCAAATACTGATCCATCATTGTCACCCCAGAAGATTTCGATTGGTCGGCCAGGTAAGTTGCGTAATCATCGTGCTTTATGTAAATCCCAGCATGAGATCGACCCGTTGAATCGCTATGATAAACGCCATCGCGCATGGTTGCTATGACGGTTCCGTCCCTTAACTCACTAGCCTTCATATCACAAACCCGCGGCCCCTTCCTCCAGCTTGCGGTCTGAGGAATATCGAAATGCCGAACTAATGAAACACAATGGTTTCGGCTAGATTCCTCTAGACCATCCAAAATTTTGCTGGGGTTGACTTCAATTTTTTTGTCTTGGTATTGCCTGAAGTTCTGTATCACGTACCCATGGCCTTCAAATCCTGGGAAAGTAACCAGTTCGAAACTTGAGGATGACTCTTTCACGATTTCTTTCGGAATATTTGGCGCGACTGACGCCGTCTCCTTCTTCATCAAGTCATCATAAAACTTGCACCCAAAACCCTTGACCGTCCGCTCACCCGGCTTTTTGCATTCCTTTTCACATGGCCCGGTGCTGGTGCCGCAGGGGAAATCTACCGGATAGTTAAAGCTTTCTGAAAGTATCAAAAAGGTTGCCCGCCGATTTTCGGCGCGTAATTCGTTGCCTGCTATGTACCGATTGAAGGACCGGCAGCCCACATAGGGATTTCCTGCTACCGAGCGAATATGTCGATTGTGAATTTCAACTTTCCGTTTTTCTCCGGTGATATAAAGTCGAAAGAGTTCATTCAGGTTATTGCCTTGGGTGAACTCCAAATTCGGGTTCAGGCTTTTACCTTCGGTCTCGTTGACATGGACAATGAAGTCACGAATAGCCTTGCTCGTTTTCGGTCCGGAAACCCCGTCAACCTTGCCATTGTAAAAACCCATGCCGTGGAGCATGCTTTGTTGTTCCCAAACTCCCCAGCGCTCGGCTTGGGCGATGCGACCCCACATATAATAGTCGCCTATCAAAAAGGCAAAGGCGGCTTGGGCGCGCCGCGAGCTCAGGTTGCCGGGATCTTCTTCATCCCGCTCGACATGACCGAAAATCACAAAATGGGCGGAATCATTCTCCTTCCACCAAGTCTTGAGAGTGCTCTCGAATTCTTTAAAAACCTTCAGGTATTGCGGGGCGATGAAACTTTTGTTTTGCGCAAAGTGAATGCCCGAAACCAAAGTATGCTTGAATTGGATTTCAGCGGTCTCGGTCACCTCGCGTTCGGTGCCTTCGCCATTAGACCAATTGGCGGTGCAATGTTTGGCCTTTAAAGCAAAAATCGCCTTGATTGGCTCTCCGGATGGCACAACCGCACTGGCTTTGGGTATGCACACCTTAACCACGGCCCGCCCTGAGGCATCTGCATTCGTTTTGGTTTTAGAATTGGCCACGGGTTTGAACCGTCCTTTTTCTTTGACCAGCAATTCGAATTCGACGAGAGTCCGAAACTTTTCGGATTCAGGTACGTCGAATTCTGCGAAGACCTCAGGGTTGCTTTGAAATTGGGTTTTCTCGGCCACCCATCCCACCTTTTTGAGTTTGGCCTTGGGTTTATTTTCAATGGGGTCGGGTACCGGCTCTGGATTATGCTCACCTAACCCTACGGTGGCTTCGTCCCAATCTTTTTCAGCGGCTTTTTGTTTGGCTTGTTCCGCGCTACGTGAGGTGCCAGATCCTGAACGGCCTCCACCGCCTCCCAGGCCGGGGGCTGGTTTCGGTTGCGGTGTCGAAGTGGCATCGCTTGGCGCTTGAGGCTGGCCGAACTGAGCCGCTTGCCTTAACAAGTCCATACCCGGTAAATTGAAAAGTTCGCTCATGGTTTAAACGCAAGTTGAAATGAGGTCGTTAAGGTTCAAAACATAATCTCTTCCCTGGAGAGGAGATTGAGTTTTGTCGGTGAATACCAAGCCGAATCGCGCCAATGTGATCTTCATCACCTTTTTCGTTTTTCAGCTTTCCACCCTATGTAGCCGTTCACGGTTGAGGTGGTCAGCATGCCTAGTCAGATAAAAATGGCTTTGAATCACTAGGCTCGACCCCCATGGACGGCGGTAGATCAGCACTGAATAAATGGCCATGATGCCACACCTCCAAGTTGTCTAAATTTTGACTTACCGGGATATTTCGCTCAGTTCAAAGGACCCATGGAATCGAATAACCTCTCCTCAACTCTCTGGTCCGTCGCTAACCTCCTTCGTGGCGACTATAAGCAATCCGACTACGGAACCGTCATCCTACCCTTTACCCTCCTACGCCGCCTGGATTGCGTTCTGACCGATACCAAGGCTGCCGTCCTGGAAATGAAGACCAAGGTCGCCAAGGACGGCGACAAGGTCAAGGAAGCCCAGCTCAAGAAGGCAGCCAAGCAATCGTTCTACAACACTTCAAAGATGGACCTCAAGACTATCCTTGGCGATCCCAACAAAATCAAATCCAACCTGATCGCCTATATTCAGGCCTTCTCGGAATCGGCTCGGGACATTTTCGACCATTACAAGTTTGCCGATCAAATCGAATATCTGGACGGTAAAAACCTTCTCTACAAGGTCGCCGAAGAATTCATCAAAATTGATCTGCATCCCAAGAAGGTTTCCAATACCGATATGGGATTGGTTTTCGAGGAGTTGATTCGGAAGTTTGCCGAACTGTCCAATGAAACGGCTGGTGAGCACTTCACCCCTCGGGAAGTCATCAAGCTCATGGTCAACCTCCTTTTCCTTGGGGATGATTCCGCCTTGAGTAAGCCTGGAGTGGTTCGAACCATTTACGATCCCACCGCTGGTACTGGAGGCATGCTCTCGGTTTCGGAAGAGCATTTGCGGTCGATGAATGCCCAGGCCAAGCTTGTCGCCTATGGCCAGGAATTGAACGACGAATCTTTCGCCATCTGTAAAGCCGATATGCTCATCAAGGGGCAGGATGTTGGGAATATTGCCCAGGGCAATACCCTTTCGGACGACAAACACCCTTCTGCCAAGTTCGATTATATGCTTTCGAATCCCCCGTTCGGAGTAGAGTGGAAAAAGGTTCAAAAGAAAATCGAGGACGAACACCTGCAAAAGGGTTTTGCTGGCAGATTTGGGGCGGGATTGCCCAGAGTCAACGATGGTTCCTTGCTTTTCCTCATGCATTTGCTTTCCAAAATGCGTCCCGTCTCGGAAGGTGGATCCCGCATTGGAATTGTTTTGAATGGCTCTCCCCTATTCACAGGCGGCGCTGGCTCGGGCGAATCCGATATTCGCAAATGGATATTCGAGAACGACCTGCTGGAAGGCATCGTGGCCCTTCCCACCGACATGTTCTACAACACGGGCATCAGCACCTATATCTGGATTCTCACCAACCACAAGGCTCCGGAGCGCAAGGGTAAGGTTCAACTGGTCAATTCCGTGGACTTCTTTCAGAAGATGAAGAAGTCATTGGGCTCGAAACGTAAAGAAATGTCTCTTCCACAAGTTGATGAAGTCACCAAGATTTATGGAAAGTTCAAGAAGGGTGAGAGTTGCCAGATCTTGAAGACCGAAGAATTTGGGTACCGGACCATCACTGTCGAACGCCCTCTGCTCGATGAAAAGAAGAAGCCAGTCCTGGATAAAAAAGGGCAGCCCAAGGGTGATTCGAAACTCAGGGATACTGAGAATGTCCCATTGACTGAGAAAATCGAATCCTACTTCAAGCGGGAAGTCCTTCCCCATGTTCCCGATGCCTGGATAGACGAAGAGAAAACCAAGGTTGGATACGAGGTGCCCTTTACACGGGTTTTCTACAAGTATCAACCGCCCAGGTCACTGAAGGAAATCGATAAGGATCTCAAGCTCAAGGTGGCCAAGATTCAGGCTTTGTTGTCCGAGGTTTCGGAATGAGTGGGTATAAACCGTATCCGAAGTATAAGGAGTCGTGTGTCGAGTGGCTCGGGGATGTGCCGGAGCATTGGACAGTTGTCCGCTCCGATTCCGTGCTTGATTACATCCGAGAACAGGCCTCATCAAATGCTTTTACTGGCAAAAATGTATTTCATTATTACCCTCTGACGACGAGTGCAAAAGGTTTGCGTCGACCGAGAATGGGCTCTCGCCTTCCTTGTCTTTTGCCACAG
>JAYUVP010000270.1:0-12167 GCA_043753995.1 Fibrobacterota bacterium
TTGAAACACGACTATCTGGGCTTTTATCAAAGCGAAATCGAAAGGCGCCGAGAACTGGGTTATCCTCCTTTTTTGCGACTGCTTTTAATCGAACTGTATGCGCCTGAAGAAAAGGATTTGCTTGCCGCCATGCGGGTTTTCGGCGAAGTCCTGCAAACCATGTCGTCCCGTGCCGAAGTCGAAATTCTCGGACCCGTACCCGCCGCGATACGCCGCCTACAAGGGGATTGGCGTGGCCATATTTTGCTGAAAGGTGCTTCAGCCAAGCGCCTGCAATGGCTGATTTCAGAAGCTCGTCAAATCGCGGACAAACAAGTCCCCAAAAAAGTCAAAATCCGGCTCGACATGGATCCGCAAAACCTGCTTTAGCAGGGTGAGGAAAAGTCACCGCCCTGTAAAATCAAGAGCAAGGGAAAGGTTCGCAGGCGCGCCCACGGAGGGTAAGGCGCGGCCTGCCCTAGTCCCGAGGGTTTCGCATGACCGGTCCTCCCATTGGTCTCTTCCAGGTGACGTCTCTGCTACGTTACCTAGCACCAGCTCTGGCATTTTGGATTTTAGGTTGCGCGCCAAGCGCGCGTTTGCGCATCCTCATGCATATGCCCGAATCACAACGAGCGCAATTCGAACAGGGCGTATTGAGACCATTTGAAAAAAAGGCCGATTGCAGGGTCGAGGTTAAAACCTACGCTTCAGTTGAGAGCCTGGTGGATAGTTTGCGGCACCTACCCGATTCCTTGCAGCCGGATCTCATCGAATTACCTCATGAAATGGCCTTGCCCTTGGCGCAAGCAGGCTGGGTAAAAAGAATGGAAGGACGGCTGGATGCGCTTCAAACTCAAAGTCTGAAAACGGATTTCTTTTTTCACGATTTGGGAAGGATCGAAAATAGCCAGTGGTTTTGGCCTCACCATTTGGAGGCGCCGCTCATGCTCTATTTGAAGAGCCGGGTCATGCAGGCGTCTCGCTTTTGGGATTTGCAACAAGAAGAAATTAGCCGCGACTTAAAAAAGCTTGGGGTGGCTGAAATCAGCCGTGATTATACCCTGGAGGCCGATGCCCAGCTCTGGGATCAACTTGACCTCTTTGTAGCGGCCAGCTTTTGGAAGCAACAGGAATTGCATGGAAGGCGACGCGCACGCGTCAGTCTTGGCCGGGGATCGCCACACGATATTACGCTGAACCTGATGAATAAGGCCTTGCAATTGGGAGCCACCTCGGCTGACTTGTTGGATTTAAAAAGCGATAAGGTGGTGGCGGCCTTGCGATGGCAGGAGGCCTTTTGCCGTGAAGAATTATTGCGTCCTGGTTCCTATCGCGGCGAAACCTTGGATAGCCTAGCCATCGCTTTGCAATCCGGCGAAGTCTATGCGGCAGAAGTCACGCCGCGCGAAGCTTTTTTGGTCCATGGCAATGGCACTTCGCAACTCCCAGGTTACCTATCCAAGCCTGAGGACATGGGCATAGCCCCCTTGCCCATGGCCCGGTGGCCCAACGATGTCGCTTCGGTTTCAGCCAAAGAGGGGGGACGGGGAGCGGCGACGCGCCTATGGCTTTGGGGTTTCGGCAAAGGTCGGGGAGATCCTGCCAAAGCCGCGGCTCTGCTGGATCACTTGTCCTCTACCCATAGCTTGGTTTTCGAGGCATCCCATTTCGGGCTCATTCCAGCACGTCGTGAGGTGCTTTCCGAATTGTCCCTCATCTTCGGCGGCGGCTGGGCCGGTGAAATTTTTAATGCCTCAGCGCAACAATTGATTGAAAACGGACAGGCGCGTCCGCCGCAATTGGAAAGCTTCTCCGAAATCGCCAGACTTTGGTATCAAGCAGGTCAGGATATTTGTAGGAAGACTGAAACCCCTGCCTCGATTACCGAAATACGGCCCTATACGCGCTGAAGAGCATCCGTTGCCCGATGCTTGACGCTAAATGGACTTGCCTCCAGGCATCTACTTTTAACCGCGCCGTTGCCGGAATGTCCAGCAACCCTAGCCCGGGAAATCACCATGTCCGAACTTCCAGCCGCCCACGAAGACAAATTGGATCGCCTCTTTGCCATGCAAAGCGAATTGAACGATCGCATTTTCGCTAAAAAAGATTTGCGTGACCGCGAGGGACATGTTTTAACCATGGCCACCTTGAAACGCGTGGCTGGCGGCGAAGCCCTGGGACCAAATACCGAGGTGAATGAATGGCTTGGCAAATACCTCACCGCCATGGACGATGAGTCACGCGAATTACGGGAGGAATTGCTGTGGAAATGGTGGTCCAAGGACACCCTGGACATGCAAAACATACGCGTCGAAATCATAGATCAATTGCATTTCTGGATGTCGCTGGCCCTAACCGCCGGCCTGACATCAGAATCCGTATTTGACATCTATATGCAGAAAAATGCCATCAATCACCGACGGCAAGAGCAAGATTATAGCAAGAGCAATAAAGACGAGAATGAAAACAAGGCGATAGAGGTTTAAGCGCCTTTAATTTTTACGGTACAAAGCAAGTCGGGGCCTGGGTTACATCAAGAACGGTGAAATTGCTTTCTTCTCCCGACTCCGAGGCCAATAAATCATCGCTGCTTTTCAGAGCAGAAGACGCGGTGCAAGCTGGCAGGGCCGTACCATTCGCCAAATATTGATCGTGCTTGAGCGTATCGTTAGCCACCCAAGCGGGAGCGGCACTCGCCATAGCATCCTTGTTTGTGACATAGACCGCCGTATCGGGCTGAACGCAGGCAGCCCCAGTCGCCGTGGTGGTGCCTCCCGCACAGCGTACGGTCACCACGGTTTCCGGAAGGCTGACCGTGTACTCAGGTAAAAGGATGGACACTTGTCGAGGAGTCGAATCCGGCGCTTTCGCCTCTGGTAGGGTGTCCAAAATGGAATTTGATTTATTGGTGTCACTCACCAATACTCCCGTGATCACTTTGGTCGGGCTGGTGCGATATTGATCTAACCAAACCGCCGCGCGACCTCGTAATCCAAGGGGCCATGCACCCAAATCATAGTGCCCCGCACTGTCGACACGCGCCTTAGCTCGTGTTCCTCGCACGATGACCCAACCCGATTGGATTCGCAAGCCGGACTCCAAAGTGATACGGCCAGCAAATCGCTTATTGGGCTCGGTTTTCAGACGAACGGAATCCTTCTTTTCCGGATTCAAAATCCAAACCGTATCCAGCACCACGACTCCCATGGAATCCGAGGCCTCGACCACATAGGTCCCGGGCTGGACGAAGCGCAAATGCAATTTGCCTTCTGGTGATGTCACCAAAGAATCGGATTTCCCCACCAAAATCGATTCTGCCTGAGAAATCACAGGATTGTAATTCGCCGCAAATACATGAACTCGCAAGCCCGGTGCCGGGCGCCCATCGCGTTGCTCAAAACGCATAGTCAAGCCAACAGCAGGGTCTTCGCTCGTGTCGGTTCGGGTGATGCCATTGTCCGTGGTCGTGCCGGTTCCACCCATGCACCCGGAAAGCCCAGCCACCGTAAAGAATGCCGAGACGATTCCAATAAACGAAAGCCAAAACTTCGGGCGCGATCCAACTATCCAAAGCCGATTAATAGAGGGATTCATTTTTTCCTCCTTCCTCGGCGGGGAGGCGGCGACGTCAACGGAAAGAGTTGCATGTTCAAGTGATAAACGCGATCGGGGCCGGGATCGTCACCGACTAGCTTCACTATTTCTTGTTGGGTTTGTTGTATAAGTCCAGTGATCCGTTGATAGGTCGGCTCAGAAAGACTGACTGTAGTACCGCTGAAATATCGCTCTTGCTTGGAAAACCGGGCGACGGCTTCTTCGGCCATATGCGCCATGGCTTGGTGAAATTTCGGCAAGAGCAAGCTTTGCACACCGGGATCGGTGCGCACAAAAGCCGTTGTGGCGCGGTAACGCCCATCTTCTCCGCGTTGAATAAGACCCAGCTCCAAAAGCAAGCCTATAGCGCGCTTCACCTTTTTCGGTAACAAGGGAGGTGCGAGACGTTTGGCTAAGTCCGCGTAATTGTTGCCGGTAAAAGGCACGATGGCCAACATTTCTCGGATGGCAATATTAAACCAGTCGCGATAATATTCGTATTGCGCTTTTTCGAGCATTTGCTCGGCATTCGGGCTTTTCAAAGCCATGAGGCGATGGAAATGCTTGTCCTTTTCGGCGACGGTTCGTGCTTGATTGAAATAAACCAGATGGCGGAAAAACTCGGCTTCGCCTTCATTGAGCTCTAAGGCTGCGCTGAACTTGGGAATGGATCCATCGGTGAGATCATGCTGACCTTCCATCACCCGCTTCAAATAGGTGGGGCCGGACATGCCAGCCTTGGTAAGGAAATACCGATGGGAAAAACCCTTTTTATTGGCCTTGGCCCACGCATAATAGTCGCGCAAAAAGAGGCGATAATCGCTGTATTGAAAGAGTGATTGCACCGATTTGCCGTTCCGTTCTGTCCCTATTGTAGCTTGTAAATCCACATTATTCAGGTCATTTTTTCATCAAAATGAAATTAAACTTTAAAAATAAGGAGCTTTTGTAGTCTAAAGCATCCATAAATCAAAGAGTGCTCAGCACAGCCACCCCTCCAATTTATCTTCCACGGCTATGCTTGTCCGCTTTCCCTTTCTCAGCTTTTGTTTGTTTTGGCTTTTTTCAGTTGCTTTAAGCCATGCCTCGGTGATCCCACCGGATTCCGCGAATCCACCCGCGAGCGCGCCCAAGGTTGTAGTCATCCCCATCGAAGACCAAGTCGATTTTGGTCTACACGCTTTTTTAAAGCGAGCCATTGCCGAAGCCCTGGCACAAAAACCTGACTATTTGGTTTTCCAGGTGAATACCTATGGCGGAGAATTGCAATCGGCCTTCGACATTGTCGATTTGATTTCCGGTATCACGGAATGCAGCACCTATGTCTATGTCGAGAAAAAAGCCATATCGGCAGGGGCCTTGATCTCCCTCAGTTGCCGACGCATGGCCATGGGCGTGGGCACCACCATAGGCGATTGCGCCCCTATTACCCAAAGCCAGGACGGCATTCAAATGCTCGGCGAGAAAATTCAGTCTCCCCTGCGCGCCAAATTCCGTAATCTCGCGGAGCGCAATGGCTATCCCTCCCTATTGAGCGAATCCATGGTGAGCATGGATTTAGGCGTGGTGGGCGCGTTTTTCGCGGACTCCACGCAAATACCCGAATTCTTCACTGCCAAACAATGGGAAGCGCTTTCCGAAAAAGACAAAAAACGTTTCGCTAATCACAAATTGATTTTGCAGGAAGGCCAATTGCTTACGCTCACGGATGGAGAAGCCAAGCAATATGGTTTTTCCCAGGGCTCCTTCGCATCCCTCGATGCCTTTCTCGCCCACAAAGGCTGGACCAAACAGCAGACTCTGGCCACGACTTGGTCAGAGGATTTGGTCCGCTTCCTGGGAACCATGGCACCCCTTCTCATGATGGTGGGCTTCGGAGCCCTCTATCTTGAATTCAAAACGCCAGGCATGTCGGTATTCGGCCTCATTGGCTTTTTATGCCTCGCCGTGGTTTTCGGCAGCAAATACGCTATAGGCCTCGCCAATTACACTGAATTGCTTTTGTTGATTGCCGGATTCGCGCTCTTCATGGCCGAGATGTGGCTATTCCCGGGAACCTTTGTCGTGGCCGGAGTCGGCCTAATTCTCATGATGGCCTCCCTGGTATTGTCGCTCCAAACCTTTGTCATTCCCGATCCGGAAATGCCCTGGGAAATGCGCGGCCTGATGCGTAACCTAGCGATGACGGCAGCCATGGCGACCTTGGCCTTAGCCTTGCCTTTTTTAGCGGCGAAATGGCTGCTGCCGCATTTGCCCGGCGGATTCAAACTGGTTTCCGATGCGACTCTGGCAGGGGCCAACTCGGTGGCCGACGCTTTCGCAGAATTGCAGGCCGGCCAAAGCGGCCTGACCCATACCGCTTTAAGGCCCGCAGGCAAAGCTGAATTCAACGGCAAAACCTATGAAGTTCAGTCGCGCGGCGAATTCATTGAAAAGGGGGTGGCCATTACCCTCGTGCGCCTGACGGGAAATATCATCACGGTTCGCGCTGAGCGCGCCCAGGAGAATGCATGAATTGGCTGCTACCCATCGCCCTACAAGGTTTAGCCTTCGCTGTGGCCATGGCCGAAATCGTCGTGCCCTCTTTCGGTTTGCTGTCCGCGCTTTGCCTGGGTCTGCTGGGCTATTCCTGGTATCTTATCGTCACCACCTTGGCCGGAGCGGCGATACCTATTTTCATCGCCGCCGACATCGCCTTGATACCGCTGGGATTTTTCTTGGGCATTCGATTGATTGGAAAATCTCCGCTGTCGCATCGATCCGACATGGGACAAGGCACGGGCATGGAAGACGGCGATCAACGCCTGCAAGCCTTGGTAGGCCTCATCGCCGTGGTTGAAGCGCGGCTACGCCCCTCAGGCAAAATCAAGTTGAACGAAGAGATTTACGAGGCCTTGTCTTCCGGGGAATTCCTGGAGCAAGGCACCAAGGCTCGCGTCGTGGCGGTGCAAAACGGCACCCTGCTGGTGGAGCCAGTGAATGGATGAAGAGGCAGCCTCCGGGTGCCACTTTACGGAATGAAACAGATAAACCCCTCTCGCAAGGAACAGCATAAATGCAACTTCCCGCTCTCATTTTGATCGCCGCCAGTGTCATTGGCTTAATCGCCCTTTTCGTGATTTGGAATTTTTTCTCGCTGTGGTTTCAAGCCTTGATGTCCAAGGCCGACGTGACCTTGGCGGCCCTCATCGGCATGCGCTTTCGCAAGGTGCCGGCTAAGGTGATCGTTGAGGCCAAAATCATGGGCCTCAAAGCCGGTCTCATGCTTTCGACTTCGGATCTCGAAGCGCATTATATGGCCGGTGGCCATGTTTTGCGCGTGGTGCAAGCCCTGATTGCCGCCGACAAGGCTGGCATTCCCCTCACCTTCAAGCGCGCCGCCGCCATCGACCTCGCCGGTCGCAATGTGCTTGAGGCCGTGCAAATGTCGGTGAATCCCAAGGTCATCGAAACGCCCCTGGTGGCCGCCATGGCCGTCGACGGCATTCAGCTCAAGGCTGTGGCTCGCGTCACGATTCGCACCAATCTCGATAAATTGGTCGGCGGCGCCGGCGAAGAAACCATTTTGGCTCGCGTAGGCGAAGGCATTGTCTCGACCATCGGATCGGCACGCAGCCACAAAAGCGTGCTGGAAAATCCCGACCAAATCTCCAAGACGGTCTTGAGCAAGGGGCTGGATTCGGGCACCGCTTTCGACATTCTCTCCATCGATATCGCAGACGTGGACGTGGGCAAGAATATCGGCGCCGAGCTCGAAACCGACCGCGCCGAGGCTGACAAGAAAATCGCCCAAGCCAAGGCCGAAGAACGCCGCGCCATGGCCATAGCCTTGGAGCAGGAAATGGTGGCCCGCGTCGCCGAGATGCGCGCCAAGGTGGTGGAAAGCGAAGCCCTTATTCCCATGGCCATGGCGGAGGCCTTCCGCAATGGAAATCTCGGTGTCATGGATTATTATGCCATGAAAAACGTGACGGCAGATACGCATATGCGCGAGCGCATCGCTGGCGGCAGCGAAGGTTCCAAGACTAAAACATGAACACTCTTATTGTGCTGATCATTATCGGCCAGGTGGTTTACACCCTTTGGCGAAAACGGGCGGCGCAAAAAGCGGAGCAAGAGGCCGATTTTCCGGAAGGAGAAATCCCCGCGGCTGAGCACCCGAAAGCCAGCCGTACGCAAACCTCTGGACAGGTGCGGGGAGCGACGCCGACTTATCGCGCCGAAGCCCCTGAGGCAAAGGCCCAAACCCAGCGGAGCAAGCCTTTCATTCCCGGCAACGAGGCCGAAGTGCATGAGGAGCATAGCCGAACGCGCCGCAATACCCCCGATTGGGATCGCGACACTCATGGCGAGTCGCCTTTCTCAAAGCCTAAGGCCACCTCAGTCGAAAAAGGCACGCCGGGTGCCTCAAGCTCGCCGGTGCAAAAACCGGCGAAAGGCTTAGGCAGGGATTTGCTCGATCAGCTTGCCAAGGAATTGGGATTGCCGGCTCCCGATGAAATCATCGAACGCCAGTCACGACCCGCTCCGGCGAAATCGTCCCCGGCTAAGCCTGAGACCAAGGCTCCGGAAAAAGGGCGTGCCAAGGAGGCCGTCTATGCAGAGCGCAATTATTCTGAGCGGACCTATGCGGAGAGAAGTGGCCGCGATGATATTCGCCGTCGGCCAACCGCAACCCAAGCGGCGGTCTCGGCCTCGGCGGCAAGCTCTATGCCCTTGGCCTTACCTCCTCTGGCCTTAATGCGTCCCGAAGATGTCGCCGCCGGAATAGTTGTACAATCGATTTTGAGCGAGGCTCCTGGCTTGCGACTATGGCAACAAAGCCGTCGATCGCGTCCGAATTCTGCGCCGAAAACGTGATGTTCTTGTAAGCTCTGAATGGCTGCGGTCGCGATGCGCCGCAGGGAGGTTTTCTTGGCCCGCAATGCCCATGCTGACGCCCTGCTGCGTTTCTTAGCCGCCAGCCCCACGTCTTTTCATGCCGTGGCCAATGCCGCCGATGCTTTGCGGCAAGCCGGTGTGCGCGAACTTCAGGATGCCGAAACCTGGCAATTGGCTCCTGGGGAAAGCGCCTTTCTCATTCGCGGCGGCGGCTCCCTGCTGGCCTTTCGCGCTCCTCTTCGGCCCGAGGCCAAGACCCTGAAAATCCGCGCTTTGGGAGCGCATACCGACAGCCCTTGCCTCAAGCTTAA
This sequence comes from Fibrobacterota bacterium, assembly GCA_043753995.1. Lineage (GTDB taxonomy): Bacteria > Fibrobacterota > Fibrobacteria > UBA11236 > UBA11236 > JAYUVP01. The sequence goes on from JAYUVP010000270.1 coordinate 8,772, forward strand.
GCCCCGACCCACCGAAAGCCTGCAAGGCTATCGTCAATGGGGCGTGGAAATCTATGGCGGCGTCTTGCTCAATAGCTGGCTCGATCGCGACCTAGGCATAGCGGGCCGTGTGGTGCGCACCGATGCTGTCGATGCCGAGCCGATGCTGGTGACCTTGGATCATGCCCCGCTGCGCATTCCCCAATTGGCTATTCATCTCGATCGCCAAGTCAATGAGCAAGGCTTGGTGCTCAATGCCCAAAGGCATATGCTGCCAGTGCTGGGCTTGACTGGTGGCCCTTCTCTGGAAAGCCTGCTCGAAAGCCAAGTCGGTGTACCCTTCTCGTCCATGGTTTTCGACCTTTACCTATATGATACGTCCCTTCCTTGTTACGGTGGCCTGGGCGACGAATTCATTTTCTCAGGTCGCCTGGACAACCTGGCCATGAGCCATGCCGCCCTGGCGGCCTTTCTCGATGCTGAGGCGCAGGACGCGAATATGCAAGTCGTTGCGCTTTTCGATCATGAGGAAGTGGGTAGCGGTTCGGCGCGCGGCGCCGACTCTCCCCTGCTGGCCCAGTGCTTGGAGCGCGTTTTGGCGGGCTTCGGAATCGATCGAAACGCTTTTTTTGGAATATTGCCGCGTGGCCTTTTGCTGTCGGCTGACATGGCCCATGCTCTACATCCCAATTATCCCGAAAAGCATGAGCCAGTGCATTTTCCGCTCATCAATCGCGGACCGGTCTTGAAACAAAATGCTTCCCAGCGCTATGCCAGCGATGCCACCACGGCGGCGGCGTTTCTCTCGGCGTGCCAACGCGCCGGGGTTCCCTCCCAGCACTTCATCAATCGCGCGGATTTAGGTTGCGGCTCTACCATAGGTCCCCTGCTCGCTTCCGCCACGGGCTTGCCTACGGTGGATGCAGGTAATCCCATGCTTTCGATGCATAGCTGCCGCGAAATGGCGGGTGCGGACGACCATGGCGCCATGGTGGCCGTAATGCGTGAAATGTTGATGGGCTAAGGCACCAAGACGGGCTAACCCTGCGGTTCGCAGGGTGGCACGGATTCAGCCACGATATTCGGCACGTGCTGTGCAGGTTTCGTGCACGACGATGGCGGACAGCCCAGGCAGGGCAGGCTTCAAACGATTCCAAATCCAAATGGCTAATACCTCAGATGTGGGATTTTCCAAACCTGGGACGTCTTGATTTAAAAAGCGATGATCGAGTTCGTTGACCAGGGGTTTGCAAACGGCCTTGATGTCGGCATAGTCCATGACCCAACCCGTGTGGGCATCGATATCGCCGGTCACTTGCACTTCGACGCGAAAGCTATGGCCGTGAATACGGCCGCACTTGTGGCCGAGCGGCACATGGGGAAGAAAATGCGCGGACTCGAAACGGAATTCCTTAACAATCGTCATGGCCATAGGGGCAAAGGTAGGTAAGGCCGGGGGAAGGGTGGCTTGTAGCTCCAGAAAATGCCACCCTCTCCCACTCAAAAGTTTGGCTTCGCGCGAAAACGTGGTAGTGCAGCGGCCAATACTTAATCCCGCGCATTAGGGATTGGGAAGAATCCTTTTCCCACGCGCCGTGAACTTATTGGCCTTGAATACGTAAAAGTTCATGCCCTTCTCAAGGTCTAGGCTCCTATTGGCCACGGTAGGTTTGCCTCCGGGAAATTTTCCGCGCGCGGAATCGCCCGGGACTTCTTGCCGCTCCCCCACCCTGACCACGGATTGCGAGAACAAATCCAGATGGATGGATTGGCCCATCAAACGGTAACCCGAGGCGGTCGGGTGCAATCCATCGTTTTGATAGGATGCGATTCCGAGCTTGGTGGTATCCGTTGTACTTCTCGTCGCCTTATCAAAATCGATCACCGCATCGAAATTCCCCGGGGCGCGTATCCAGGCATTGACGGTCCTCCGGCACGACTCGCTCAATGGGTTGTAATAACTGTTGCCATTAAAGGCCATGATGGTCGCTCCATAGACCTTCTTGTTTTCGGCATGGGCATCGGCCACCATACGACGGTAAGCGCCGATCAAATTTCCGGCAACCTTCACCGCCATAGAATCAGTAGTGACGCCACCGATGTCATTCACGCCTTCGAAGACGATGACCCATTGAACGCCTTGCTGACCGAGAATATCCCGCTGGAAGCGACTCACTCCGCTTGGCCCTAGGCAATCGGTCAGAACGCAATTGCCGCCGATTCCCTGATTGAGTACGCCTATCTGCTGGGTGCCGAGATGATCGAGAAGGGCAACCGACAAAATATCCGGCCAGCGATCTTGCCCATCGGTCGTTGAACCCCGTCCGTCCGTGATGGAATTACCGAGAATGGCAATGGCAGCCGCCGAGCTAGGCGCTTTCACATCCACGGAGTTGAGGAAGTACCAATGCTCGGTCGGGGTGGAACCATTGAAATTACCCGCGGAAGTGCGATCGCCCGCGAGTAAATAGGAGGTGGTGCGAGATCCGGGATGACCGGTTAAGGTCGCCGAGGTTTGGCCGAAATAAAGGGTGATGGCAAGGTCCATCCTGGGGGTGAGCGGGAATGCAATCGGATCGGAATAGGCTGAGGAATTCGCACTAAGGGTCACGGTCGTATTACCGCCGAACCGCAATTCCTTGGTCGTCGCCGTAGGAATGGCGCCACCTCCCGTCGAAGCCGCGATTTTTACCGAATTCAGAGTCACCGGACTGGTTCCGAAATCATTGGAGAATTTCACTCGCAAAGTGTCTCCGCCTATCGATACCCGGATCAATTGCCGTAGTGAATTGTTGGTAAGGCCTGGCGCTGGCGGCATATTGGCCGCCTCCACTAACTGTTGCGCCGCACTCCAAGTTCCCACCCATTTCGATTCGGCGAAAATATTCCCGCAAACCAAGGTCGTGAAGAGACCAATGCATCGAAGAATTATCCGCATGGTAATACACTTTCCAAAATCAAGTGTCCTCAATGCGCCATCAACCAACCGACGCCCCCAGCGGCCAGACACAAATAAAGCAGGGGCAAAAGGGTGAATCGCATCACGGTCCCTTCTTTACCCAAGAGGCCGACCATAGCCGATGCCGCCACAACATTGGGGACGCTTATCATAGTTCCCGCAGCCGCACCTACGGTTTGCATGGTTAGAATGAGGGATGGTTCGAGCCCCACATCCCGGGCCACCGCAAGTTGCAGGTTGGCAAACATGAGATTGCTAAAGGTCGCACTACCCGATAGGAAAGAGCCGAGCGCGCCAACCAAAGGCGCAAGCAATGGCCAATGGCCTTCTGCGTGGCGGGCGGCATGGCCTGCCAACTCAATGGGCATGGAGTTCAGGCCATGGGCATTTTCGCCAGAGTGGATGAAAATGCGCACCATGGGCAAGGCTGAGGCCAAGGTCAATGCGCTGGAGCCAAT
>JAYUVP010000271.1:0-3562 GCA_043753995.1 Fibrobacterota bacterium
GACCTATGCCTTGGTTGGGATCTCCTTGGCATTCGATCGAACGGGGAAAGCCCTGGCTTTGGGCGGTGTCGTCTTCCTGCACCTTGGTCAATAGTCCGGTATTGCCAATCGAACCGGGCCACCGGGTTTGGTATTGGACGCGGTAATGAGAGAATTTCTGTTTGAATAGAAGATGGCCCGCAGGAGAGCCGGCGGACTGAATCGTGTCGCCCGCAACGACGGTGAAGACATTATTGGGGAATGCCCCCTTGTTCTGGCTCGGTACCGACCGGTTCGTGGCCATGAAGCTGTAGAAATCCGAAGTATTCGTCCCTCGAAAAAGCTTGATCCAGCCTTCGCCATCAGGCTTAGGCAGATTGACGACGGGAGTTTGAGACCAGGATAGCCCGCCCAATAGGCTGAAAAAAAGGCTGTAAAACAGGGCTGCGAGGGTCAGCCGCCGAGGTCGGTATGCATTCATGGATGGCCCCATTTCTTTTTTCAAAAATTTAATCTGGCGAAAGGGTCTCGCTTTCTTTGAGTCGCTTGGGATAACTATAGGTCGCCAAGAGGGGATGCAATTCGGGCGGCAAATAGGACCAGCTTTTCGCATTCTCTCGCGTCCTTCGCGCACGGCGCTGGCGAGATCGCGATGGGTGGCAACGATGATTCGCGCCGTCGATCGCTTACCCTTATCCGATCCAATGGGATGAAAGCTTCCGTCTTGCAGGAGGCGTAGCAACTTCACTTGGGAGGCGGCGGTATTGAATCGGAGCGGCGCAACCGGGATAGGCCAGGAGGCCATTGTGCGCATCGATAGGTAGTCGGGACCATCGAATGCTTGGAAAATCCCATATCAGGTTCCAAGCCCGCATCCTAGGCAAACCAAATAATGCATTTTCCCTCGCTTGGAAAACGGTTGCGCTTTCCCCGTGGAATTGCCTTCAGCCGTTCCCAGGGAGAAAACATGCACCCACTCGCCATCCTGACACTCGCTGTCACCCTGTTGATCACGGGCTGCAAGTCGCACCAATTGGTGTGGCAGGCCGAGCGAAAAGCGCAAATCGGCGGCGAGTTCATTCGCCTCTATGACGATGGCCAAGCGGAATATGGTTATGGCGTCGTGACCGAAAAAATCAAGGCCAAAGGCGCCTACCGTCACGTGCAAGATACCCTATGGCTTTTAGACCCGAGCTTTCAAAATCATTTCTCGAAGGGATACTTGATTGTGAGCGAAGGCGTGGTGATCATGGAAAGCGGCCTGCATTTCCAGGTGGTTCCGGTCGCGCCGCGTTAATTCGCTTTCAGCCGAATTCGAATTGCGACAAATAGCCATTGAAATTGACGTCCGGAAGAAACCTAGATCTCTCCGAGCAAGCAATTCGCAATACAAAGTTCCCCGAGGACCTTGCTCAAATCCTCAATGACCATTTGGTAGTGAAGCACGTCAAGCAACACCGATACGCTGCCGAAGGCCATAGCTAAGACGAGGAAAGTCCGATTGGGGCGTTGAACATTTTTCCAAATGAGGACAGCCACAACCGCACCTAATAAACTGGCGGCGATCACGGGAAGCTCACCAAGTAGAGAGGTCGCAGGCCTGGGAGGATGGGAGGCGAAAAGAATGGACTGTTTCAGGTTCTCATGGAACATGAACCGTTCATCAAGAGCGAGCAACAAAAAAAACAGCATGAAAGGAAGCCAAGGCAGGTAGCCTCGCTTCATGGCGATGACCAGGGAGAGCGTAGTGCAAGCCGCCAAGAGCAGGCTCGAAACCCATGTCCCCACCGAGTCTTCGCCAGAAAGGACTCTTACCGGGTAATACCGGTCATCCACCAATGCTATGACCAGAATGGCAGCGACTACTCCAGTCAGGACGAGACGCGCCTGGTTGGCATTCATGTGCAGTCCGGAGTTTCCCCGGCGTCAACAGGAATCCAAGCTCCCTGAATATTGGCATACCAAATGACATGGGTTATGGTTCCTGCGACACTTTCATAACTCGAAGAAACGCCTGCCAGTTCCGGCACATCGTCGCCAGTCAAATCTACCGTCCACATTTGCCTCTTGCGGGTAACCTTGCACTGGGTGAGGGATATCGGTTCATAAGAAATGTATACCCCTAGGATTTCCCCTTTGGGTTTGGATGAGACACCGAAACAGACATCGGGCCTTTCCGATACGCATCCTTGATTGGACTCGAAAAGCTTGTCGGTCACCTTCGCGAGACGGGCGGCGACAATTCCCTTGGTGGTGATGAAATAAACCGGAAGATTGCGCTGCATGACATGGGTTAGGAAACCGATCCCTTTGACGGATTTTTCAAAAATGACGTAATCCTCATGATGCCCGAATGAGATAGGCCCTCCCTCCAGGGTTCGTACGGGAAACTCGGGCACACTTCGCACCATATCCATTATGAGCGAGGTATTGTGGGTAATGTCATTGCAGTATCGGAGCTCCGACCTGCCTGCCAAGTCGCGGTGCACCACCGAATCGTCTGTGCCTAACTGTTGATTCAGGTGCGGTCCTGCCCCCAGGAAAAAGAAGGCTTTTTCCTGGAAGAAGTTGGAGGGCTGCACCTTGGGAAGTTTTGCCGAAAATAGGGAATCGTCAAAGGAGGCACCACTGAGCATGGCCGGCCGATGGGTGGAATCCCCGGATCCGGAAGCCAGTGCGTCCTTATAGGATTGTATCCATTTGTAGGCCGACTCCTCGAATGCCAAATATTTGCCTTGGATGGCATTGGCAGCGGTATCCGCCGAATCCTTCTGCACTATGGTTCGCACGGTATGATCTATCCATTCGACACGCGCCATTCCCGCATATCGACATGACAAATCGTACATACCGTCGCAATACCGATCGATCTTGGTTCTCAAATCCAAGCCGGGAAAATCGGAAGCCAAGCCGGGATCTTCGATGGGACTGGGGCCATTCGATTCCTCGGTAATTTCTGTCGCCATCGTTGCGCCGTTTTGTTCAGGCAAAGGGACAGTATCGATCGCTATTTGGGGCCTAGGAATGGAATCCGCAGGCTGGACCGCTGCAGTAGTATCCGCCAGCGGTTGTGGAGCCGCTTCTCTTTTTTCTTTGCATGCCATGAAAAGGCTTATGCTAAATAAAAGCACTCGCTTATCCGACAAAATTCGATTTGCCATGGCGTTCCCAATCTTACCGAAACGTGAAATTGCGCTTGAGGCTTAAAGGTTAATTTTATTTCAACCTTTCATCGGGACGATGGACTGGGTTATGCAGGGTGCGGTCATTGCCTGTACAGCCCGAGAAGGCATAGCACCCAAGTGAGTTGGGAAATTTATTTGAAAGGTCCCGGCGGAGAAAATATGCAGTCATTCACAATTCTGATTCTCGCGGCATCTATCCTGATCACGGGCTGCAAGTCGCGAAAATGGGTCTGCAGGCTGAGCGAAAAGCTCAAGGCCAAAGGGGCCTACCGTTACGTCCAAGAATTGTGTCCAGCGTCACAAAGGTGGGCTTTGGGAACTTTGGGCTTGATTTCTGAAACCCTATCGCGCAAGCATTAACTTGCAGTCCAGGGTTTACCAAACCCTGAACGACCTGG
>JAYUVP010000272.1:0-13541 GCA_043753995.1 Fibrobacterota bacterium
CGGCGGCTCCGCAAGGGGCCGCCGTCCCCGTTTTAAGGGGCTTCTTACAAAGGGATTTCCGTTTCTTCGTCGATATTGCCTTCGAGTTGCCAGGCCAAGACCTGCATATAGGCTTCATGCAAAGCAGAGACCTTGGAACGGGCCGTATGCGTCAATTCACTGGTTCGGAATTCCAAGGCGCCACGAATGACATGACAATCCGTGCGGCGCCAAAGGTTATTGTGCAATAAGTGAGTGCTGGTCAAATAATCCTGATTCAATTCTACGGCAAAGCCTTGCGCTTCTAGCTCGGCCTTCAGCTGTAAAAAGCGGTTTTCATAGAGGCTCTCGGCATCGGGAGATTGCGAGGCATCCTGTCTCCAGGATTGAAATGCCTCGCGCAAGGCGGCAATGTCAGCGAACGTCATGATGGATTTCCCCGGAGTGTCCCGTACGAACTAAATCTGCCAGGAAAATAGCGTTTTCACTCAATAGTTACTCGACAGAAACCGGAACCCCTTAACCCTTGAATGCAACTCCAGAGGAAAACCGTCGGCAAGGTTTACAAATCACCTCGGTACTTTCCCCAATCACTTTCCAATCAATTGAGCGAAGTATTCAAAGGAGCGATTGGTTGCCAGTTTTCCATTGACGAAAATAGTCGGCGTCCCTTCCACGCCCACCTTGCGGCCTAGCTCCATATCCTTTTCCAAGATTTTTCCAATCTCGGCATTCAGCACACGCTCCTTGCGAAAGCGCACCATGTCCAATCCGATATGCTGGGCGATGGAATCGTAAAGTGTCTCACTTAGGTTTCGAAAATGCGGAGCCGAGGCCGAACGGAATTCGAAAAATTTTCCTTGATTGCCTGCGGCGATGGCCGCCGCCGCAGCTTCGCGGGCTTTTTCATGAAAGCTGAGTGGGAAATGTTTGAATACCACTCTCACATCATTGGGAAAAGCTTTCGAAACCGAATCGAGGACAGGAGCCACCTGGGCACAATAAGGGCATTCCAAATCCGAAAACTCGATGATGGTGACCTTTGCGTTTTGCGGGCCATGGGAAAACGAATTGCCCACGGGAATAATCTTAGGCGTGGTATCTAATGGAGGACGCCAGCCAGCTCGCACAGCGACAAAATCACTTTTCTCCTGCATGGCGACCAAGACTTTTAAAATGGAGTCTTGCCGGGTTTCTATGGTGCGGAGGCGCATGTCAACTCCGGGGGACATGCAACCCATCCCCAGAAGAGGCAACAATGCAATTGCAATCCAGGCCAGCCCATTCAAGTTTCGCTTCAGCATGCCAATCCTCCAAGCCCCGAAATGGCGGAGCAAAACAACATTATACCTAGTTCGCCGCTGCTTCATCCAAAATCAATACCGGACGCGCATGCCCCTGCAAAGCCCGAGTTATGGGCAAGGACATATCCCCCGACTTAAGTCGCCGGACCATCTCGCTTTTGTCCTTGCCGGTGATAATGGCTATTAACTCATGACTCTCCCAAAGGGACCGCAAGCCCAAGGTCAAGCGGGGAAAGGGAGGCTTGGGGCTGGTGGTTTCAAGCACTAGAGATTGAAGGTCATCCAGGGCCTCGGTTCCAGGAAATAAGGACGCCGTATGGCCGTCGGTTCCCATGCCGAGAAAGACCGAGTCAAAACGCTTATCCGGGCCTAGCCCGGCTTGCAATAGGGACTGATACTCAGCTAGCGAAGTGGGATGATGGCTTTTCTGCCCACCCAATCCAACGGGCTCCAGCAAAAGTTCCGAACAGACGCGCCAATTGCAACCATCCTCGTCATAGGCCACCTTTCTTTCATCCACGGGAAAGCAAGACAAGGGTTCCCCGGCTTTTAGGCGAGTCGAAAAAATTTCACGCCAGAGTGGAAAGAGGGCTGCAAAGGTGGAGCCCCCTGAGAAGCCGATGCGGGGCCCTTTCATTTTTTGGGCAGCCACAAGGGCGACAGCATGAATATCAGGGACAACGACGGTTTCCAAGGTCACAGGCGACTCCACAAAGCGAAAAGTGACGTTAAAAGTAATGCCATCGTCCCTAGGTCCTTGTTTTTTCTCCGTCAGCCAGGGAGTACATTTGGCTTAGGTATCACACGTGATTCGTTGGCTACTCACTGGCGTTTCAACCGTCTCCTTGGCGGTCAATGGCTTGATGCTATGGCAGGTCAATGGATTTCCCAGCGATTTACCCTCTACCGGGGTCCGCTGGATGGAAGCCTATTTTCACCTCTTCAGCGACCCGTTTAGTGCTGCGGTCATTTATGGCCTGACCTTGGCCTTGGCCCTGGCCAGTTTTTGCATAACCGAATTGCTGCTGGGACTCATTTTTGTGGCTCTCACGGCTGTGCTAGCCCTAGTATGCCTTATCGGCCAGGCTTCGGTGCATTATCCACCGCTGGCGCATATTCTCATTCGCACCTTCCAATAACCACGCCTTCTCATGACTGTAAAGAACCTGAATATTCAGATTTTCGGACGCAAAGATTGTGCTGACACACGTAAAGCCGAGCGCTGGTTCAAGGAAAGAGGCATACCCTTTCAGAGCATTGACTTAAAAATCAAAGGCTTAAGTCCGCGAGAGCTCGAAGCCGTGGCACGGCCCATAGGTTTGGAAAAGTTGCTTGACCGGGATGGCGCGCGTTTTAAAAACAAAGGGCTGGCCTTCATGTCGGCCAGCCGGACGCAAAGCGTTTTGCTTGAAGATCCCCTGCTTTTGCGGACGCCCATAGTCCGCAATGGGTCGCTAGCGACTCTGGGGTATGCTGCCACCGTCTGGGAAGCCTGGCGCGGTTAACGCTTCGTCACCGAGCGTTTGCGCGGCGCTGGGTTCACTGGGCCGAATCACTCCATTTTGCCCCTGGCGACCCAATTCCAAAATGCGATCGGGCACGGGTTTCAAATCCCAAATCAGGCCGACCTTGCTCAAAGTCCATAGCACATAATAGGTTGGGTCCCATTGCCACCAATAAAAACCCTGGCGCGTGGAATTGGCGTAATAGTGATGATTATTGTGCCAGCCTTCGCCCATGGTCACGATAGCGAGAAATAAACTATTTCGGCTTTCATCGCCCGAAGGAAAGCGCTTTCGACCCATCACATGGGCCAAGCTATTGATAACGGCTACGCCATTGAAAAGCACAAAGGTCGAGACGCCGAATCCCAAAGCCATCATTTGCAGGCCTGAGGTTCCGAGCGAAGGCCAAAAGTGATTCAACAGGGCTCCCAGAAAAAAGCAACCGATAGCCATGGATAGCGGCGCTATGGCGTCGAACCGATCCAAAAAAACCAATTCGGGATATTTGGAAAAGTCCCGGATCGATTCAAGTTTAGTAGGGACATTTTTCCGCCTTCCCCACCAAAGCATATGGCTATTCCAAAAGCCTCCGACAACAGGCGAATGGGCATCGCCTTCCTGGTCGGAAAATTTGTGATGATGACGATGATGGGCCGCCCACCATAATGGGCCTCGCTGTCCTGCGCTATTGCCCAATAAAGCCAGTATGAACTGAAAAGCCCGGCTTGTTTTATAGGTGCGATGAGAAAAATAACGGTGATATACGCCGGTAATGGCGAACATGCGGAGCCAATAGAGTGCCACAGCGACCGCGACGGCGACGGGTGACCAGCCCACGAAGTAAAGAGCAAAGGGCGAAAGCACTATCAGCAAAAAGGAAACTGGCGGATCCCACTTCGAATCTTCACCCCATCCCTTGGCGATGATTTGCTCCCCTTGATAGTGATTGTCGAGCCAATTCACTAAGGCATTTTGCGAAGACTTTGGTTTCGCCTTGCTGACGACCATATGGATTACTTTCCCATACCTTTCGACCGTCTATCGGCCTTGGTTTTAGCATTAGACCAAGATAGAGGGGAAATGCAAAGGTTTTTGGCCATGATTTTGCATGCTCTGACAATCCCACATTTTTTTACAAATGAAGGCTTGTGCAAGGCCACCTCCAGGATGTACTCAATTCTACCCCAAATAGGATTTTCACCATGAAGCGAATTTTGTGTTACGGCGACTCCAATACCTGGGGGTTTATCCCCCTCACGGCCGAACGCTATCCCCAAGACATACGTTGGACCGGCGTGATGCAAAAAGCCCTGGGAACGAGATTCCAGGTCATTGAGGAAGGCCTAAATGGCCGCACCACGGTATGGAATGACCCACATAGCGATGGCCGAAACGGCCGGGAATATCTTTTGCCTTGTCTCGACAGCCATATGCCCCTGGACCTGGTCATTCTCATGTTGGGCACCAATGACCTGAAGCCAAAGTTCTCGGCCACGGCTACCGATATTGCCGAAGGAGCTGGATTTTTGGGTCGCCTCATACTCTTAAGCAAAGCCGGCATTCAGTACCGGGCACCCAAACTGATATTGGCTGCCCCGCCGGCTATACTCGAACCCACCGCCTATGGTGAAGCCTTTGAAGGAGGCGCGGAAAAATCCCGAAAATTCGCCCTGGCCTATAAACGAGTCGCCGACGAACTTGGTTGCGTATTTGTGGACGCCGGTAGCCACATTCAATCCAGCAAACTGGATGGCATTCATTTAGAGGCGGATGAACATGCGAAATTGGGTATGGCCATGGCCAGCTTAGTGCAAAAAGTTTTTGCCTGAAAGGGCTCTTGGTAAGACTCACCCACCGGCAAATCCCCTCGGACATGCCTCTTTGCTATACTGGTCCTTTCATTTCAAGAAAAAAACCATGACCCCTAATGACATTTTCCGGCGGATTCGCTTCGTATTCAACTTTAATGACGACACCATGATGGCCATTTTTGGTTTAGCGGGTTGCGAGGTAAGTCGGGCCGAGGTCAGCGATTGGTTAAAGCAGGATGAAAAACCTGATTTCAAGGCGCTTACCGATATCCAATTGGCCACCTTTTTAAATGGCCTCATCATTAAAAACAGAGGCAAAAAAGAAGGTCCTTCTCCTGAACCCGAAGCGACTTTAAACAATAATATTGTTTTCAGGAAGCTAAAAATTGCTTTGAATTTTCAGGAGCAGGACATACTTGAAGTGATGCAATTGGCTGGCTTTCCTATTGGAAAGCATGAATTAAGCGCCCTTTTTCGAAAAGCCGATCACAAAAATTACCGTGCCTGCCAGGACCAAATGTTGCGGAATTTTTTAAACGGCCTGCAAAAAAAAATCCGGCCTGCGCCAGCCCTATAAAAATCCGGCCTTTTTCAATTCGACTATGCGTTCGCGGCAGGGCTTTGGATTCGGAGATTTCTGAAGGCACGTATTTAAGATGCGGGCACAGCCTTTGAAATCTTGTTTCACAGCCAAGTCATTGGACCAGTTGCAATAGCCGACACCCATATTTTTTGCAATGGTCGGTCGACTCTCGGTGGCATAGAGATAGGCTAGCCCGAATTTTTGAATGGACGGTTCCCATTCCTTTTTATCCCAATAGTCCATGGCCCAAGAACTAAATAACCAAGCACGGTTTTCCCCGCAATAGGATTCCTTTCGACAGAGATGGGCATAGCGATTCATTTCCCTCTCGACCACCTGAAAACGCTGCTTCGAAACCTGCCCGACCCATCGCGTCATGAGTAAGGCATAGCTATTCGAGTGAAATAGGGAAGAATCAGCATTGCCTTTCGACAAAGCCTCAAGCGCAGCATCAATATTGGTGAAGAAAGAAGTGTCCTCCTCGGATTGATGTAGGCTGGCTTCGGCCTGTAACAATCGTAAATGCGCATACCAACGCCGAATCCCGGAATCCTGTTCCATTGTGGCATGCACACTATCCAAAAAGCCGTGCGTGACCTGACAAAGCCGAAGCGTTTCACTGAAGTTGGAATCCTCCTTCGATTTTTGCGCCGCTTGAAGATATAGGCTCAATCTTTCGCGGCGATATTCCAGCTTCGTGGGTTGAATCACGCTTTGCAATTCACGCAATCGAAAATATCCCTGCATGCCCAATACCGAAGGCATGGTGTGCTGATTGCTCATATTCTCGACGGCGATTTCCCATGGCTGTAAAATGCGTCGCTTCTTATAATCCGCGAAAGTGATATTGCGCCCATAAATAGATCCGAATAAGCTGCCCTGGGCGCTGTAAAAGGCTTGGTCATGCTTGATATTGAAACCATCCCGAGTCACCGCTTCCACTTCAATCACATTATTGGATGACAACTGCAATTGCACAAAGGCATGCCCGGGGATGAGCACGGGCTGAGCCTTGATTTGAAAATGGCGGCATATCACGATATAGAGCATAGTGATGGAAATACAGTTGTAAATCCTTTCGTCGAGCAAGCGTGTCAAATCGCTATGCCCGAAGTCATAGCCAAAGGTGGGACCTCCTCGGCCAGATTTGATGAAATGACGATACATGCCTTTAAAAAGGGCTTCGGCCTTGGCGGTTTCCGTTTTAAGTCCATTTAAAACCGGGACCATGGAATCGCAGAAATGGGCGACTTGGCTTTGATAGCGCTCGATATCCTTTTCTTCGCGATTCCGGCCCGAGGCCAGAATATAAAGGCGTAACAAGGCCTGGGACTCGCCGCTCTGGGCTGCATCCATGCGCCCAAGTGTGGTCACTTCGGCACTAGTGAGACTAGACCAAACTCCTGATAGGCTTTGTCCCAAATTCTGTTTAGCGCCCAGCTCCCAGGCAACGGAATCCAATGGCTCCGTCGAATTCCAGCCGCGGTGGGAAGTTGCGCAACCGAAAAAAAGTATCAGACCGACCCATCCGAATCCAGCGAACCAGAAACAGGAGGACAACCTTGGTCTCATCGAAAACTCCGACTTCTTTCGCTAATTGGACAAATGACGCGGCAAGGAAGGTAATTTTTCAATTTCGAAGTTAAACCTTTATCACCAAGGATGATAAGGCAAGTGAAGAATATATCGTGTGCAAACCTATTAGTCAGCTGCCGAGACCGAACGGGCCTGGTGGCCGCCCTATCGGATTTTGTCTTTCGCAATGGCGGCAATATCATCGACGCCGATCAGCACGCGGAAACAGAAACCGGCTATTTCTTCATGAGGCTGGTTTGGGATTTGAAGACTTTCCGGTTGGATCGCCAGGGCATTGCCGCCGGCATGACGGCCCTTGCCCAGGCCTTTGATTTGACCTTCGACTTGACCTATTCGGATCGCCGTCCCCGAGTGGCCGTATTCGCCAGCAAGACGGCTCATTGCCTTTATGATTTATTGCTTTCACATCAATTAGGTGAAATGCATGGCGATTTGGTGGCTGTGATTTCCAATCATGAAGATTTGCGATCGGTGGCCGGACATTTTGGCGTGAGGTTTGAACATATTCCCGTGCACTCCGACCGTCGTGCCGAAGCCGAGCAATTACATCAAGCCCTATTGGAAGAATTGCAAATCGACCTCGTGGTGCTTGCCAGATATATGCAAATCCTTTCACCCGACTTCGTCTCGCGCTGGCCTTCCCGTATTATCAATATCCATCATTCCTTTCTGCCGGCTTTCATAGGTGCTCGCCCCTACCATCAGGCTAAGGCGAGGGGCGTGAAAATCATCGGCGCCACCGCCCACTATGTCACCGAAGAGTTGGATCAAGGCCCGATTATCGACCAAGACGTTTGCCGTGTCAGCCATCGCGACGATGTCCAAGACTTGATTCAAAAGGGACGCGAGTTGGAACGCCAAGTTCTCACCCGTGCCGTGCGCCTTCACCTGGATCGCCGGGTTTTGGTTTCGGAAAACCGCACCATCGTTTTTGGTTAAAGCCAAATCAAAAAAAACGCTTCGAGGCCAAAGCCCCGAAGCGTTTGAATTCGCAGCGAAACTCGCTGCATCGGAATTCTAATCACCCCAGAGCGGCGATTTTCTTCACGGACTCACGGTAACGGGCGAGATACGCTTCTGCGACCTTGACCACATTGTCCGAGGTATAGCCGAACTTTTCGTCGAGCACTTTGAATGGCGCCGAGGCGCCGAAGCGCTGCATGCCATAAACCTCGCCCAAGGGGCCGACGAGATTGCGCAAGGTGCTGGGTTCGCCTGCCGTCCAACCCAAGCAGGGCAGGCCGAAAGGAATGACACTGGCGCGATACTCTTCAGTTTGATCGCGGAATAGGCCTTCAGAAGGGGCCGAGACCACGCGCACTTTAAGACCTTTGGCCTTGAGCTTTTCGCCGCCTTCGACAAGAAGCGAAGCTTCGGAGCCATTGGCGAGTAAAATGAGATCCGGGCGACCTTGGCAATCGCTCAACACATAGGCGCCCATTTTCACATTGGCTTCGGCATCAGCGAAACGCGTGCTGCCAGCGCGAGCAGGCAAGTCATTCACGGGTTGGCGCGTGAGAACCAAGCCAACCGGGCCATGAGCCTCAATGGCCAATTTCCAAGCTATGGTGGTTTCGGCAGCGTCGCCTGGGCGCAAGGCCAGGAAGGAGCGATGGCCTTCGAGATTGTTCAATCTTTCCAGCAAGCGCAGCTGGGCTTCTTGCTCAATCGGCTCATGCGTCGGTCCATCTTCGCCCACGCGGAAAGCGTCATGCGTCCAGATGAAAATGACATGAGTGCTTTGCAAAGCCGCGATGCGCAAAGCGGGCTTTTGATAATCGCTGAAGACGAAAAAGGTGCCGCCCGCGGGAATGACGCCGCCATGCAAGGCCATGCCATTCATCAAGGTGGCCATGGTCAATTCAGCCACGCCGGTTTGCAGAAATGCGCCCGAGAAATCGCCTTTGCGGAAAATCTTGGTCTGCTTTAAATAGCCTTCGGTATAATCGGAGTCGGCCAAGTCGGCGGAGGCGACAATAAGGTTTTCCACCTTGCCTGCGATCCAATGCAGCACTTGCTTGCTGGCGGTGCGCGTGGCGTCATTGGCTTTTTGCTCGATGGCACTCCAATCGAGCTTGGGCACTTCGCCCTTAATCCACGACGCGAGCTTTTGCGCGAGAGCCGGATTTTGCGCGGCCCAGGCAGCCTCTTGCTTGCGAGCTTCGGCAACCTTGGCCTTTTTCTCGGCCAAGCATTTGTCCATGGCGGCTTTGACATCAGGGAAAAGCTGGAAAGGCTTAGCAGGGTCGCCGCCCAAAACTTCAACCGTCTTTTCAAAGCTGGCATTGGTTTTCGAAAGTGGCTTTCCATGCAAATCAGGCAGGCCTTCATAGGAAGAACCGTCGGCCTTGACCGTGCCCTTACCCATGATGGTTTTGCCGATAATCAAGGTAGGCTTGTCCTTTTCCGCCCAAGCTCGCTTCAAGGTGGCGCGCATAGCATCAAAGTCATGACCGTTCACGGTTTCGACGCGCCAGCCCCAAGCCTCATATTTCTTGGCCGTGTCTTCGGTCATCGCATCCTTGGTCATATGCGAGAGCTGCACGTCATTGCTGTCATAGAACATGATGAAATTGCTGAGCCCCAAGTGACCGGCGAGGCGGCCAATGCCTTGCGACACCTCTTCTTGCACGCCACCATCGCTGATATAGGCAACGGTTTTATGCGACATCCACTCGCCGAAGCGGGCGGCAAGAAAACGCTCGGCAATCGCCGCGCCAGCCCCCATGGCATGGCCCTGGCCCAAGGGACCCGAGGTATTTTCCAAGCCGCGCTTATTGTCACGTTCAGGATGTCCCGGCGTGGGGCTGTCCCACTGGCGGAAATTGGCGAGTTCGTCCATGCTATAAGCGCCAAGCGTGGCCAAGGTGCCATACATCATGGCCGACAAATGTCCGGCGTCCTGGAAAAAGCGATCGCGATGAAACCAAGCGAGATCTTCCGGGTCATAATTCAAGAACTCGGTGTATACCAAGGCCATGAAATCAGCCCCGCCCATTGGGCCACCGGGATGACCCGATTTGGCCTTCTCCACCATGGAAACTGCGAAGACTCGAATATTGTCGGCAATGCGCTTAAGAATGGCGTTATCCAAAGTGAATTCTCCCCTACGAAAATGACCGGTGACACCACCCTTGTCGGCGCACGGAGCGCTACAACCGAATGGTCGATCCGGAAAATGTGGATGGACGGGACAACTTAGAAAGTGAGTGGCCTTATAAAGCCTATCCGATGACTAATGGCATACCGTATCAACCTGCAACTCTAGGCCATTTTACTCCCGATGGGTCCATGAAAATGACACAGGTCTCTTAAGTGGGTAATCACCTGGTAAAAACCGACTGCCTAATTCGATGAAATTAGGCCTATTTCTGTTTTCATCGCCTGAGAAAAGCATTTCCCCAAAGCGAACACTTTACTTGGTGCGTTATTTGCGCACCTTTGTGATATGGCTTCCCCCTCTTCAACGCCTCGCTTTCGTGGCTTGGTCGCACGCATGCCGGGATTCAAGTCCTTGGCGGGTGTCGTGGCCTTTCACCTGCCGGCGGATAGAACCATTCCCAATCCTTTATTGGCACGCTTTCCCCTAGGACGACCGCCCGGACCACGCCTCAATTGGCGGGAAATTCCCCGGCGCTATCGCCAAAGCATGCCCTCTTCGCATCGAGGCTGACCGATATGGCAAAGAAAACCAAGGGTTTCCAATTCGGTTACCTGGCTTTATCGATATTGGGCATTTTGCTTTTGCATGAAATGATGGTGTCCATGCGTTCGGTGGCCACCCTGCCTTATAGCCAATATCGACAACTTCTTGATTCAGGCAAGGTCGTGGATGTCGTGGTCGGCCAGGCGAGCATACGCGGCAATTTGAAAGATTCCTTGCCCAGCGGGCAAAAGGAATTCGTGACAGCCCGAGTCGATGAGCCTGTCGCCGAAATCCTGGAAAAGAAGGGCGTGAAATTTTCGCGCATGCCCGAAAATCATTTTCTCGAAGAGTTAATGGCTTGGGTTTTACCGACCTTGCTCTTTCTCGGCGTTGGCTTTTTCTTGATGCGGCGCTTGCAAGGCCAGGGCGGCGGTGGCGGTGGCTTTCTCACGGTCGGAAAGAGCAAGGCGCGCATCTATGCCGAAACCGATATCGGTGTTCGCTTCAAGGATGTGGCCGGAGTGGACGAAGCCAAGGAAGAATTGAAAGAAATCGTCGACTATTTGAAAAATCCTGCCAATTATGGCCGCCTCGGCGGTCGCATGCCCAAGGGTGTGCTTTTGGTGGGCCCGCCGGGAACGGGAAAAACCATGCTGGCTAAGGCCGTAGCGGGTGAGGCTAGCGTGCCTTTCTTCTCCATTTCGGGATCCGAATTCGTGGAAATGTTCGTTGGCGTCGGCGCCGCCCGCGTAAGAGATTTGTTTCAGCAGGCCCGAGGCAAGGCCCCCTGTATTGTCTTTATCGACGAACTCGATGCCTTGGGACGCGCGCGCACCTCCATGGGCGGCATGAGCGGTGGCAATGATGAAAAAGAGCAAACCTTGAATCAATTGCTGGTAGAGCTTGATGGGTTTGAATCGGGCAAAGGTTTGGTTTTGTTGGGCGCCACAAATCGACCTGAAATTCTCGATCCCGCCCTTTTACGCGCAGGCCGTTTCGATCGCCAAGTCTTGGTCGATCGCCCCGACAAATTAGGCCGCGAAGCCATACTCAAGGTGCATGCCCAAAAAATCGTCATGTCCGAAACCGTGAACCTCCTGGAAGTCGCCTCCTTGACTTCGGGTTTTACCGGCGCTGACCTCGCTAATTTGGTCAATGAGGCCGCGCTTGCGGCCACGCGCCGCGACGCCCAAGCGGTGGAAAAAGAAGATTTCAATGTGGCCATTGAGCGCATCATTGCGGGCTTAGAAAAGAAGAGCCGGGTACTGGCCCCCAAGGAAAAAGAAATCGTCGCCTACCATGAAATGGGCCATGCCCTCGTAGGTGCTTCCCTGCCAGGATCGGGCACGGTCCACAAGGTCAGCATTATTCCTCGTGGCATTGGCGCCTTAGGCTATACCATTCAAAGGCCTACCGAAGATCGCTTCTTGATGACACGTGACGAATTGACCAATCGCCTCTGCGTGCTGCTCGGCGGACGCGTGGCCGAGCATTTGAAATTCCATCACTTGAGCACGGGCGCTTCCGATGACTTGTCACGAGCCACCGACATCGCCCGCGGAATGGCAACCCGCTATGGCATGGTGGCGGAACTCGGACATGTCACCTATGATAAAGAGCCCAGTGGATATTTAGGTCAAGGCCAGGGACATTCCCGCGACTATAGCGAAAACACCGCTGGAGCCATTGACGCGGCCATCAAATCCATACTAGACGAAGCCTTTCGCCGCACGGAAGCCATTCTTTCCGCTAATATGATCTTGCTCGAAGAAGGCGCCAAACAATTGCTGACTCAAGAGACCTTGGTCGAAGAGGAATTACAGTCGCTTTTCACTCGATTGCAGCCCGCTTTGGTTTCGGGCGTCACTCCCGTCGGAGCTTAGGGCTCCACCCTTAGTCCATCGCTTTTCCAAGAGCAGCCTGGCGCTGCTCTTGGCTAAGGCGGCGGCTTAAAGAGCCACTTTGCAAGCCATCGGGATCGAGCCAGGCTTGCTCAAAGCCAGCGGCATGTAAGCCGGGCTCCAGGGTAGGCCACCCGCCTATGGCTTCAAGTAGCGTCCACTCTTCGCGGGCGATTTCCACCCGACCGCCATCGGTTTCGGCACGTACCCGAAATGCCTTAAACCCTTGAGCCGCCAAAAAATCCTCGGCGGCTTCGATGCGCTGAAGCAAGGCTTCGGTGACCGGCATGCCATGCGGTATGCGACTGCTCAAACAGGGAGAGGCCGGTTTATCCCACAGGGAAAGCCCCATCTCTCTCGCTAATGCCCTCACCGCCTCCTTGTTCAAGCCCGCTTCTGCCAAGGGTGCGCGGATGCCTCTTTCCCTCGCTGCCTTCATGCCGGGGCGAAAATCACCCGCATCCTCGGTATTGGCGCCATAGGCCAAATGCGAAAGTGCGTGGGTTTGGGCCACCGACTTTAAATGCGTGAACAAATCGATTTTGCAGTGATAGCAGCGGTCTGCCTCATTGCGAACATAAAGGGGATTATCGAATTCTTCCCCACCCTCAATGACCAGGTTCAAGCCTTGGCATTGAGCAAAGGCTTCGGCTTTTTGCTTTTCTCGCCTGGCCAAGCTGGGAGAGTCTATCAGAACTGACACGACCTTATCCCTCCCCAAAACCCGTGTCGCAGCAACCGCCAGTAGCGACGAATCGACTCCACCAGAATATCCCACTGCCATGGACCCCATGGGTCGGAGAATTTCCGCCAAGGAAAACCAAATTGCTTGAGACCAAGGCTGTTGCTGACTCATGAAGAGGAATATAATTGGGGGTCAGAAAGGTCGAGCCATGGACGCCACCCTGAAAATGCAGATATTCTTCGCCGCCGTCCTGGTGCTGACCTTGCTTGGGCTTTACATGATAGTCGTGCGCACCCTCGCGAATTTGGAATATGCCGTCAATCGACTCGAAGATATCGTGACCCGTGAAATTCAAATTCGCCAGCGTTTTCTGAAAAAGCAAAAGGAATTGGCTTTGAAAGCCCAAGATGGCGACAAAAACGCTCGGAATGAATTGCTGCTCAATATTCCCTTCTTGGAAAAACTGAGCAAGGACAAGAAGAATGCCTGAGTCCTTTGACCGGCTGAATAGCGAGGCAGGCAAGCTTATTG
>JAYUVP010000273.1:0-23083 GCA_043753995.1 Fibrobacterota bacterium
CAAATCGAAAGTATTAGCAGTCGATACCGAAACGACATCGCTGAATACCCGCGAGGCGGAATTGGTGGGGCTATGCTTATCCGATGCAGCGAATCGCGGCTGGTACATTTCCATAGGTCATGCCGAGGGCGCCAATGCCTCTTTGGCGGCAGTGCAAAAGCACATCAAGCCTTTATTGGATGATTCCTCGCGTACCTTGATTTTTCACAATGCCAAATACGATTTGCCCATTCTGGCGCGCCACGGTTTATTGCCAGGGAATTTGTCTTCGCCTATGCATATCGTGGATACTCTGGTAGCAGCCTATATGGGCAATCCCGGCGAGCGTGGCCTCAGCCTCGACGACTTGGCCTTGCGACATTTGGGACATGCCATGATTCCCATCGATGCCCTGATTGGCAAAGGCGGTAAGGGCAAGCCTCAGCTTTCTTTCGCCCAAGTGTCGCGTGAGCAAGCTTGCGAATACGGGGCCGAAGATGCCGACTTCACTTGGCAGCTTTGGCAGATTTTCGAAAAGGATTTGCGAGACAAGGAATTGTTGCCGCTTTTCCGTGATTTGGAAATGCCGCTCATGCCCGTACTCATGGTAATGGAGCAAAAGGGCGTCCTAGTCGATGTGAAAGGTCTAAAGGCCCTGGGGAAAAAATTGAATGACATGCTTTTCACCTTGGAAAAGCAAATTTTCGAAACCGTAGGCCATAGTTTCAATCTTGGTTCGACCCAACAATTGGGAGCCGTGCTTTTCGAAGAGCTCGGACTCAAACATGGCCGTAAAACCAAGACGGGTTATAGCACCGACGCCGACACCTTGGAAAAGCTAGCCGATGAGCATGTCGTGATTCCCATGCTATTGGAGTATCGGGAATTGTCCAAGCTGCGCAGCACCTATGTCGAGGCGCTTCCCCACGAGGTCGATCCCCGCACTCAGCGCGTGCATTCGACTTTCAGCCAAACCATTGCCGCCACCGGGCGATTATCGAGCATCAATCCCAATTTGCAGAATATTCCCGTGCGCACCGAAATGGGCAAGGCCATACGCCATTGCTTCATTGCCCCGCCCGGACGCAAGCTTCTCGTCGCCGACTATAGCCAAATCGAATTGCGCCTGCTGGCGCATTTTTCCGGCGACCCGGCCTTAGTGGATGCCTATCGTAACAATCATGACATTCATACGCGAACGGCAGCGGCCATATACGGCATACCCGAAAGCGAAGTCAATGGCGATATGCGCCGGAATGCTAAGACCATCAATTTTGGCGTGCTTTACGGCATGGGCCCGCAAAGACTTTCTCGACAGCTCCAAATCCCCATGGTCGATGCCAAGCGATTCATTGAGAACTATTTCAATACCTATTCGCGAGTCAATTCTTGGATTGAGGACACCGTCACCCAAGCCAGGCGCCGCGGTTATGTCGAGACCTTTTTAGGACGTCGCCGCTATTTGCCTGAATTGGCCGGTGACAATCGCATGTTGCGTGAAAATGCGGAGCGCATGGCGGTCAATACGCCCATCCAGGGCACGGCGGCCGATCTCATCAAGCAGGCCATGATAAATATTGCCAAACGATTGGAAAAAGAAAGCCTGCCTTGCGACATGATTTTGCAAGTGCATGACGAATTGGTTTTTGAAGTGGACGAAGGCTCTGAAGAAGCTGTCGGTGCCATGGTAAAGCATGAAATGATTCATGCCCTTGAGTTTTCCGTACCGCTGGATGTCGGTCTCGGCGTAGGTACGGATTGGATCAATGCAAAGGAGTGATATGAAAATCAGAAAATGGAAAATTGTAACGGCCTTAAGCCTGGGTTTATTCGCCATTACGCAAGCTGAGGATTCCGCCTGGGTGTCCTTGATTCCCACCGGCACGGAATTAACCGACTGGACGCCCAAGTTCGAAGGTAAGGCGGTCGGGGTGAATCCGGACACGACCTTTCGCATGTCTCCGGAAGGCTATTTGTGGGTAAACCTGCATACCTCTTATAGCCGGACGGGTTTCGGCCATTTGTATTACACCAAGAAAAAATTCTCGTATTACATCGTTCGCGCCGAATACAAGTTCACTAAGGACGTGTCGGAATCAGGCTTCGCCGAGTGGACCACGCAAAACAATGGCCTCATGCTCCACAGCCCGGATCCGAGCACGGTGACTGGGCAATTTCCGAATTCCATCGAAGTGCAATTGCTGGGTCCGAAAAACAAGAATGAGGATCGCATTCCTTCGACGACTTGGCCGGTAGGTCGCTCGGGAAATATGTGCATCGCCGGAGACGCTTTCGTCCTCAATTACAATGGCAACAACAATTACACCAATCATTGCACCACCGCTTCTTATCCCGATGCCTGGAAGGGGCAACAAATCCCATGGGACAAAGAATATTCGGACATGACCGTTCGCGTGCTTAGCGACTCCTTGGTGCAGCATTATATTCGCGGCCAGAAAGTTTTCGAGTCGTCCAAGATTCGCTATAAGACGGGTGGCCAGCCAGTGAAGGAAGGCTATATCGCCATTCAGGCCGAAGGCACGGCAACCCTGTTTAAAAAACTGGAAGTACTTAGCCTCATCGGCTGCATGGATTCAACCAAATCCAACTACCGTACTTATTTCGTGAAAAATGATGCCGCGGCTTGTAATCCCGTTTCCAGCATGGGTGGCATGCTGAAAGCAGACGCGAAATTCAATTCACGTCGTAGCGGTAACCAATTGCTTTGGAGCCATGCCGATTTGCTGGGAGTGGAATTGTTTTCCATGAACGGTTCCCGCGTGGGCCGCGCCGCCCGCGATGTGCATGGAGAGTTGCGGCTCGCTGTGGAAAAACCCGGCCTATATCGCGCTCGCTTGGCAACTTCAAATGGAGTCTATTATCAAGCCGTGAACTTAGTTCACTAAATCAGGTTTTAATTTGCGTATCGGTTTAACTGGAAATATTGCGGCGGGCAAGGGCGAAGTCGCCCGCCTACTCGCCCAATTCGGCTGTATTGTGGTCGATGCCGATGCCTTGGCCCATACTCTTTATCGTGAAAAGCCCGAACTGGTGGCCGCTCTGGCGGCCCATTTCGGGGAGGATATTCTGGCTGCCGATGGCAGCTTGAATCGCCAAGCCCTGGGGTCCAAGGTATTCCGCGACCCTGCGGCCCTGGAAGCCTTAAATGCCCATGTGCGTCCGGCCTTGCAGGAAGCGATTCTCCGGCGAATCGTGAGTGCCGAGGCGGAAGGCAAAACCGTGGTGCTTGACGCCGCCCTGATTGTCGAATGGGGTTGGGCGAAAGACTTCGACGCCTTATGGGTCGTCACCTGCCCCGAAGCCTTGCGCAAGGAGCGGCTTATGCGCCGCAATGGACTCGGCGAAGAAGAGGCGCAAGCGCGCATAGACAGCCAAATCCCCGAAAGTGGCAAGGCCGAAGTCGCCGATCTTATTCTCGATAATTCTGGCAGCCCTGAAGCCTTGCGCGAGCTTGTAGAAAAGGCCTGGCAAGATTTTAGGAAGACGCGCGCTGAAGCCTAGGCAGCTCCAATCTTCTCTGCTAGTGCTCCGGTCCCTCTCGTTCGCCGTCTTCTCGCATGTCCTCAGTGCGCATCTTTTCGCGAAAGCGCTCGAAGCGCTGGTGCCTTTTCTCGCGCATGGACTCATGCATTTCGACGAATTTCCGATGCTGATCGGCCGTGAGATTTTCCAGGAAAAAGCCGAGAGCCTCTAAACGCATTTGCCCCATTTGCGTCTCGATGAAGGCGATTTTTTCACCCTGCTTCAGCAAGTCCGCCTTATGCACCGGAAAAGCCTGCGTCAAATTCATCAAGTCAATTTCGGCCAAGGCCTTCTCGCTGCGCAATTGGATGCGTTGCTTTTCATGCGACGCGCGGAAATCACGGAATTTCTTTTTCTGATCAACGCTCAAATTGAGCTCGCGCAGCATTTGCGGACGGAAGATGTCGTCACGCATGCGACCGTCATCCGGGCCTTGGGCTAAGGAGGGTTGCAGACCGGCAACCACGAAAGCCAACCCTGCGGCCAAGGTCAGGGCTTTCAGCGGACGGAAAGATCTCGCAGGACCAGACAAGCCTGGCCGACCTTGAGGCCGCTTAGGCAGATTTTTTAGGAACCAAGTGATAGGGGTAGTCATAGTCATCTCCAGGTTATGGGCTTTGAAAAGCCAGAGTGTATTCATTGTCTTCGACGCCAAGTTCACCGAGGGCCGCGAGCCAGGTCAGGGTTTCCCGATCAATCGGATCGTGTTCTTCATTGTCTATGGCGAGGGCCGCGGCCATGGAATGCATGGCGACGGTGTTTTCTATGCCTGCATTGGGACGCGGCTTGCCGAACCAGGGGGAGGCCAAAAGCGTTAGTGAGGCAGCCAAAGCGAAGCCAACTTCCATCCACCGGGTGAGGCGTGGCATGGGTGTCGGCCTTGCAAATCCAGAGGGCAATGCCGCCGCTCCTTTTTCCGCCCGGGGAAAATCGGCGGCGATTTTATTCCACAACGCATCGCCAGCGACGAGTCGCGGCGCTTGTCGGAAGAGAGCCTCGGCGGAAGAGCCGTCAAATAGAAAGTCGCGTTCAAAAGAGTCAGCCATGGGTAGTCTCCTTGGCAAGGATGTGGCGCAGGCGTTCACGAGCGCGCGAAAGACGCGCCTTGATCGTCCCTTCGACTTCATTGAAAATCACGCTTAATTCTTTGATCGAAAGTCCTTCGGCTTCTTTGAGCCAAAGAAGGGAGCGCGTCTCCGGTTCGAGTTGGGACATGGCGCGATGCAGGGTATCCTGAATTTCCAATACGGCGGCGGCCGAGGGCTCCGGGGAAGTTTCGTCCCCGGCATTCCATTCTCGCTGCAAGAGGTGGCGTCGATGCCCGGCCACGCTGAGGACATTGAGGCATTGATTGTGCATCGCGCGAAAAAGCCAGGTGCGCAAGCTGCTCTCGCCGCGAAATTGGCTTAAGATTTCCGGCAGGCGCAAAAACAAATCATGCACGGCATCTTCGGCGGCTTCGCGCGCCTGCAATAAGCGCCAAGCCTGATTGAGCAAGGTAGAGGCATGCAAATCATAAAGCACTCTCAGCCCAGCCAAATCCCCTGCCAGCACCTGGGTTAAGGCTTTTGCCTCGGAATGTTTTTCCAGGGTAGAAGTGAGGATGGCAAGGCTCATTAAGAGATTAGACCGGTAAAAGGTGGCTTTGGTTGCACCTCAAAGAGCCAAAAAGGTCTAAAATTGGGTAGACATGAAAAAATCCCTGCTTGTCATGATGCTTATTGGCGCCCTACTCGGCGGCTTCCTTGGCTATTTAAATGGCCCCAAGGGCGATCCGCTGGCGAAATTGCTTCCCGCTAAGGATTTGACAGGATATCTCGAAGGCACCAAGGTCGCTATCATGGCCAATGCCAAAGGCCGCAGCATTACGGGCGGCTCCTTGCTTTGCGCCGAAGGCTGGGCACCTGCGGGCATTGCCCCGCAGTTTTTATTGCCCACGGTATTCGGTGCCCTCAAGGCGGTGCTTCAACAGAATCGCGAGGCCGACGTGGTGCGCCTCTATCTCGCCGAGGACAGTCTGCTTGCCCGTGCTTATCAATGGGTGGCGGTGGCGGAATACCGTCGCGGCCGTATTACCGTAACCGGTGGGTTTCCCACCGAGGCTTCGCTCGACTCCCTGCGCAAACTGGGGCTGCAGGCGCGCCGTCCCACTCAAATCGAGACCAAGGCTCTCGCCCAGCTCTTTGATCAAACCGGTGGGCTAGCCGCGGAGCGCTTAGAAGTCTCCCAATCCTTGAACATACCCGCGGGCGGCGCTTCTCCCGAAAGCCATTTCCGCCTCAGCCTGGAAACCCCGGTTTTGGCCAAGGTGGGCAAGCCTCTCGGGCTCAAGCCTCAAGAACTCAAAGACGCGGCCCTGGCCATCAATCGTTTTTACTGGCTGCGCGCCGGACAAATCATCGCCATTCGCGATTAAAACCATGCTTTTCGTCCTTTCCCTGCCAATGCCGTTTTTTCGGCTATTCGATGCGGGGAACCTTTGGCGCTTCTTCTGGTCTAAAGGGAGAGGTCCGTGGGCAGGGATATTTTCCGCCGCCGAGGAGGCGCCGTCTTTTTCCCGTCCCGTGGCCCCAATGGGAGTCGATGCGGATGCAGCCGATGTGCAACTTTTTCAAGCAGGCAAGGAGGCGGGTTTCAATCGCCTGGTCTTGCGGCATAAAGACAAAATCTTCACCTTATGCTTTCGCCTTTTGGGCGATCGCGATGAAGCGCTCGATCTGGCCCAAGATGTTTTCGTCCGCGCCCACCGGGGCTTGGTTTCCTTTCGCGGCGAAGCGCGTTTTTCAACTTGGCTGCATACCATTGCCGTGCATGCCTGCCGCAATCGTCAGAGCTCGGCTGATTGGCGACAAAGGCGCAAAACCGAAAGCCTGGACACCGCCGAAGAAAGGCATGAATCCATGCCGGGTGGCGGCGATCTCCATTTCACTTCCGACGCAGCGGAAAAAGGCGGGCGAGCCTGGTCTTCTGGCGCGCCCGAGCAAGATTTATTGCGCCACCGTCGCGAAAAACTTTTGCAAAGCGGTCTTTTACAATTGCCCTCTGAATTTCGCGAAGCCTTGGTTTTACGCGATGTCGAGGGCCGCAGCTACGAAGACATCGCAGCCCTGGCGCATTTGGAAATCGGTACCGTGAAATCGCGCATCAACCGCGCGCGGGAAAAAATGCGCGACTGGCTCAAGGAGCGTTGGGAGTGACGACGCAGGCGCATCGTCACTTGGACGACAATGCCCTTTGGGCCTGGGCAGAGTACCAGGCCCGTGCCGCGGCTCTGGCCGCGGGAGCGACCGAAGACGTCGCGGCTTGGCCCGACACGCCAGAGTTACCTGCGCAGGAAATTCGAGCGGAAGCTCTCGCCTGCGAGCCGTGCGCAGCACGATTGCGTGAGGCCGTCAGCCAATTGACTGCGCTCCGTAGCCTTCCCGCCTTGCAAGCCCCGCCGGATTTTCTCATTCAAGTGCAAGCGAGATTGCAGGTGAGGCCGTCGATTTGGGTCTTCTGGAAAGGTCGTATCGCTGAATGGTTGGCTCCGAGTCATGGAGGACGTTTGCCGGTCGGCCTGGCTAGCGCCGCTCTGCTCGTTGTCGTCTTGATATGGGTGATGCCGCGCCAAAACGAAAAGTCGGATTCACCGGTGCCTACCGTCGCCGCCAAAGAGGAATTGAAACCGTCGGCACCCGATGCGAATCGAGAAGTTCTTGCTCTGCAAGCACCCAAGCGAGCCGCCGAGCGAATGGATAAAAGCAAAAACTCAAAATCAGAAAAAAAGGAGAGAACTCAGCAAATCCCCGCGACAAGATCCGGCGATCTGAAAGACCTCCGAAGGAAATCTCCCTCCGTCGACTTAACCGAGCCTGCACCCGTTGAAATCTCCGCTCCAACGCCTATGGAAATGCCGGTGGCTGGCGCTTCCTCAGTGGCTCAAGAAGCGGAAATGGACTTAAGCGTGGCAAGAGAAATTTCCAAGAAAAGCAATGAAGCCAATGCGCCCAGGGCTGTCAAAGCCAAGCCCAGTCCATGGGCTAGGCCGGCCTTGCCACCTGCGGTTCAAATCAATTCTTGGCATCACCAAGGGGATACTCTGGTGGGGATAGCGGCCTCAGGACATCGCAATGCTTTGGAAAAGGCTCTCGACTCTTTAGGATATGCTGGACTCTATCGCATTACCGTCCAGGGCGATAGTCTCCAAGTGCTTGTCTTTCCTGCCGAGTGATCGGTTTTAGCAGGCAACAAAAAAGCCGCTTCCTAGGAAGCGGCTTTTTTGTTGAATTTCGTGAATCGAGGTGAGGAATTAAGCCTTGCGGCGACGGCGAGCGGCACCCGCCAAAGCCAATAGGCCTAAGCCCATCAAGCCAATGGTGCCGGGTTCAGGAACAGCTGCGACAACCTTAACATCGTCTAAAAGCGTTCCGAGAGTATTGTTGATGCTGGAATTAAACAGGCCACCATCCGCGAAGGAAATGATGTCGGAGCCAGTGCCGAGGAAAGACAGGGTATAGACTTCCCAATTTAAGGAAGAGGCATTGGAGCCCTTGCTTAAAACGGAGGTGGCACCATTGAGGCCGACTACGAGCACATTTTCATTCGCACCGTAGCCAGGACGGCCTGCAAAGGCGAAGGACAAGTTATACGCGAGACCTACCTGGGTATTGATGGTTTGTTGAATGCCAACCGAACCCGGCCCATTCAAATGAGCGTCGAGTTCCAACCAGTGGGTGCCTTCATAAGCAACCGTACCGGCACCCAAAACCCCATTGGATTGAACTTCAACCACACCCGTAGACGACCAGCCGTTCAGAGGATTGTAAAGCACCCAACCGCCATTGTTTTGGACAATGCCGGAGCCATTATTTTCAAAACTGCCATTGGCAATCAAATTGGCATGCGATGCCACGGCTCCTACCAACAACAAACCCATAAATGCAAATTTCATAACCGCTCCCTATTAGGCGAAAAGGCGAAACAAGAAAACACTTCCTTTGGTTGCAATTTATATGCCAACTGTAGAGGTCGATTTTTTCTGATTTGACTGCTCGTTTGTAAAAAAATCCGACTTTCCTTCGAAACGCTTTACGCGTTCCGCGTGGGCCTAAATCCAATTCTAAAGACGATCCACTTATTGTAAAGTCCGCGGTAAAAGCCGAATGATTAGGTGGGTTGTCGTTTAAGAAAAGAATTCATTCTTGAAATCCGGGAACATTTCGCTTCGAGCTCGGTCTTAAGGGTTGTAGGCCGCCTTTCCCTGGCCCGCAAGGAGTCAACCATGCTCGTCCGCTCAACCCATTTGCCCTTTGCCTATGGCGCCGCTGCCGTCATTTTATTGGGCGCATGTTCCCTCAAAAAAGCCGAAAGGCCTTCGATCCCCAAAGAGACAGGGGACGTCGATGTACTTACGGACAAAGACATCCCTTTGCCTCTTGTCGAGAATGATGTCGTTTCATTACCCGTCCCCACCCAGCGAACCAATGAAGTCTTGGCAGGCGCGGCGAAGCGCCAGGATATTTTGCGATCGGAACCCAAGGTAAAAGCGGCCCACCGGCCCATGGCGCCAGGCAAAGCCGAGGCGGAATATGCCGCGAATGCAATGCCATCCTCAATTGCCTTGAAAAAAAGAGCTGTTGGCGGACTCATTGCCGAAGGGGATTTGATGCCGAATTGCTGTCCTCCGGCGCCGTCCATCCCCTTGGTGAATCCAGAATTCAATACCGAAAGTTATTCGCCTATCACCGAGAATGGCTTCCAAAATGTCGCCCAAAATCCGCTTTCCACTTTTTCCATCGATGTCGACAATGCCGCTTATTCTAATGTGCGTCGGTTTTTGAATGAAGGCCAATTGCCGCCGCCCGATGCCGTGCGCATTGAGGAAATGATCAATTATTTCCCTTATCCCTATGCTCAGCCTAAAGGCGAACATCCTTTTTCTATTGCTCTTGATATGGGCAAGACGCCATGGAATTCACAAACGCAATTGGTCTTGATTGGCCTGAAGGCCCGCGAAATTGCCAATGCCGATTTGCCGCCGCAAAATCTCACCTTTCTCATCGACGTTTCCGGCAGCATGGATGAGCCCAATAAATTGCCCTTGCTGAAAAAGGCTTTTGCTTTGCTTGTCCATCAAATGCGGCCACAGGATTGCGTGGCCATGGCGGTTTATGCCGGAGCCGCGGGCGTGGTTTTAGAGCCTACCGCGGGAACGCACAAAGAGGAGATTCTCCACGCTTTGGAAAGACTGCAAGCCGGTGGAAGCACGGCGGGCGGGGCAGGACTAAAATTGGCTTATCGCCTTGCGTCTCAAAGTTTTCGCAAGGAGGGTAATAACCGCGTTATCCTCGCCACGGACGGCGATTTCAATGTGGGCGAAAGTTCCGACGGCGCCATGGTGCGCCTCATCGAAAAAGAGCGCGAGACCGGCATTTCCCTGTCGGTATTGGGCTTTGGCATGGGCAATTATAAAGACAGCAAAATGGAACAGCTCGCCGACAAGGGCAATGGCAACTATGCCTATATCGACAATCTCCAGGAAGCGCGCAAGGTGCTTGTCGCACAAATGGGCGGCACCCTGCAAACTCTTGCCAAGGACGTCAAGCTGCAAGTGGAATGGAATCCCGGGCTTGTGAAGGCCTATCGCCTTATCGGCTATGAGAACCGCTTATTGCGAGATGAAGATTTCAATGATGACACCAAGGATGCGGGCGAAATCGGCGCTGGCCATACCGTGACGGCCTTGTATGAAGTGTTGCTTGCGGGTTCGGAAATGCCCTTGCCCAAGGTCGATGCCCTGAAATATGGCAGCAACAAGGCCCCGGAGTCAAACTCCCATTTCCGTAAACCCCAGGTTTACAATTCCATCGACGAGGAAATGCTCACGGTCAAATTCCGCTACAAGCCGCCACAATCTTCGCAAAGCAAACTTTTCTCGCAAGTGCTCAAAGCCCGTGAAAACCACAGCCTGGAAGATGCTTCGGAAACCCTGCGCTTCACCGCGGCCATGGCAGGATTCGGTATGCTACTCCGTGAAAGCGCCTTTCGCGGCAATATGTCCTGGGAGCAAATCATCCGCCTGGCCGAAGGCGCGCGGAGTTTCGACCCTGAAGGCTATCGCGCCGAAAGCATTCGGCTTATGCGCCTGGCCGAGGCCATGCAAGGCCCGAAGGCTCAAGCGCGAATCGACTAAGGCGAGGCAAAGAAGTCGTATCGGCCGCCGCCAGCAAGGCGGCCTTTACTTTTTCCACCAGGGCTTGAGCTTGTATTGGCTTATTCACCCACTGGAAATCGGGAATGTCGGAACTTCGATTTTCGCCTTCATTCCAATTTTTCTCGCCCATATAAAGCGTGGCCATATAGGGAAAATATTCTCGCAACTTTTCAGACAGGGCGGGCCCGTGATATCGAGGCATGATAAAGTCGGTCAAAAGCAAATCCATGGCGGGAATGCCATTGGCCGCCATGTGCAATGCCGAGAGGGGATGATGCGCTTGCCAAACGCAAAAACCAGCCTTGCGCAAGCAGGCGGAAATCAGGGGAAGAATGGCGGGCTCATCATCGACTACCAAAATTTGCTTGGCCATGGACATCCTCACGCATCGTCAATCGGCATTGCCACCCTACCCTAATAGGGAGGGTGAGGCAAGGATAGCGGTGGGGGAATGGCTTTGCCATAAGGAATTGCGGAAAATCAGACCTCAAAGAAATGCAATTACACGGAAAATGAAAGGTTTTAGGCCCAGGGGCTTGGCTTGGGCCGGGGCAGGAATTAGATTACCCGACCCTCGGACGTTTAGCTCAGCTGGTTAGAGTACATCGTTCACATCGATGGGGTCGTAGGTTCAAGTCCTACAACGTCCACCAGCTAATCCTCGACATTTTTTCAAGCCTTGGCCTTTTTGAAATTCTTAAAAAGGCAAGGCGACTTTTTCCCAACCGTTATTTCCTCGCTTCAATAAATCAAAGCGGAAACCCTTCCGCCACTCGGAGATTAGGCTGTCTAAAGTCAGGCGATTATCTAACTGAAAATAACCGTAGTTGTACACATCGATGGTATTGGCCAGCCAAGGCTGGGCTTCACCGTTGAGAACGAAAATGTGAGCGGACGCAGTATAGGGATTCGACGGGGCGGGAAAAGGAAATTCTAGGGTGTCCACGGCATCACGACAGCTGGAGGAATAGAGAAGATTGATTTGTTTCTGAAAACTTGTGGGGGGCATGGGCTTGGAGTTGGTATCCAGCGAATCCAAAACTGGCCCCGATTGGTTTACTCCAGTCATCGAATGCAGGCAATTGGCGGCGTCAAAAAAGTTTTCGTATGCCCCTATTTTATCCTCAGCCGCATATCTTTGCTGATTTTTCCATGACCACCAGCCCACGGAATCATGAATGAGTCCGGTAAGGACAAGGCTGTTGCCACGTCTGGAGAAGCGGTGCCCGGTATAACCCGAATCCATGGGGGTGGTTTCGATTGTCCAGGAGGCAGCGGCTTTCAAACTGGGAATTGGAATGGCGCGAATCCATATCTGCCCGGAATCCTGTACCACCAGGGCATTGAGAGTGTCGCCTTGGAAAATCACGTCGACGTCTTGAATCCGAGTTCCTGACTGAAGAAGGGCGCTCCTGAGTGTGGTGCTTAACCTATCCTCGCGCCATAAATTTAAGGAGTGGAACCAATTTCCGATTCGCGTCGATTCGGAGTAACTCTGTAATTCGGTGTCACTACATAAGTAATAAACTCGATCGTCGGGACCCAGAAGTCGCGAAGTGGCGTCGGCATCGCAGTAATTGTAATCCCCGCTGTAGAAGTGCTGCGTCCATTGGTATCGGCTTCGCCATTCGCCATTTTCCGAGGAATAGAATTTGATCCAAGGCTCATCCCGAACCAAGGTGCTCACCCGGCCTTTTTCATCAACACGCAGGGAATTGTTCACGCCGAGGGAATAAGCCGAAATGAATTCGGCGGGATAAGGTGAAAGATTTTTCAGACTGGATTGTGTCCAAATGCCTTGTTTCCATTTCCATTGCCGCGTCTCATGATTGCGAATGACAAAGGGTGAGGCATCAGAACTCGGCTGGGACGGCGCATACGCATGGACATAGTCCACCTGTATATGCAAGGCCCCCTCCTGATCAAATACCATCCCCTGTATTTTTTGCGGATAGACTCCTATCAAGCGATCGAATGAATCGTTACTGTCATCCCGCCCTGGTTCCGGACTGAAACAGCCGCCCAGAAAAAAGGCAATCACGCCAAGAAGCAGAATTTGAAAAATCGTTTGTTGAAATTTCATTCCCCGGAAAATAACTGGTCGCATCTCCAAAGGAAAGTATATTCCCGGTCTCTTTGTCAATGAATGCGCTAAGTGATGGAGTAGCATGCGTGTTTCAACGGGTGCCGCGATGGCGGCCTTTTTCCTTTGTCTAGGCTTACAGGGTTGCCTATATACGTCACATCATTTCAATACAGGCCGCTTGCTTGCTCCAGGCGAACACCATTGGGAATTCGGAATTGGGCAACAAAATATCGTGGATTATGGCTGCTCCGAAGCGGCAGCGAGGGATGCCTATGCTGCGCTGGACGCCGAGATTTCCAAGTTGCCAAATCAAACCAAGGCGGAACCTTTTTATGGCGAGCCTCAAGGTCGAGTAGAAAAAGACCCCCAAGGAAAGCCCAATTGCCTAGCTGAGCGATATGTCCGTCCAGATTCCAATGACTATGACTATGCCCGGTATACAAAGTCCTTCCCGGTGACGACCCAGTACTCACAATTGATTTCCGCCAGCATGGGTTGGCGACTTGGAGTACGTGAAAAATGGGGACCCTTGACCGGAGTCGACTTGGGTTGGAAGCTTGAGGCGCCTACTGGGCCAGCAACCTTGGAGCTCGACACACGCTTGGGCTTGCCCTTGCCCGCCGGTTTTTCTCATTGGTCGCATTCTTTGTCGCTTGGCTGGGGCATCGGGGCTTGGGCCGACAATAGTTTGTTTTCGGAATATGCTTTGAGTCGCGCTTTGGGGAATTATCATCCTTTCGTCAATGCGCGTTTGACTTATTTGGCCACTCAGCCGAGCGACTTGGCCGTGAGGCAAACCTTCAATCGCTTCGATACCTATCGTCGATGGGTCGGGCAGGGAATGTTGGGGTGTGAAATAATATTGCCTGATATCCTGCTTCTGCCCAGGCGCATTTTGCCTACCGTCGGGCTGGCGTATCCGGCCGTGCCATTCACCACCGAATCCGTGCATGTTTTATCCACAGGCGTCGATGTCACCCTGGCCCTGGGGTTGTCATGGGGCTTGTAAACGTGTGGGTTACGGTGTTTCTAGGATGGCTTGCACTTGGCGTCACGGCTTCCTGGGCCCAAGGGGATGATTCAGCGCCTACCGCCAATGCGACAACGGCTCCCAAGGATAGCCTCGCTATAGACTTGCCCAGCAAATCCGTGAAGGGCCACGCCAATCAAGTACACCAAAGTGGAGAAATCGGTCGTGTCCGTTTGAGTCGAGAGGACTTGGCGCGCACCACGGCCACCCAAGGCGATCCCCTGCGAGCGGTTAGCACCTTGCCCGGAGTGAATTCGCAAAACGACCTTTCCGTTCGGCCTTTCATTCGTGGTGGGAAAGCTGAAGAGACGCGCATTTTTCTGGATGGCATCCTGCTATTGCAGCCCTATCATTTCGGTGGAGCCTATTCGCCCTTCAATCCCGAATTGGTGGAAAGGCTGGATGTCTATCGATCGGGAACTTCGGCAACCATGCGTGATGCTTTGTCAGGCGCGGTAGCGGTGAAAACACGAAAGCCCGAAAAGTTTGAGGCCATTGGCGATGTGAGTCTCTTGCGTGCCAATGCCGTGGCCGCCTTTCCATTGCCCGGCAAGGTGGTCGGGTATTTTGGATTTCACACCTACTACTACGATCAGGTTTTTAAAGGTGGCTTGGCTGCTTTAGATTTATTCGTGGACAATTCCGACTTTGAGAAATACAGCGATGATGCCGCAGCCTATCTTGATTTGCCCAGCTTCCGGGATTTTCAAGCGGGACTTTTCTGGAATCCGATTCAAACCATTACCTTGCATTGGAATAGCATTTTCTCCTCCGATCAATTTCGCTATTATCAACCCACTTGGAAATACTACAGTGGGAAGCAAGAAATATCGCCGCGCTATTACGACTGGGCCACCTTTTATCGTCCTGACGGATTGCGCAAGGAGATAGGTCCAGATACCCTGGCCAATATTGCTTTAACCAATGGCGTGCACTATTTGCAGGGCGAATGGAAGGCCTCCTCCCGCCTCAAGGTGAAAGGTGATTTTGCTTATCAAAAACAAGCCTGGGACATTGCGTTTTTAGAAAATCGCCAATGGACCGAAGACATGAATACTCAAGGTGATTTTCAAGGGCAAATGGTGAGGGCGCCCAGTGAATACCAACTGTCCTTGCGGCGAGATGTATTTCAATTAGGCCTTCAAGCCGAATGGGCCATCGGCGAAAAGCATTTGTTGACTTTTGGGGTCCAGCGGGAAGCCCGAATTGAAAATTACGATTCCCGCATCCCTCGTCCGATTTATGAAGTCCTGATCAAGGGAAATAGCGACTTACTTGAAAGCCTCGGATTTTATGGCGTCGAAGGCGCGACCTTTCGCCGGTCTTCCATCGGTGATTTCATCTGGCGCGTCAATCCACTTGACCTCGCTAAACGCATACGATTCGACTACCAAGGTCGGCAAACACCCGCCTATGGATCCTTTTTCATCACCGATCGATTCGATTATTCCGATCGCTTGCGGCTTGAAGGTGGGGTGCGCCTGGAGCATGCCGAGACGCCCAATCTTTGGTTCCCTTCGCCTCGCCTTGCGGTGCATCAAAAGCTGACCGAGCGTGATGAATTGACGGTTGGCCTTGGTCTCTATGCCCAAACCGATTTGCCTTTCGAAGCTTTGGATCAAAATCCGAATCTGAAGCCGGAAAAAGCCTGGAATTTTTCCACCGGCCTAACCCATACCTTCGGTGATCGCATTCAATTCCAAATCGAATACTGGTATAAGTGGTATGAAGATCTCGTTGTCGCCCAAACCAGTCCAAATGCAAAGATCGATTGGAAAATTGGGCCGATGGATAGTCTCGCATTTGAGAAAATACCGCGAAGTCAACAAGACTTGATTCGCCAGATTTATGGCGATAAAAATTTAGGCTATAGTAATGAGGGACTTGGCGAAGCCCAGGGCTTGGAGATGTCGGTGAGTTATCGGCCCAATTCGATTTGGACAGGTTGGTTTTCAGGTGAACAGAGCGTATCGCGTCGGCAAGATCATCGCACCGAGTCTTGGGTGCCCTATCGCTATCACCGGCCTTGGGCCCTCAATTGGGTGAATTGGTGGCATATGCCGAGCAACTATGCTCTTGGGACTCGCTTACGCTATGCTGCCGGTCAAGCCTATACACCCTATAGCGATCAAGTCAATGATCCCGTTTCCTTTTCCACCGGCACTGAAAGTGATGGCGTCAGCGACACCTTGTTGTGGATCGGTAAGCGCAATAGCGCCCGCTATGCTCCCTACCTTCGCTTCGACTTACGCATAAGCCATGACACCAAGCTATGGAATCATCCTTGTCAGACCTATTTTGAAATATGGAATGCTTGGAATGATCCCAATTTCATAATGCGCGACCAGGAAACCGGTAAGTTCAAATTCACTGAATTGAATTATCCGATTCCCGTGCTTTTCTTCGGCATGCGCTGGAGCTATTAAGGGCTACCTCAGAATCCCGGTAGGATGCGCGCCAGGGCATTGCCTGGAAAATATTGCATGTAGATATAGTCACCTTGCGCGCGAATGGGTCCATCGCCCCCCGCAAGTATAGAGCCGACAAGCATTCTGTCGGGTGTGTAAATGTCAATCACCTGATTGCCCCAAGCCAAGACCCATCGTCCCGCTTTGTCACGGGCTATGCCACGAAGATAGCCCCTTGCTTCTGGCTTCCATGTCAAGGTGATTTGGCCTTGGCGATCATAGAATTCAAGGCGATCAAAGGTCGCGAAAGACACCACCGAATAAAATCCGATTTCCGGTTGAAAGGAAGGGTAGGTGAGTCCAGACGGAGGCTTGAGTTGCTTGAGCAAGCTGTCTTGCCCCAAGAGCACGCCATCCTTATTGTAGGTCGTCATGACTCGCGCCGCCTCATTCCAAATCAGCAGGGAGTCTCCCACTCGATGCAGGGTCAAAGAATTGGCGGTGCTCGGCACGGCTCTTTGCCAAATCAGATCGCCAATAGTGGAGTGCTTTCGTAGGCGCAGGGGCGACGAGTCCAGAATGTAAACCGAGCCTTGTGAGTCGACGACAAGTGGCCGTGTAAAGCCGCCGCCTTGTGCTGCCGAATCAAACCATTTTCTATCCGGGCTAATCCCATTGCTTTTCGTCACGGTTCGGTCATATTCATAAACCCATATATCGCCCGAGGAGTCCATATCGAATTGACAGGCGGCCGGACCACAATAATTGGGCAGCCTTTCGATTTGAAAGCGCACCTTCATGGTGAAAATAGCGGTCTCTCCTTTGCGCCCCTCATTGCCCCGCAGATCTAGGGCGGCAATAGCATAGTGATAGGTTGCCCCGGGCTTTAAGCCTGATTTCCAATCGTCTTTGAATACGGTGTCTGCAACCGGGATCGAAGAGAGTCGAATGAATCCCGAATCGACCGTGCGGCGATAAACATGGTAGGCGCTCACCTGGCTGGGCGATTGCTTTTTCCAGCGAAGCGTGACGACCATGGCCGTCGTGTCATAAGCCAAGGTAATGCTGTCGACCATGGGAATGGCGCCAGTCATTACGGGTTGATAGGGTAACCGCAAAGTGTCGGACAAGGTGGTTGCGATTCCAGAGCGGACGGTGATGAGGGTGTCCACCGGTTTATAAGCATCCAAGGTCGTGAGTAACCGAAGGCGATACTGACCTTCAGCAAGATTATCCAAACGGAAATTCCCCATGGAATCCGTGGGCACCGCGAAAGTCGTCGTACCCAAGAGAATGAGGAAAACCGTGCGGCTATCGTCACCAGGCTGCAACCGTATCACGCCCGCTACCGAGCCGGGAGCCTTCAAGGTATCGCGACCGATTTCGCTGCTGGAATTCCCCTGAACTTTCACCGAATCCCGAAAAGCGAAGCCTCCCGCCTTATCGCTCAGCAAATTGTATTGGCCATCGGGCAAGGAATCCGTCGCAAAGCTTCCATCCGCCCCGGTGGTTACGATGTCCGCGATATCGCCCGCTCCGCCTGGGCCCGGGCTAAAATTCACCGAAACCACGCGAACCTTGGCATTGGCCACGCCATTGCCTTGGGTATCCACAATGCGGCCGGAGATTTTCCCCGTATTTCCTGTCACGGTAGTTCCTGCAACATTCTCCTCGGTGCAGGCAAGCAGGCTGAATCCCAAGAGGAAGGCTGCGGCCATGGCCACCAAGGTCCGGATCGGTTTTTGGATTGGCATACTCAAGTCTCTTTTTTCTGATTCGCGGTGAATGGGAAAAACTGAAGATTCAATTGATAGACGCGATCCTGGCCTTTGTCCTTTGACGCAAGTTGGGCGATGTGGTTGCGAAAAGATTGAATTTCCCGTTTGATTTCCAGGTAGCACGATGCGGAAATGCCGGTGGTCAAGGTGGAAATGTCGCGTTCCTCAGGGTCCACCTTGTCTAAGGCCTCATCCGCGAGCCGCAGATTTTCTTTCTGGTATTTCATGACGACAAAAGAAGACAGTTCATCGGCCGTTCTTACCACTCCGTCGGCCTGGCGATACCTGCCCGACGGCATTTTCACCAGCAAGCCCAGATTCAAAAGCAAAGCCACGCTTTCCTTGGTTTGCTTGGCGGTAAGGGGCGGTCGCAGGGATTGCCCAAGCCTCGCCATGTCGCCTTTGAATCCGCCCATGCAAGCCATTTCCCGGATTACCGGATGCCACCACTCGGAAAAATAGGCGTGTTGACTTTCTTCGAGCATATGCCCCGAAGTGCGTCCCGCGAGCACACCCAGTTTGCGAAAATGAAATTCCCGCTCCTTGAAAGTGGCGGCATGCTGAAATCCCACGAGGGCTTCGAAATACTCGGTTTCCTTAGGGCCTAATTCCATGGCGCGGGCGACATTGTAGAGGCTGCCATGCGACAGCTCCTTTTTGCCGGTCGCGACTTCAATGAGATAGGAGCGGGTTTTGAAGCCGGCCTTGCGTGCAAAGGCCTCAAAGGAAAAGCCGTGGCCTTCCTTTTTCTTTTCCGCCTGGAAGTCTTTGATGAAACGGCTATAACTGGTATACGCGAATAAATCGGGCATGCTTCCAAGTTAGCGCCAACTTGGGATGTTCCGCCATGCCGGGGCCTAAGAAAACGATCTCCGATGGAGATCATTCCTCCAATCTCCGCTAGTCCTACCCGCAGCGGAACTTGGTGCTGCCGTCGGGAATGGGCTCGGGATAATTGCCGTCGAAGCAGGCCGAGCAATAATTCGCCGATCCCCCGGGGGGCACGCTTTTCATGCCTTCAATGCTGAGATAGCTCAGGCTATCGGCACCCAGTAACTTGCGCGTTTCCTCGACGGTGAGATTGCCGGCAATGAGTTCGGTCTTGCTCGGAAAGTCCATGCCATAGAAGCAGGGGGATATCACCGGCGGTGAGGAAATGCGAATATGCACTTCCTTGGCACCCGCTTCGCGTATCATCTTGCACAGGATTTTCAAGGTGGTGCCGCGCACAATGCTGTCGTCCACAAGAACCACGCGCTTGCCTTTGAGCACGCCGCTAATGGTATTGAATTTCAGCTTGACCTTTTGCTCGCGAACGTTCTGCGAGGGATCGATGAAGGTGCGGCCCACATAGTGATTGCGCAGAATGCCGATGTCGAAAGGGATACCCGATTCCGTGGCATAGCCAAGCGCGGCGGTATTGCTGCTATCCGGTACCGAAACCACCACGTCGGCCTCGACGGGATATTCTCTGGCCAATTGCTTGCCGA
This sequence comes from Fibrobacterota bacterium, assembly GCA_043753995.1. Classification (GTDB taxonomy): domain Bacteria; phylum Fibrobacterota; class Fibrobacteria; order UBA11236; family UBA11236; genus JAYUVP01. The sequence continues at coordinate 19,510 of JAYUVP010000273.1, forward strand.
TTTTGCGGCGCACCTTGTCGCAGCTTTCCTCGAATATGCGCGAGTCGGGACGGGAGAAATAAATGAATTCGAAAATGCAATGCGCATGGCGCGGTTTTTCCGTGAAAATGCGACTGTCGATGCCGTCGGCGTCGATGCGGCACAATTCGCCGGGCTTGATATCACGCACATAACTTGCTCCCAGCAAGTCCAAGGCGCAGGTTTCGCTCGCCACCACCCAGGCACGGTCCAGTCGGCCTAAGCAAAGCGGGCGAAAGCCGAAGCCGTCGCGCGCGATATAAATCTCATGCCGCGTCAAAAACACCATGGAATAAGAGCCAGTGAGTTGCTGCAAGCATTCGCTTAAAGCGTCCATCAACGACTCTTGCTTGGAGCGCGCTACGAGATGCAACAAAACTTCGGTGTCCGAAGTGCTTTGAAAAATATGTCCGGCCTCTTCCATGCCCTTGCGTATTTCCGGGGCATTGGTCAGATTGCCATTATGAGCCACCGCCACCGGGCCGCGCTTGGTCGAGACCAGCATGGGCTGGGCATTGGTCAGACTGGAAACACCCGTGGTCGAATAACGCACATGGCCGATGGAAGCCAGCCCCGTCATGGAAGCGATTTCCTTTTCATCCTTATTCAACTCGGTGACCAGACCCATGCGTTTGATCAGGCGAATATCATCGCCATTGGTGGTGGCCACGCCCACGCTTTCCTGGCCGCGATGCTGCAAGGAATAGAGGCCCATCACCACGCGCCGTGTCACTTCGGGACCTCCGAATACCGCCATGATGCCGCATTCTTCCCCGATGTCTTCCGCCATGGCGACCTCCGAATTGAAGAGGGGAAATATAGCCCCCTATTGACCCCTAATAGCGCCAGAATAGGCCCCCATTCCTGAGGTATATGAGCTGCTTTCGGAATTAGTGCCGGGTTTTGAGGAAGGCTTGACCAGCCTGGACTTGCGCAGTTCCCTCCGCCTCCCTTAATCTGATATCATGCCTGCCCCCGTGAAATGCGGCGCCGAGCGAATCGTGGCCATCGGCGATTTACACGGCAATTATCAAGGCCTAGTGCAAATCCTCAGCCATCTCGATCTCATCGATGGAGGAGGCCATTGGCAGGGGCAGGGCACCCATGTGGTGCAACTCGGCGATGTGCTGGGTCGAGGCGGTGAGCCTGGGAAAATTTTCGCCTTGCTGCATCGATTGGAGAAAGAAGCCGCTGAAGCCGGTGGCGCCGTGCATCTCTTGCTCGGCAATCATGAAGTCATGACCTTGCGGGGGTCTCTGGTCTACAATACCCCCGCCGAATTCCAAGACATTGCCGACTGGGCGCCGGCCGCCTTCGGGCCCTTACTTGACGGTGCCACCACCCCTTCCACCGACTGGACCCCCGTAACACACACGTCACCTTCCGAAAAATACCAGAGGCGCTTGGCTATGCTCGGCTGCGATATTTTCGAGCGCTACCTTCGGCCCGAAGGCCCGATTGGCGAATGGCTCATGCAGCATCCCACGGTCTTGATTCTGGGCGACACCCTTTTCGTCCATGGCGGTCTCAATCGCAGGCATGGTCTCATGGATTTGGATATCCTCAATCAAGAAGTGCGCGACGAAATTCTCGCTGCCCGCTGCGATCACGGCCGCTCCCAACATTTGGTCAAGGACGGCCCGCAATGGAATCGCGAATACACGGTCACCTGGTCCAAGACTCGCGAACAAGAATTGCAAGATGTACTAGACTTTCACGGTTGCACTCGAATGGTGGTAGGCCATACGCCGACGGGTGCCATCGCCCCATTGCGTACAGGCGAAGTCTTGTCGCTTTATGAAGGCAAGCTCTGGTGCGTCGACACCGGCATCGGCGAAGCCTATGGCGGATACTTGGGGGCCTTGTCGCTAGATGCAGGTAAGGTCGGCGGCTTGTATCCGTAACGTGTGAATGGGTGAAGTCTCCCCCTCGGCCAAGCCTCCTCGGCGTGTACGGGGTGGCTAAGGGTCGGATAAGAAATAACTGAATCAGTTCGCCCCCAACTGCAGGCCACCTTGAACCGCTCCTCAATCGCAAAACCATCGAAATAGTGCTGCTATTCCTCCGTTTTTGCTCAATCCGACCGGCCCAATCTGGCCCACATTTGGGGGCTCCTTTGCTCCACTTATTTCTTATCCGACCCTATGTTGCGGCCTGAAAAAGGGCTCGCGGTCCTCGGCCGAAGGGCCCAGCCCTGATGTCATCGGCCTGCGGAGCGAACCCTTTTTCAGGCCTCCACCGCCACACCTTTGCCATGCCATGGAGATTCGGCGCGGTGGAATTTCCCTGTGCCTTTTCACGCCAGGTTGCCTAGCCCTGGAGCTGGAATACACGCCTGTGGGGTCTTGGCCTGCCCCCTCGGCCCCAAGGGGCGCCTTCCCTGGGAGACCGCTCTAATAAAAAGGATCGGTGAATTCGGTAAGCGGGCATTAAACTTCAGGCTTCCTGTACCCACAACGGAGAAGCCAAAATGGTTTTCAGAATTCTATTAGGCTTCATTTCAGTGCTTGGGGTGGAGATTTCGGCTCAGCAGGCGGTGGCTCTCACCGGAAAAGTCGCTGATGCAAGTGGGAAGGCGATTGGTAGTGCCATAGTCAGCCTGAAATCCAGACAACTTTCGGATACGACCGATGCTTCAGGTGCATATGCGCTGAATGGCGGCACCCTGTCCTTAAAAGGGGAAAACCATATTCCAGGAATAGGGGACATGAGTCTCAGGAGCGGAGTCCTCACTCTGGAATTGAAAAGCCATCAACAGGTGCGAGTCGAATTATTCGACGTTCAGGGAAACCTCCTTGAAAAAGGAGGGAACCAAATCCTTCCTGCGGGTATTCACCGTTTCGATTTGGAAAAGAGAGCGAGCGCCCCGATCCTATCGCTGCTTCGCATTTCCGTTGGCGCTCATTCGACTCCATTTCTTTATGCCCAAGTGCAGAATAGGTTCGAGGGCCCTGCGGAAAGAAAATCTTCGGGGCGAGGTTTAGAAAAAGCGCAAGCCATCGAAGATGCTTTGGAAGCCTCAGCCTTGGGGTACAAAACCAAATCGGTGCCGCTCACGTCCTATGAAGGCAAGGTGGATATCACCTTGGAAAGCGATGTCGCGGGAACATGCACCGAGTCCAAATCCGTGAACTCGAATGCAAAGGGGAGCGGCTCCCACACCGTGGTGGTAGAAACCAATGCGGACAACGGGATCAAGGAAGGAACCCTTTTCCGGCCTTCCGACCTTGGACCCGGTAAGAAATACCCCATCCTGGTTTGGGGACAGGGTGCCTGTTCCAAGAACGGATTGGACGCCTCCGCTTCCATGGCCGAACTCGCTTCGCATGGCTATTTCGTCATCGCCGATGGAACTCCGAATGGCACGGGATCGCGCCCCATGAATGGGGAAAATCTAGAGGAGATGGGAAAGCCCGCTTTGGCCTATATCACTTGGGCCATCGCCGAAAATCGCAAGCCCTGCAGCAAATATTATCAGAGCCTGGATACCACTAAAATCGACGCCAACGGTTTTTCCTGCGGAGGGCTTTTCGCGCAAGGCACAGCGAAAGATCCC
>JAYUVP010000274.1:0-39886 GCA_043753995.1 Fibrobacterota bacterium
GGACGGCCCCGAAGAATCATGGTTGCGCAAGCGCTATAGCCCGCTTTTGTCCGAGTCCTTATTGCAGTCGAAACCGTTTCAAAAAAATCCCGGGAGAAAGCCATGACTCGTCAAATCATCACGTCGGGATCGAAATGGGAACCCTTGGTCGGCTATTCGCGTGCCGTGCGCGTGGGCAATCAGGTTTTTGTTTCCGGTACCACCGGCACCGACGCGACCGGAAAATTGGCCAGTGACGTTTATAGCCAAGCAAAGCAGGCTCTGGACAATATCATTTCCGCTCTGGGAAAAGCTGGCGCGAAAGTCGAAGATGTCGTGCGCACTCGCATTTACGTGACGCGTATGGCTGATTGGGAAAAGGTGGGCAAGGCGCACGGTGAGGTTTTCGGAACCATTTTGCCTGCGACCACCATGGTCGAAGTAAGCAAACTGATTGCTCCGGAAATCCTTGTGGAAATAGAAGCCGAGGCCATCCTAGAAGAGAACACCGAGAGCCATGATTGAAGTACGGGGCCTGACCAAGGCCTATCGGGTGCACCGCAAGGCGGCTGGTTTTCGCGGCTCGCTTAAAGCCCTTTTCGTGCGGCACTTCGAGTCGGTAGAGGCCTTGCGCGGCATTGATTTGCATGTGGCTCCCGGCGAAATCCTCGGACTTGTCGGTGCGAATGGCGCAGGTAAAACCACTCTGGTAAAATGCCTCGCCGGCATATTGCATCCGACTTCCGGGGAAGCCAAGGTCTTGGGGCATGTGCCTTGGGAGAGGCGCAATGCCTTTCGCCGCCAAATCGCCCTCATCATGGGGCAAAAGGCCCAGCTCTGGTGGGATTTGCCTGCCGCGGACGGCTTTTTGCTCTTACAGTCCATCTATGAATTGCCTGATGCCCAATTCCACGCGACGCTCGACGATCTCTCCACCCGACTCGATGTCAAGCGTTTGCTCGACGTGCCGGTGCGAAAGCTCAGCTTGGGTGAACGCATGAAAATGGAATTGATCGCCGCCCTTTTGCATAAGCCACGGGTGGTATTTCTCGACGAGCCAACCATAGGCCTCGACCTCATGGCCCAACGCGCCATTCGCGAATTCCTACTCGACTACCGCAAGCGGGAATCGCCTGCCATGATTTTGACTTCGCATTATATGGAAGACATCGAAAGCTTGTGCGAGCGCGTGGTCCTGATGCGCCAGGGCCGCATAGTCTACGATGGTCTACTCTCGCAATTGCCCACTCGACAGGACCGCTGCAAGACCTTGACCATTCATTTGGGCGAAGGCGTGGCCGATGTAGGTGCGGCCTGGGGTAACGGACCCGGTACGGTGGTATCCACCGATGCCGCGACTCTCATCGTGCAAGTCAAGCGTGAGGATGCCGCCAAGGCGGTCACTTATGCATTGCAATGCCTGCCGGTGGCCGACCTTTCCCTGGCGGATGAAGATATCGGTTTGCTTATTAGCGAATTGATCGGTGATGCCAAGCCATGACCTGGCTCTGGAAATATTTCCTCTCCGAATTGAAACGCAGCATTTCCTATCGCGTGGAATTTTGGATAGGCCTATTCGGCAATATCGGTAGCCAATTCGCGGTGGCCTTTTTCTTATGGCGATCGATTTATGCGGAACGCGGCGCGACCCTGCTGGAAGGCTTTTCCTTCGGTACTCTGATGGCCTATTATCTCCTCGCTCCCCTGGTGGAAAGGGTGATACACGGTAGCGATTTCGGCACCATTAGCCGTGACATTTATGATGGCGGGCTGAACAAATACCTGGTTTATCCCGTTTCTTTTTTTGGCGCTAAATTCATGACCCATTTGGCGCATACTGCTTTCGCCGCGATACAACTCGGCATCCTTTGGCTTTTGCTGCTGGGACCTCTGCCTCACCTTTTCGGATCGTCGGCCAGCACCGTCGTGGACTTACCCCGCATGATTTGCGCGGCGATCCTGATTGGACTTTCCATTTTAGTTCAATTCTTCATGACGGCTTGCCTGGAACAAGTGGCCTTTTGGGCGGACAATGTTTGGAGCCTCAATATCATGATGCGCATGATCATGGGTTTGACTGGCGGCGCCTTATTGCCCCTGGCCTTTTTTCCGGAAGCCGTTGCCCAGGGCTTTCGCTATTTGCCTTTTCACTGCTTTATCGACTTGCCGGTGCGCTTGCTGCTGGGACAGGCCAAGGTCAACGAAGCCCTGTCAGGAATGGGCGTGGCGGTGATATGGGCTTTGTTTTTGAGCGCGGTGGCCAACTTGCTTTGGCGTCGCGGACTGCTGCGCTATTCCGGCGCGGGAATGTAGTCGATGCGCTATCTCAAGTTATATGCCTGCTTTATGCGCTTCGGGTTCAGCAAGGCCGCCCAATTCCGCATGGATTTCTTTTTCCGCTTCATCATGGATACCGCCTATTATGGCGTGAACGTGATTTTCTACGAAACGCTTTTCCGTCAAACGGCCCTGCTGGGTGGCTGGGATATTCATCAGGCAAGGGTCTTCATGGGAGCCTTCATGGTGGTTGACGCGATTACCATGACCGTGTTCAGCAATAATATTTGGTGGCTACCGACCTATATCAATCGCGGGGATCTTGATTATTATCTGGTGAGGCCGGTGAGCAGTCTTTTCTTTTTGACCTTGCGTGATTTCGCCGCCAATTCCTTTTTGAATTTGCTTTGTGCCGCCGGCATTTTAATTTGGGCCTTGGCGGGATACCCTGGGGACCTGCCCTGGTCGCGTATGCCTTTATTTCTGGTCGCCATCCTATTCGGATCCCTTTTGCATGCAGGAATTTATTTGCTCACCGTTTTGCCTGCCTTCTGGCTGGAATCCTCCGAAGGCTTTCACGCCATGTTTTACAATTTTGCTCGCCTCATGGAGAGGCCCGATGGCATTTATACGGGCTGGACGCGACGCTTGCTGGTGACTGTCATGCCCTTTGCTCTGATGGCTTCCTTTCCCACGCGCATGCTATGGCAACCTTTGGACTTAAGCATGCTTTTGCATTTCGCTGCCGTTTTGCTGCTCTTCGGCGGACTCATCCTGTGGATTTGGCATTTAGGTTTGAAGCGTTATGGTTCGGCCAGTTCTTGATTCTGCCCGGATCCTCGGGAGTGATTTCGCATGAGTTATGCCCATCTCGCGGCCTGCGTTGCCGACTTGGAAGCCCAAGGGGATTTGCGTCGCATTGACGCGGAAATCGATCCTGATCTGGAATTGGCTGCTGTTCAGCGAAGGCTGTATCAAAAGGGATCGCCAGCGGTTTTATTCACGCGGGTGAAGGGCACGGCCTTTCCTTGCCTGGCCAATCTTTATGGCACCTCGAAACGGGTGCAATATCTCTTTCGTGATACCCTCGCTGCCGTGGAGGGACTTTTCGCCTTGGCTGCCGATCCTTCGGCTGCCTTGCGGAAACCCTGGGCGGCGATGAAATCGGCGGGGTCCTTGATTCATGCTTGGCCGCGAGAAGTCGGGGATGCGCCTGTACTCGCGGGTGAAACCAAGCTTTCAGCCTTACCCCGATTGAAAAGCTGGCCTAAAGACGGCGGTGCCTATATCACCTTGCCCCAGGTCTATAGCGAGCATGTCGAAAAACCCGGCTGGATGCGTTCGAATCTCGGCATGTATCGCGTGCAAATCAGCAGTAACGTGCATGCTACGGATGCCGAGGCGGGTTTGCACTATCAGATTCATCGCGGCATCGGCGTGCATCACGAGGCGGCTTTGCGCCTCGGTCAGCCCTTGAGAGTCAGCATATTCGTGGGTGGACCTCCGGCGCATGCCCTGGCCGCCGTCATGCCGCTGCCGGAAGGTATGCCCGAGCTGGCCTTCGCGGGTTTACTGGCGGGCCGCCGTTTCCGCTATGCCCGTCGTAATGGCCATTTGATTTCCGCAGATGCGGACTTCTGCATCACCGGCACCCTGGACGCCTCGCGCACCTTGCCTGAAGGCCCCTTTGGCGATCATCTTGGCTATTACAGCCTTGCCCACGATTTCCCCGTATTACGCGTGGAAAAGGTTTATCACCGGCCCGGCGCGATTTGGCCTTTCACGGTTGTGGGTCGTCCACCGCAGGAAGACAGTCATTTCTCTGAGCTCATCCATGACCTGACCAAGCGCAATATCAGCATGGTTTTGCCCGGTGTGCGCGCCGTGCATGCTGTCGAGGCCAGTGGGGTGCATCCCTTATTGCTTGCCTTGGGTAGTGAGCGCTATGCGCCCTATACCGAAAGACGCCCTCGCGAATTGCTCACCCAGGCTCAGGCCATTTTGGGCTTCGGGCAATTGTCCCTGGCAAAATTCCTGTGGCTAGCCGCGTGGGAAGATGAGCCGAATCTGAATATTCGCGATGTCGGTGCTTTCCTGCGACATTGCCTGCAGCGCTTGCGCCTGGACGAAGATTTGCATTTCATCACGCGCACCACCATGGACACGCTTGACTATTCGGGACATGGGCTGAATCAAGGCTCCAAGGCCATGGCCGTGGTGGCCGGTAAACCCGTTCGCGACCTAGCCTCGGAAATGCCGGCGGGGCTCGCTGAGGCTTTGCCCCGCGATTTCTCGCGCTGCAAATTGGTTATGCCCGGCTTGGTGATGGTGCAGGCACCGGATTATGAAAATGCGACAAACGGTATTTATTCGAGGAGGCGTTTGATTCAAGCACTGCAACAATGGGCCCATCCCCAGGGCAGGACTTCAGGGGAAACGTTTTTGTCTCGCGACGAAGCGCAAGCGTTCAGCAAGGCTGCGTCGAGCAGCAAACAAAGCGCATTGGCAGGGCTACCGCTATGGATATTGGTGGATGACTTGGATTTCGCCTGCGCCTCGCTCGACAATGCCTGGTGGGTGGCTTTCACGCGCTGCGATCCCGCACCGGATTCGGACGGCGTTTTCGCATTTCAAGAAGCCAAGCATTGGGGTTGCTTTGGACCTTGGATTTTGGATGCGCGCAAAAAACCCCATCACGCTCCCGCTTTGGAAGAAGATGCTGACATGGAAAGGCGCATTGAGTGGATGGCGGCGCCAGGCCAACCTCTGCATGGCTTGATTTAAAGCCGGTCCCAAAACTCCATTTTCAGTCGATGGGTCTTGTCGGGTACTAGGGCGTTTCCCCCTAGGTCAAGCCCTCGTCAAAAGACCGGCCGGGTGGAGGCGTTGAAGGGTCATTGCTAACTTGGCCCCCCTATGTCGAATGCACCAGAATTAGAGCCCGATTTTGCAGACCCTGAGTCGCAAACCGGAGAAAAAATCGCCACCCCTGAAACCGAAGCTACCACTGCGGCCCAGCCGGAAACCACGAGCCCCATCGAAGTGAATCCCAAGATCGAACCGTCCTGGCTGTCGCGTCTCGGCGATGAATTCAAAAAGCCCTATTTCGCCGAGTTGAAACGTTTCTTACTTGAAGAAAAACGCTCGGGTTATCCGGTTTATCCGCCTGGTCCGATGATTTTCAATGCCTTCAATAGCACGCCATTCGACGATGTGAAAGTCGTGATTCTCGGGCAAGATCCTTATCATGGGCCGGGGCAGGCTCATGGACTTTGTTTTTCGGTGCAGGTGGGCGTGCGTCCGCCACCCAGTTTGAACAATATTTTTAAGGAATTGCTGGCCGACGTGGGTTTCTCCTCTCCTGGCCATGGCAGTTTGGAGCGTTGGGCCAAGCAGGGCGTGCTCATGTTGAATTCTTGCCTTACGGTGAGACAATATCAGCCGGGATCGCATCATAATCGAGGCTGGGAACAATTCACCACCACCGCCATCGAAAAACTCGCTACGGAACGAGAAGGTTTGGTTTTTTTGCTTTGGGGTCGCCCCGCCCAGGAACGCGGACAATTCATCGATCGCACCCGGCACTATATACTGACGGCGCCGCACCCTTCGCCTTTCTCCGCTGACCGGGGCTTTTTCGGTTGCAAGCATTTCAGCAAGGCCAATAAATACCTGGAAGCCATGGGCAAGCCGCCCATCGATTGGCAGTTGTAACCTATTTTAATGGGGATGCTTGATCCCCTTTTGCCGGAGTATGATTTTCTTGTGATCGGTGCCGGTCCGGCCGGTTTGCTCGCGGCTTATACCTTGGCCCAGGCTTCGCGCCAGGGTAAAACCAAACGGCCTTATTCGGTAGCCTTGATCGATAAAAAAGATCCCTGGCGCGAACCCGTAGCTTGCGCCGAAGCGGTGCATGCCGAAGGCCTCAAGAAATTGGTTCCCAAGGTCGAAGCCAATTGGATACGTGAGCCGGTGGACGGTGTGATCTTTGTTTCACCTGACGGAACTCGGGTGACTTTCGACAGCCCGGGTAGCGGCTATCTCATCGACCGCGCCGCCATGCATAGGCGCCTCGCCGAATGGGCAAGAGAGGCGGGCGCGCATTGCCATTTTCGTACCCGAGGCATTTCCCTGTCGCCCTACCAAGACGGTTGGCGAACCCTGCAATTCGACGGAGAAAGCACGGGAAGCATCAAAGCCCGCGTGGTCATTGATGCCAGTGGCCCTGGAGCGGGTTTCGGTAAGGATGAGCCTGTGGTGCAAGGCGACTTCGATGTCGAGCCAGCCGTTTTCGCCTTAGTTAAAGGCCCAAAATACCCGGTCAATTATATCCAGCTTTTTTTCGGCACCAACTATGCACCTGGCGGTTATGCCTGGCTTTTTCCCCGTGATGAGCATGTGGCCAATGTCGGCCTCGTCGTCGGCAAGGCTTTTGCCAAGCAAGCGCCAGCGCGCAAACTACTGAATGAATTTATCGCCAAGGAATATCCAGGCGCTGAAATCGAATGCTTTCACGGCGGAGTCATTCCCTGCGGCTGGAATAGCCAAGTCCTGGGCCATGAAAACCTGATCAAGGCCGGAGACTCGGCCAATATGGTGCATCCCTTAAGTCGCGCCGGAATTTTAGAAGCCATGCTCGGCGGTAAACTCGCCGCCGAAGCGGCTTTGAAGGTGATTGAGCTAAAGGCTGAATCCGAGAAAATCAAGCATTACGAGGCCTATCGCCAGCAATGGGACAAGGCTTATGGCCACAATCATGCGCGCGTGCACAAGGCCAAATCCGCCTTCAATGCCATTCCCGACGCCGTTTTCAATCGCGCCGCGCATGCACTTGCCAAGGTTCCCAGAGGCAAATTGGGAATGACCCGCATTGTCTTCACCACCTTGTGGCATTCGCCATCCTTGGTGTGGCGACTTCGGAGCTTATTCTTGGGGTAGCGTGCAAAAGGGACGGGCGGCTTGACGTTCCGGTCTTCGTAAAGGCTCGCGGTCCTCATTCGCTTCGCTACTTGCGGAACGAGCGTCTAAGGAGACGTCCTCCACCGCGCTTGGCGCACGCCGAAACATTCGCCCCGAAGTAGCGGGAGTGTTACAGGAACAGCAGCCCCAGTTCGAAGGTGGTGAAACGGTGTCGAGACGGATTTGCTTCGGTCTCTCACCAGCCTTGTTTCACGCGAACGCGTTCGCAAATTCATTTCCAAATCCGGAAAAAAAATCCAAACCAATTATAAATAGTCCATTATTTCTTCAATTATGGCTGATTTGAGTGTGTGATTTGCTCGCAAAAACAAAGCGGTATTTGCATCGATTGAATTGTGGCTCAGGCGTGGAAGGGATACATTGGGTCTCATGAGATCCAAGCATTCGGACCCTTTGCCCGACGAATTCTTTCGCTATGACGATTTCAAAAAGTTGATTAAAGACCGGTATGAGCAACTTAAGGAAAAAGATCCCAAATTCTCACATCGGTATTTCTGCACCAAGGCTGGATATGGCTCTTCCAGCGCATTTTCTGACGTGCTTACCGGGAGACGAAAATTGGCCAAGGCTTCGGCGCTTCGACTTGCCAAGGCGCTTCAATTTTCGCGTAGTGAAGAGGAGTTTTTACTTCGACTAATGGATTTTAACCAGGCCGAAAGCTTGGAAGAAAAGAACCTGCACTATGCAGAATTATTGGCATTAAAAGGCGTTCGTGTCGAAATCCTTTCGCGCGAGAAATACGAGTATTTCAGCCATTGGTATTATGCTGCCATACGGGAATTGCTCTACTTCCATTCCTGCACGGGTGACTTTCATGAATTAGGAAGGAGACTTAATCCTGCCGTGCCGGCGACCAAGGTTCGTAAGGCCGTTATACTCATGGAAAAGCTTGGCATTCTTGAAAAGGATGCACAAGGACGATACCGGCAAACAAACAAACTGATTTCCACTGATGATTTGGGTTCATCCATGCATGTGGACAATTTCAAGTCTACAACCATGCAATTAGCTCGCGAGGCACTTGACCGTCATCCGCGTGAAACGCGAGATATTTCCACTATCACAGCCACGCTTTCTGCGCAAAGCCTAGAAAAGGTCAAGGCGGCCATAAAAGTCTTGCGGCAAACCGTATTGACCTTGGCCGAGCAGGACGAAAACGTCGATCGTGTTTGTCAACTCAACATTCAATTCTTTCCATTGAGCCGGATTTAATTCCCAGGAGAAAACGATGAAAGTCCAATTCGAACGGTTGCAACGTTTTTTAATTCTGTCGGGGGTTGCGGCGGGCATGCTGAGCCTACCTCTGTTGTTGTTGGGATGCAATGGAAGCGCCACCCAAACAACCAATGACGAAGGCATGCAAGGTACTTTGGTGGACACCAAGGGTGAACCCGTGGCTGGCGTTGAAGTCAAGGCTTATGCGGTACAATCCCTAGGGGCTTCGAATCCAAATGCGTCTGCAGCATCCATGGCTGTAACCGACAAAAATGGACATTACAGTCTGATCGGGCTGGAGAGTGGGTATTTCAACGTCTTTGCCAGACAATCTCAGGGTTATAAGGGAGTGGCCAAGACTCAAGTGCATTACGAAGCCTTACCCCTGGATTTAGGCGTCGATACCTTGGTGGCTACTGGGTCGATTACGGGGCGCGTCCTGGTCGATGGTTCTCCGGAAAGCGAAGTGTTTTGTTTCATACCAGGGTCCCCCCTAGCCGCAATTACCGGATCTGATGGTCGGTTTACTTTGCCGAATATTCCCGCTGGAACATTTACCATAAAATTTGTGGGCAGCCTGCTGGCGATCCGCATCGATAGTGGAATTGTCGTGGCTTCTGATAGCCTAACTGTTTTGGAGAATGTCGAATTGAGTTTAAACAGCCGTCTTGCCCCTGCAAAACCTCGTGGGCTGATTGTAGAAGTGATAGATAGCCAATTTATCGCACTAAAACTGGGTTGGGAAAAATCGGCATCCAAGGATATCAAATATTACGAAGTTTCGACTCTAGGGTATTCAGTAAATGATAGCACAGCATCTCCAATTTTGATTCGAGAACAGTTGATTGATGGGCGCGCGCTTTCGTTAATAGACACGCTATCGAAAGCGTATGAAAACTTTTGGGGCCCACTGTTGGGAATGGATAGCGCTCTGATAGAATTTCATATCACTGCTATTGATTCTATGGGAAATTCAAGCCCTATTGCTAAAAGCCCGACGCGCATCCAAATCATACGCCCGGAATGGATGCTTTCGGAAGTGAATTTGCGCGCAATAAACCTAAATGTGGATTCTTCGAGCTGCGGTGATACGTTATCCATCGTTGCTGATATTAAAAACTCTGTGGCTGATAGCGCTGACTATTTTTACTTCCTGGATTCCTATAAAAATGGAGAAGTGGTAGATGATTATAATAGCAATAAGCATTATCCCATTGAAAAGGGTCGAAATGGGTCCTCAGATACTTTGAGCTGGTGGATGAACAAAGGAGACTCGAATGGCAATATTTCTTCGCCAATTCCAGACTCAATATCAATTCGCGCTGAGATTTATCCTACCACTGCCTGGGGTCGCTTCAATAGAGAAGAACGCTTGATAATTTTTCGCCGGAATTCCCAAGGCTGCTTAAAACAAGTGGGTCCGGTATATGAATTGCATTTGAATGATTCGCTAGGAATTTTTGTTCCTTGAGTATTCCTAAATAGCGGTTGCGTTATTCATCCGAATAGCGCGCCCTCGTGCGCCTTGTCTCCGTCTTTTTCGCTCGCCCTTCACCAACGGGTGGCGTTTTCAATCCCTGTCCCCCCCGTTCGAGGGGGTAGGGCGAGACCCCGCAGGCGCGGATTTCTCCAAGGCAATGCCATCCGGCGTGTGACCCACAGGGGAAGGCCGCGCCCCAACGCCGAGTCCCGTGGCCAAGTCCAGGGGTGGCGGTGGAGACCTGAAAAAGGGCTCGCTCCGCAGGCCGATGACTACCGGGCTAGGCCATTCGGCCGAGGACCCGCGAGCTTTTTTTCACGGCCGCAACATCAGCCACCCCGTCAAGCGTCGAGGAGGCTCGACCGAGGGGGGAGGCTTCCCCCAACTTATGGACACACGTTGTCCCAGCGCGAAAAATCAATCCAATCCGCTTTTTCTTCGGCGGGCAAGAAAATTTCCGAAGCCTCGACGGGGCCATCGGAGCCGCCTTGATAATTCGGAAAGCTCGCACCGGCGGGGGTTTGCGACCAGTGCGTTAAAATCGGATCGAGGTATTTCCAGGAGAGTTCACTTTCATCGCTGCGCACGAAAAGCGTGGGGTCGCCTAGTACGGCATCGAGAAGCAGGCGCTCATAGGCGTCAGCCGTCGTGTCAAAGTGATCGCTGTAGCAAAAGTTCATAGAAGTATCGGAAAGATCGAAGCTCTGCCCAGGATTCTTACTCGTCAATTCGAGTAGGATGGCTTCTTGCGGCTGAATTTTGAAAACGATGCGATTGCTATTCACCCCGGGAGCCGTGGCATTGAAAAGCAGCTTGGGCATTTTCTTGAAAGTGACCACGACTTCAATGCCTTTGCGCGTCATGCGCTTTCCGGAACGCAAGTAAAAGGGAACGCCGGCCCAGCGAGGATTGTCGACATGCATGCGCAAGGCGACGAAGGTTTCGGTACTGCTTTCCGGGCCTACGCCTTTCTCTTCGCGATAACCCAAGGTCGGCTGGCCTTTGGACTCGCCCGGCCCGTATTGGCCGCGCACGGCCATGGGAGGTTGGGCATGGATGTCCAAGGGGCGCAAGGCGCGCAAGACTTTCACTTTTTCATCGCGTATCGCGTCGGCCGACAAATTGACTGGAGGCTCCATGGTCACCAGGCTGAAAATCTGCATGAGATGGTTTTGCACCATATCGCGCAAAATGCCGCTCTTGTCGAAGTAAGCGGCGCGATCGTCGCAGCCTATGGATTCAGCGCCATTGATTTGCACATGCTCGATATAGTGGCGATTCCAAATCGGATCGAAAACCGTATTGGCGAAACGGAAGACGAGCAGGTTTTGCACCGCTTCTTTTCCGAGATAATGATCGATACGATAGATTTGCTTTTCCGCGAAGCAGGCCAGCAAGTTTTCATTGAGGCATATGGCGCTGCCGATATCGCGGCCATAGGGTTTTTCCACGACGAGACGGCTCCAATTGGGGCCTTTGGGCGGATAGACGAGACCGCCATCCTTCAAGGCGCGGGCCACCTCTTCATATCCCTGCGGGGGAATGGCGAGGTAAAACAGATAATTCGGAGGCAGGCCCGATTCGCGGCAAGTCTGCTCGCAGGTTTCCTTGAGTTTCTGTATGCCTTCTGGACTGTAATCGGTTTGCAGATAAACGAAATGCGAGCCGAATTCTTCTGGGTATTTGCCCATGTTCAGCAATTCATCGATGGTCATGGCTTTGCGGCCCACGGCGATGATTTTGAAATTCTCAGGCATTTGCTTTTTAGCCATGAGATTGCCCAAGGCCGGGAAAAGTTTGCGCTTGGCCAAATCGCCCGATCCGCCAAAGATGACGAGCAAGCAATCTTGAGGCTTTCCTCGATTGTTGAAAAAGTTCGAGGATGACCGGGTTTTTTCATCAACGCTGAACTGCATGGCTTGTCTTTCCAAGTGAGGATGTCAAGATGTCAATCTAACTTTTCGAGATTCTATGTGATCGATTCACGGGGGCCAAGGTTGGTTACCGTTACGCCCTCGCAAGGACTGGATCCGCTTCATGTTTTCCCCGTCTCCTCCAGGTGACTTCCCCGCTGCCCAGGCACTTCTTGATGCGGCCATGGCGGCGGGAATGCGAAGGCAAACCCTGGGGTTGAATTCGAATGCCTGGCGCATTTTGAATGGAGTGTACAGCGAAACACCGGGCATTGCCCTGGATGTTTATGCCGGGCATTTGGTGCTTTTCGCCTACCACCCTTCCATCCGTTCCCTGGCTCCGGCCCTGGCGCAACCCCTTTGCCAGGCCCTGGGGGCACAAAGTCTGACCTTGAAGGACCGCACGCAAAAGAGCGAAGCGGGCCGCGAGGATAGTCAATTGCTTTGGGGCGAAGCTCCTGAAATCGTTTGGGCACAGGAAGGCGCTTTGCGCTATCGCATCGAATTGTCTCATGCCTTCAATGTCGGCCTCTTTCTCGACACGCGACCCGTGCGGCGCTGGCTGGCAGGGCAAGGCCCCGTGCGCGCCCTCAACTTGTTCAGCTATACATGCAGTTTGGGATTAGCCGCGGCGGCCACCGGAGGGGCCGTCGTCAATGTCGATATTTCCAAGCGTTATCTGGCCTGGGGCCGTGAAAATTACCAGGCCAATGGCCTCGACGCGGGTCCAGAATGTTTTCGCGCCATGCCCAGCGAGCGATTTCTTGATTGGGCTCACTCGAAAGCACAGCGCTATGATGTCGTGATTCTTGATCCTCCCAGTTTTGCCAGGCATGAGGGAAAAACCTTTGCTTTGCCACGAGACTATCCTCGATTGGCGGGCAAAGCTGCTGCTTTGTTGAATCCGGGAGGGTTTCTCCTGGCCATGACCAATTATGCCGCGGTGAGTCCAGAGACATTCAAAGCCTGGCTAATAGACGCCATGCCCCCTTCGGTCATTTCGCCTTCCGATTGGGAGCGAATTCAACCCGATCCGGATTTCGACGTCCCATCGACTTGGCGCCGCACCGAAGAAGGTATGCTGATGGGATGGCGCATTCAGGCAAATTCCCGATAACCTTAAGAGTTAAAGTAAGGCATTCACTAATGCTAAAAGTTTCACAAAGCGATTGGGTTTTTGGCGAATCAAAGTTTTTGTCGCCCTCAAGAGGATAGTCCCCGCCGCATAAATCACTTTGGATTCTTTATTTTATCGGAGTTGAGGGGGCCCTATTTGTCTTTTCCTGTCGCCTTAGATGCTCGGCATGTGCTTTTGCCGGTCAACTTGTTTCGGCAAGATGGATCGCGCCTTATGGGCCCGCTTCCCAAGCTCGGCACGGTTTCGGCCATGGTGGTAGGGCTTACCGGCAAGGGCGTGGTATTTCAGGAAATGCATCCCCTGGCTTTGCGCGCTGGTGCGACCGAGCCTTTTGACGGCGCTGGTTGGGAATTGCGCAGCTTGCCCGTCGGCATGGGGTATCATGCGTATTACCTCGGTGTGCCGGACACCCTATTTGTTCCCCGTCCCGAAGGGGATGCCAAAATTCAGGCTCTGAGCCTAGAGGTGATCGGCTCGTCGGTTTTGGGACCGAGCGGAGCCTTTAGCGGTGGTGCTGATTTGCATTTGGAGGCTGAAGCGCCCGTGCCTGCGCCCGTGGCCTTAATTCAACTCCTCGAACGCTTTTACCCAGATTTATGGCTCGGCCTCGATCAGGATGAATTGGAGTTATTGCGCGACCCGACGGACGGATCTTGGGTTTTATCCATTCCCTTCAGCGGGCATCCTTTGCGCACTCCGCCGCCAGCGCAGTCGCCACGCTTTCATCCCCGCATGCATTTGGGTGCGGCCCTGGAAGGATTGCGATCGAAGGACGGCACGGGTTATTGGGTCATACGCGCGGGCTGTTTCCGCGAAGCCAACGGCCGCTTGGGTCATTGGTTTGGTCAGCGCTTCGGCCCAGTTGGCTGGGCCTTTCGCCGCACCGCGGCGGCCATGGCGCAATCCGTGGCCGACCCCAACCATCCCGGTTGGCTTTTGTGGTTGCAGCCTGTGGGTGTTCCTGAGAATGCCGTACCCGAGTGGATGGGGCCGCCAGCTATTCGGCATGCAGCCTTGCATCAAGCCTTGAGCCGTGGTTTTCTCGCTCCACGTGAACCGCAGCGCGGTCCAGAAGAGGTGCATTTGGCCCTGCTGGCTTTAGAAGGCTTGGCGAAATTGTGGCTTTTGCATCAGGAAGCCATACTAGCATGGAGGTCTGGCCCCCCCGCCTCGGAATGGCGCAGTGACGACGACGAAGAAAAGGCCTATACCTCGGCTTCCGGAGATGATTTGCAACAAGTCGCGACGGATTTTATTTCCAAGCACGGCGACGGCCTCCGTGTTTTGGAGCGATTGCAAGAAGAGGAATGGGAAAGCGCCGCACTTAGGCATCCGGTCGACCGATTGCTTCGGCCCCTAACTGTAAAAGGCCAGAAATCGCCGCAGGGGAAGTCTTGAGCTTTCAGGTTTTAGCGGATAGCCGCGGTGTGGTCTTGCCTGCCCGCGTCATTCACCCGCCGCAAACGCCTCCGCCGCGCTTGCAAGGTTTGGTCGTGGTGACCGCGCGAGTTTCCGGATTGCCTGCGCCTTTCTTCATCGATCGATTGGTGGAAGGCTTGCCCAAGGGGTCGGTGGGCGACACCTGGCGATTCGCATGGCGGCCCGATGGCGATAAGCACCTAGCCCTTTGGATTGGATTTCCGGATGTGATTTTCACCACGTCCATCGACTCTATCCAGCGATTGGCTGTCGAGGTCATGGGATATCGCGGCGAAACCCAGGAAGCGACCTTGCTGGCTCGGTTGGAAGTCAGCTTGCGTCCACGCCGTCACGCTAAACTTTTGCCGCATGAAGCAGCCTGGATGCCGCATCAAAACCTGCCGCGCCTGCAGGGCCTTTAGAAAACTTTTATTGCAATTCGGCCTTGAGTCCCAAGGCAAAACGGTTTTTCGGATTCATCTCTAAGAGTTTTTCCACCGCCGCTAAGGCTTCTCTTTTCAGATTCATGTTCTTGTAGGTGACGGCCATGCCGCCGAGGGCGGAAGTGCGTTCCTTGGGCGATAAATCCGTTAACAGCAGAACTTTTTGATAGACCAAATTCGCATCGGCTAGGCGGCCCAGGTCATTGAAATCGTCGGCCATCTTGAGCCTATCCCGTGCCGTGGCTGGCCATTGCGCCGCTTTGAACGCCGCATCGATTTCCGTCGCACGTGCCGCCGAAACCTTGCTATTGCCCAGAACCGAAGGCGCAGAGGCCGTTGGGGTGGAAAGGCTTGGGGCCTGTACGGGAGGCAAGGCTTGCGATGGCTTGGGTTTTGGCGTTTCGGCCGCTGGGGGCGGGGGCGCCGCCGCCGGAATGTCCTTCACCGCATCTTCGTAGTCGGGAGCTGCGCCTGACGGAGATTCGGGAAAAGGCGGTTGGTCCGCGGCGTTTTGTGGAGGCGGCGGTGAGGGGGTTGTGGGGGTGCTGGGCTCAGAAGCGATCAATCCCGCATCAGGCAGCAAATCTTGAGTGGCCACCTTGGGCTGAGGTGCAGCTGCCCGAAGAACGAAATACAGCACGACCAGTAAAATCACCACACCTAGAGTGGCGACAATGCCGAGAATGAGTGCCATACGCCTTTTGCGGCGCACCAATTCTTGACCGAAATCACCGGTTCGATTGCCATCGGCACCCTTGAATCCAAATTGCGTCATACCGGTTTCCGAGCCGCTTAATGTCAAGTCAGCGCTGTCTGTCTCTAAGGAAGACATGCGTGCTGGCGGAGGTTGCGGAGGCGGCTGGGGGGGCTGGTAGGCCGGTCTAGCGGCAGGTGCCGGTGGAAATGGGGACGCTGCCGCCGTGGGAGGCTTGAAGCTGAATTCCGTCGGTGGTTTGGCGGGCACCGTGGGTTTGGCAAAAAAGTCGGTTCGCACCTTTGGGGCATCCGGTGGGATGCTGCCAAAAAAGGTTTCCGAACCCGATGCAGGGGAAGCCGAGGCAAAGGGGTCGGCTTTTGGAATCGATCCGAAAAGCGTTGGTTCGCGCATGGGCGCTTCCAAGCTGGAACCAAAGGGATGGGGAGAAGGTTGAAAAGGCGGGGGCGGCGGTGGGGCGACAAAGGGGCTTTTCGGCGTGGAGAAGAGATCCGTTCCTGAGGCATTGGCCGCCGAGGAAAAAATGTCCGAACCGGATTTGGCCGCAGGAGGAAAACCGAATTCGGTTGCCGAGGATTTGCGGATAGGCGGCGGTTCGTACGGAGGCGAAAAAGCCGGAGGGGCTTGAAAAGTCGGGGCCGCAGTATGCGAGACAGGAACGCGTTTGGGAGGTGTGGCTTGCAATCGCTCCAAATAAGGCTGCAAGGTCCACAAGGCTTCGGAAAAGGCTTCTGCCGTGCCAAAGCGATCCTCGGAATGGGGGTGCATGGCTTTGACTAGAAAGTCTTCGATAACACGGTCAACACGAATGCCTTGTAAGGCTTGATGATTGGCGCGTAAATCTTCATTGGGTTGAGCACCGACGACCAGGCGATACATAAGGCCTGCAAGGCTGAATAGATCGGAATTGGGATAAGCGACAAAGCCTGTCGAGCGCGTTTCCGGAGCGCGATAACCTCGGTATTCAGGCCGCGTCGGCAAACTTTCCGGAATCAAATCGGAAAGGGGGAGGGCGCGAGGGTCGCCATCGACCAATTTCGCCCCGAGAGGACCAATGATGAGATTGCGGGGGTGAATCCTTAAATGTCGCTGATTTTCGTGTAAATAGGACAGCGTTTGGGCCACTTGCCAAAGTCTTTCCATGCCTTGGGTCAGCTTACCTCCTTGGGTATCGCTTTTCTGAGCAAATTCCTCAAAGCTCTCGCCTTCAACGAATTCACGGGCCACAATGACTTGGCCTTCATGCTCGGTAATTTCAAAGACCTGGGCGAGCCCTTCATTTTGCAAGGTGGTTTGCACGGCGGCCTTGAGAAAAAAATCACCCTCTTCGAGCAGCCTGAGGCTGATCTCCGGGCGATAGATTTTAAGGCATAGCTTTTGAGAACTGTGATTTTCATTGGCGAGATAGGTGTAACCCGCCGGGGATTCACCGATTTTCGCCTCGATGAGATAACGTCCGGCAATGTTTTCGCCCATGCGGTATTCTGAACTGCCCGCCATGAAGCCTCCCTGTAGACCCTAACCTAGGGTCCCGCGTTTGCGAAACATAAAAACCGGGGTGGTATCTTTTAGGGGTGCCTTTTCACTCATTCGACAGGCACTGGAGTTTAGCATGCCCATTCAACGTCCGCTGCAAGCAGGATTAAACGAAGCCTTGGCACTTTTGAAGCAAAGCGTCGAAGATCCTAAAACCCTCACCTTCATTGAGGATTCCGCTGCCTTATTGGCGGCTTGCTTCACGGCAGGCGGCAAAGGTTTAGCCTGTGGCAATGGCGGATCGGCTTGTGACGCCTTGCATTTCGCCGAAGAGTTTACCGGGAGATTTCGGCAAGATCGCAAGGCCTTGCCCGTGATCCCCCTGATGGAGTCTTCGCATCTCACCTGCGTGGCGAATGACTATGGCTTCGATGCGGTATTCAGTCGTGGGGTGGAGGCCTATGGCAAGCCAGGGGATGTTTTGCTTGCAATATCCACAAGTGGGAATTCCAAGAATGTGGTTTTGGCCGTGGCGGCAGCCCGCAAAGCGGGGCTCAAAGTCATTTTGCTTTTAGGAAAAAGCGGTGGTGTATTGAAGGGCCAAGGGGATTTGGAATTGATCGTGGCGAATTCGACTACGGAGCGCATTCAGGAAATTCACATGATGGCCCTACATCTCATGATTGAAGGTACGGAGCGCGCCTTATTTCCTGAAAATTATCCGCAAGTGACCTGAGGGCGTTGAGTATATTCCCAATGTCCCTAATCCTGAGGGCCCTGCGGCTGATCTTTTTTGAGTTTATTGGGAGGCAGAGGACTCGCTCGCGAGTTGAACAATGCGCAGCCTCGGCTTGGTTGCGTTCTTATATGACTGTGCCTGGTATTCTTTTTTTCTTCCTAGTCGCTTTGTCCGGTTTCATCGCTCCGTCCGCCTTGGCGGCACCTCCCCCTAAGTCAGTGGCGCGCGATCCACTAGAGAGGCAAGAAGACTCCTTACAAAGTCTATTGGCCGATCAACCTGACAATGCTGCCCTTTGGGTGACACTCGGCAAGGTTTCGGTGCAGCGCAGTCAATATGATTTGGCGCGCGGCTATTTCGATGAAGCGATCAAACTCTCCAGTAAAAATGCAGAAACCATACTGGATATCGGCGGTTATTGGCTGACTCAAGGGTTGGTGAAATACAGCTTGGTTTACCTCATGCCCAATCTCGGCTTTCTCAATGACGGTCGCATCAGCACCTTTGAAGATGCCTTGGAAAAGGCCCGACTAAACTCGATTTTACTCACCGTGCTTCGGCATCATATTTCCCGCAAGCCACCTTATTATCCCGTCGTCAAAAAGGCTGCTCAGCTCGCCTATTTGCAAGGTGATTTCGCCTTATGTCGCAAAGTCTTGTTGGAACGCCACGATCAACTCGACTATGAGGGTGGACGCAATTTGCTATTGGTCAATATTCATCTGAATGACACCCTTCCTCCCAAGATCATTGCTGCTTTGGCGCGAAAATTCCCTCAGCCCGAAGTATCCATGCTTGCCAATATCAATTATGCCCTAGCCGGCCGTTGGAGCGAGGTCAGTGACTATTTGAACAAAGAAGCGAAATCGGCCAGTTATCGTGACCTTTACCTTTATCTGAAAGGCAAGGTGGCTAATAGCGAGGACAAAATTGATTTGGCTGCCGAAGATTTTGAGCGCGCCGCCGACACCACGCGATGGGAAGAAATGAAGTCGTTGATTCAGTCCGAACTTTATCATCTGTATTCATCCACCGGCAATAAATACAAGGCGGACCAGCTTTGGGAGGCCTTAAAAGAACAAGCGACGACACCTTTGCGTCAGGAATACATGGCCCGCCATCTCGATGTGAGGGGCTATGAAAAGCAGGCCCGCTATTATTGGCGATCGTTATTGCGCAAAAGCCCGGGCCAATTACAGGCCATCAAGGCCCTGTGGGAAGAGTTGAATGACGAAGAAAATATGGCTTGGCTGCAAGAAAATGTGAAAGCCATTTTGGCCGAAGATCCCTATTCCTGCGAAGGCAATGGCCTAGCGATGAACTTTCACGCCAAGCGTCGTAATGATCGGGAATTGGTGCCTTATGGCCGCAATGTGGCACTTTATTGCCATGATCCGGTGGATGCCTATTTGACCTTGGCCTCGGCCCTGGCCAGTTTGAGCAAGCCCGAGGAAGCCCGCACTTTTTACGCGAAATACGTGAAACGTGGCGGCGATATCAATCGCGTGCCGACGAATTTTCGCTGAGCTTTCGGCGCTCATAGGCGCGGTCGGCACTCGTCGCCACCCACCATCCCAACAAAACCCCTAAGGCATCGGCGAGCCAGTCATCCATTCCGGCCATGCGACCGGGAATGAAAACCTGGTGCAATTCATCGCTGAGGCCAAAAGCCCAACCGATGGCCAAGGTCGGCCATTCCCAGCCTTGATTTCGGCACGCGCGAAGGCGAAAGCGCCAACGCAAGGCGATGCCCAGCAAGGCATAGGCACTGAGATGCGCCACCTTATCGCTGCCGAAAAAATCGGGCAGGGGCACGTCCTTGCCTGGCAGGGAACTGGCTGTGAAAATCGCCACCATTACCGCGAAGCTTGGCAGCCAGGGTAGGCATTTACGAACCCAGGTTTTCATGGAAGACTACGCGCTCGCAAGCGATAAGCACCGCCCATGGCTATGTCTACGGAAAGACTACAAGCCGGATTGCCCAATTTCAGGGCGGGCAGCCAATCGGGGCGCTTGGCTTTCTTGCCCATGAAGCGCTGAAAATCTTCCGATGGAATTAAGCCGGTATTCAGCTTGGTGAAAGCCCAGGAAGGTTGCTTGAATACGCAGGACGAAGCCTGCGCCAACTGCGCCAGAAAAACCTGGGCTTCCCCGAAGAGTATGCGCGATAAATCTTGGCCATAGGTATTTTCGGATCCCGGAGCGGCATGGGCCATGGCTTCGGCCACGTCCTGCAGGGGATCGCCGTCTTGCCACCAAGCCCACCAAATCAGGCCTTTTTGCGTAGGGGTAGAAGGCAATAGCGCCAGCAAACGACGGGGATTGTCTTCGGGGCTAAAGCATTGGGTTCCAGCGGGGATTTTTTCCCAATCTTTTGGACAGGAAATTTGCAGCCAATGGGAAAGGGTGTCCTGGCATGTTTTTCCATCGGTTCGCAAGGCAATTGGCCCATCGGCTGCCGCTGGGGGAGTCGGCGACTCACGCCGAAAAACCAAAAAGAATTGTCCTGCTATTTCCCCTGAACCAGACCACCCCTGATCGCCGTCATAACCTTGTAGCAACCATTGCTGGACTAATCCGGGATAGAGCTTGGTTTCGAGACTGAGTGGGGCAGCATCGGGTAGGGCATGCCAGGTGCCACCGCCGCCAAAGGTTGCAGCCAAGTCGGAGAAGGACTCTTGGTCGAAAGGATTGGCCTGTTCATAGCGGGCTTCGGCAATCAAGCCCTGACGCCAGGTCAGGGTCAGGCGCAAGGAATCACCACCAGGATTCTTGGGCGCTTTCACCCATTGGCGAGGCTTGCCCTGCTCGCGTACGGTCACTTTGAAGTCGGCCTTCAAGTCGACGGTATCAGGTGACATCCAAGCCATGGGACGGCCTAGCAAGCCCAGCCCCGCCGCGGCGAGGAGGGCTGACCTCAAGGAAATCGATGTAGCCGCCACGTTATCACTTTCGCGAGTATTCGAGAACGGCGCATCCTAGCTCAAATATCAAGCTCAGGTTTCCGGATCCGAAGGAATAGCACCGTCTTCGCCTTCTTCACTCTGTGGAGCTTCGCCTTCCAGGGCGGCATCGATTTCCGCTTGATTATCTGGGATGGCCTCGGCCGCCGCAGCGGCGAATTCGGCCTTACGGGCTTCTGCCGTTTCCAAAGCCGTAGGGTCGACGTCTTCCGCTTCGACTATGGCCACGTCAATGACTTGATCATTGTCGTTGAGGCGAATCACACGCACGCCCTGAGTGTCTCGCCCGATGAGGCTGATGACTTCAACGGCAAGGCGAATGACAAGGCCCTCACGAGTGATGACGAGAAGCTGCTGATCTTGCCGCACGGTGGCGATGCAAACCGCGCTGCCGTTCTTGTCGGTGACCTTGATATTGCGCACGCCCTTGCCGCCGCGATTGGTGACGCGATATTCGTCCGGTTCGGTGCGCTTGCCATAGCCGAGTTCGGTGATGGTGAGCACCGTACTGCCGCGTTCGAGAACCACCATGCCTATCACTTCATCCTCAGCTTCCAGGCTTATGCCGCGCACACCGCGTGTGCCGCGTCCCATTTGGCGGAACTTGCCCATGGAAAAGCGAATGGCCTGGCCTTGGCGTGAGCCAATCATCAAATCATCCGCTTGCGAGGCGAGAGCCACTTGCACCAAGCTGTCGCCTTCGTCCAGGGAGATGGCATTGATGCCAGCCGCGCGCGGCCTTGAAAAAGCTTCGAGGGCCATTTTATTGATGGTGCCGCGGCGTGTTACCAAGGCTACGGATCGGCTATCGGTGAAGTCGCGCACAGGCACGAAGGCCGACACTTTTTCGCCTTCGGCGAGTTGAATCAAATTCACCAAGGCCTTGCCCTTGCTGGTGCGCGATCCTTCAGGGATTGTGTAAACACGTATCCAATGACAACGGCCTAGATTGGTGAACACGAGCACATAGCCATGCGTCCAGGCAATGAAAAGGTGCTCGACGAAATCCTCTTCTTTGAGACCCGTCGCCGAGATGCCTTTGCCTCCACGACCTTGGGTCTTGTAGGTGTCGGTGGGTATGCGTTTGATATATCCCGTATGCGACACGGTGATCACCATGGGCTCATTGGGAATGAGATCGAGATAGGTGATATCGTCGGCGGCTTCGAGAATTTCGGTGCGGCGTTCATCGCCGAATTTATCGACGAGTAGCTGCAATTCGCTGGAGATGATTCCCTTGCGACGGTCTTGGTCGGCGATGATGGCGCTCAACTCGGCAATCAGGGCGGTGATGGCGCGGTATTCGTCCTCGATTTTTTCGCGCTCCAGGCCGGTAAGGCGCTGCAGGCGCATTTCCAGAATGGCATCCGCTTGTTTTTCGCTGAGTCCGAATTGGGACATGAGGCCGGTGCGCGCCTCGCCCGCGTCGGCACTGGCGCGAATCAAGGTGATGATGGCGTCGATATGATCGAGGGCAATCCGTAGGCCTTCCAGGATATGGGCGCGATCTTGGGCCTTGCGTAAATCGAATTGGGTGCGCCGTAAAATCACATCATGGCGATGCTCGATGAAATACTTGATGAGGTCGCGCAGGGGCAAGGTGCGCGGCTGGCCATTCACCAAGGCCAGGTTGTGTATCGAAAAGGTTTCCTGCAATTGCGTGTGCTTGTACAAAGCATTCAGCACGACTTCAGGAAAGGCATCGCGCTTGAGCTCAATGATGATGCTCATGCCATTGCGATCGCTTTCGTCACGCAAATCGGAAATGCCTTCGACGATTTTGTCGCGTACCAAGGAGGCCATTTTCTCCAGCAAGGTGCTTTTATTCACCTGATAGGGGATGGCCGTAACTTCGATGCGATTGCGTCCGTCTTTTTCCAGGATTTCGCAGCGGGCGCGCACCAAGACGCGTCCACGACCGGTGAGATAGGCGGAGCGAATGCCATTGCGCCCGAAAATGATACCGCCGGTGGGGAAGTCCGGTCCTGTCACGATTTGCAACAATTCTTCATCCGGCAAATCGGGATTCTGTATCATGGCCTGGCAGGCCTTGACGATTTCCCGCAAATTGTGGGGAGGCACATTGGTGGCCATGCCGACGGCGATGCCCGTGCTGCCATTGACCAGCAAGTTGGGAAAGGCCGAAGGCAAAACCGTGGGCTCCTCCTGCGAACCGTCATAGTTCGGAACAAAATTGACGGTTTCCTTTTCCAAATCTTGCAGCATGAATTCGGCGAATTGCGTCATGCGCGCTTCGGTATAACGCATGGCCGCAGGTGGATCGCCGTCGATGGAACCGAAATTTCCCTGCCCGTCCACAATGCGATAACGCATCGAGAAATCTTGGGCCATGCGCACCAGAGTCTCGTAAATGGCCGAGTCGCCATGGGGATGGTATTTGGCCATCACTTCACCGACGATATTGGCCGACTTCTTATACGGCTTTTCGGGGCGCAAGCCGATATTGTCCATACCGTAAAGAATGCGGCGATGCACGGGTTTGAGGCCGTCTCTCACGTCCGGCAGGGCGCGAGCTACAATGACCGACATCGAATAACGCAAATAGGAGGTTTTCATCTCCTGTTCGATGTCAGCGTCGACGATTTTTCCGGATCCGAGAATGGGTTCGGACATGCGTCTACTCCTCAAGCAAGGGGCCGTGAGGCCCGTGTGATAGTGTCAAGTGCTTCTTGGCGGGCCTGCAGCCTGGCCACGGCCTCGGGATAAAATTGGGCGATGCGCATGGGCACAATGGCGATATGGTTTTCCTGCAAGGCCTTATCGTCGGTGCCGACCGCGAAACGCTGGCCGGGTTTGTGGCCTTCCAGGCGATATCCGGTGACGCCATGGTCGTCGACCACAGGCACATAGGCATCCGAGAACATGACTTCGCTCATGGAGGCGAAGCGCGCGCCAGCCACTTCGGATACCGGGCAAGCCGGAAAATTGATATTGAAAAATTCCCCAGGCCTAGGCAGCAAATCCGGCTGGGTAAGAAAGGCGCAAAGCCAAGCCAAGGAATGCTCTAAGTGCGCCGGAGTGTGATGCCAGAGGCTAAGGGCCAAGCCCGGAATGCCCCATAGCGCGCCTTCGCGGGCAGCGGCAACGGTGCCAGAGTAGATGCTGCTAATGCCAGCGTTTTCACCCAAATTGATGCCTGAAATCACCATGTCGAAAGGCTGGCTGCGAAATAAATGGCTGATGGCAAATTTTACGCAATCACTGGGTGTGCCTTGTACCTGAAAGGCTGGAAAGGAGGTGTCTTTTTCCTCGCGATAATGCAGCAGGCGATGTGGCCCATGGGTGAAGCTATGCGATTTGCCGCTTTGATCGACCGAGGGTGCCACCACGACGATTTCATGGTCTTTGGACAAGCCTTCGGCCACGCGGTACAGGACCGGGCTTAAAATGCCGTCGTCATTGGTTAGGAGCAGTCGCATCAAGGCTTTTTGAAGGTGCCCAAATCTAGGTTTTTCTAGCTCCGGCGGCAGGTTTTTAGGGCTTAATTCCGTGCCGAGCTATCTTTACTTTCCTTCCTTTGAAATCAACCTTCGAGCCTTATCATGGCCTATAGCGGCAACTTGCAGCCCCCCAAGGGCACGCGTGATTTTTTTCCTGACGATATGCGGGTGCAAAATCATCTTTTTCAGAACTGGCGTAAGGTATGCCAAGCCTTTGGTTTTGAAGAATATGAAGGCCCAACCTTCGAGCATTTAGACCTGTATACCGGCAAGTCGGGAACTGAAATCGTCGGTCAGCTTTATCACTTCGTCGATAAGGGCGGACGTGACATTGCCTTACGGCCTGAATTGACGCCCACCTTGGCTCGCATGGTGAATCAAAAGGGCAGTGCCCTAAAATTGCCCATCAAATGGTTTTCTATGCCGCGCCTATTTCGCTATGAGAAAATGCAGCGCGGCCGCCTTCGTGAATTCTTCCAACTCAATATGGACATCATCGGCTGCGATTCCTTGTGGGCTGAAGTGGATTTGTTGAGCGCCATCACGGAAATGCTCCGAAGCTTCGGCCTAAGTCAAAAAGATTTTCGCATACGCGTGAGTAGCCGCCGCCTCCTCGCGGAAACCCTGGATTTGCTCGGAATTCCTGATTCCAGCAAGCCCGCCGTTTATGCCGCACTCGACAAGCGAGAGAAAGTTCCGGCCGAGGTTTTCGCCCAATATTTGCGGGATGCGGGCTTGGATGATGCCTCCCAAAACGACTTAGGTGAAGTTTTTTCCAGTTCCGGTCTCGAACCTTTGCGCCTCGCCTTGGAAAACGTGGCTGCCAAGCGTGCCTTGAGCTCGGAATTCACGGGTCTGAAAGACTTAGCCTGGCTGCTGCAAACCCTTGGGGATTTGGGCTATGGTGATTTCGTCGAACTCGACCTTTCCGTGGTGCGCGGCCTAGCTTACTACACCGGCATCGTTTTCGAAGTGTATGACGCGGGCAAATCCATGCGGGCCATTGCCGGCGGCGGCCGCTACGACAACTTGTTGGAGAATCTCGGTGGCCGCGCCATGAGCGGCGTGGGTTTCGGCATGGGTGATGTCGTCATCGCCGATTTGTTGCAAGAAAAAGGCTTGCTTCCAGCAGCCAATGCTCGCCGTCTCGATTTTTTCGTGGCCACTTTCGGCGATGCGGACAAAGAGGCTTTTCGCGTAGCTCAGAGCCTGCGGGCACGAGGCTTCACCGCAATGTGCTCTATCACCGGAGGCAAGCTGAAAAAGCAAATGGCGCAGGCCGATGAGGCTGGCGCGCGCAAGGTGATTTTCATCGGCTCGGACAAGGCACCTGCCGGCCATTTTGAGGTCAAGGACTTGACCACGGGCGATCAGTCCATTCTTTCACTTGAGGCTTTGGGGTAACCTATGGATTACGGCGTGGGCGGAAACAGCTACGAAGGGCGGCAAGACCACATTCCCGATTTGAAAACCCCGGTCATCGAGGCCTGGGAATTTCAATATCCCGGGAGCGATACGGATTTGACGGTAAATATTCCTGAATTCACCTGTGTATGCCCCAAAACGGGTTTGCCCGATTTTGCCACCTTGACCATAAGTTATGCCCCTGATAAACTCTGTTTAGAGCTCAAAAGCCTCAAGGAATACATTCTCTTTTTCCGCGATGTGGGTATCTTTCACGAACACGTGGTGAACAAGATGCTGACCGATTGCTTTCAAGCCTGTAAACCTCTCCGCATGACTGTGGAAGGCGTTTTCAATGCTCGTGGCGGTATTCAAACCACGGCCGTGGCGCGTCTTTCCTCGTCGTCGTCGCGCTCTTCCTAACCACACCCTGCGGGCCGCTTTTGTCGTGCCGACCCGCTGGGGTCGGTGAGCACGGCAATGTCATAAGGGGACCTCTAAAAATCGGCTTTCGATAGCGAGGGCGAGCGAGAAGGTCACACGCAAGGCAGGCGAAGGCGCGATAATGATTGAATTATCGCAACTGAGCCTAACGAAGCGTGTGACCTTTGCAGCCGGCCGCAGCCGGAATGCGATTTTTAGAGGTCCCCTGTAACCGGTTGGCTAACTTTAGCCCGTAGAAGAAAGGATTCCTGATGGCGAAGATTCACAATTTCAGCTCTGGCCCGGCCATACTCCCCCGCGAGGTGATGGAGGCAGGTTCGCGCGCCTGTCTCGATTTCAATGGCATCGGTTTGTCGCTGCTCGAAATCTCCCATCGCTCGAAGGAATTCGAAGCCGTTCTCGCCGAGGCCGTGAGCCTCGTCAAGGAATTGCTGGGCGTGCCCGATGGTTATTCGATTCTGTTCCTGCAAGGCGGGGCCAGCCTCCAATTTGCGCAAATCCCCATGAACTTGCTCGAAGCCGATGCTACCGCCGCTTATCTCGACACCGGGACTTGGGCGAATAAGGCTTTGAAAGAGGCCAAGCTTTTTGGCAATGTGAAAGTCGTGGCGACTTCGAAAGAACAGAATTACAACTTCATCCCCAAGCAATACGAAGTGCCCAAGGATGCGGTTTATTTTCACGTGACTTCGAACAACACCATTTTCGGAACGCAATTACAGGCTTTTCCGGCTTCGCCGGTGCCGCTTGTCGCCGACATGAGCAGCGATATTTTCAGCCGTCCCGTGGATGTGGCCAAGTTCGGCCTCATTTATGCGGGCGCGCAGAAAAATATGGGCATTGCTGGCACCACCCTCGTCATCGTGCGCGACGACATGTTGGGCAAGGTCAAACGCGTCATGCCGACCATGCTCGACTATCGCACCCATATCAAAGACGGCTCCATGCATAATACCCCACCGGTATTCGCCATTTACATGGCCATGGAAACCCTGCGCTGGGTGAAAAATCGCGGCGGCGTCAAAGCCATGCAAATTCACAATGAGGCTAAAGCCCAAAAGCTTTATGCCGAAATCGACTCCAATCCTTTATTCAAAGGCACTTGTGCCGTCGAAGATCGTTCTCTCATGAACGTTACCTTCGTCCTGAATAAACCCGAGTTGGAAGAGGCCTTCCTCAAGGAATGCAAGCCCGCCGGTTTATCGGGATTGAAGGGTCATCGCTCGGTCGGCGGTTTCCGCGCTTCGATTTACAATGCCATGGAAATGGATGCCATCGACGCATTGACCGGTTTGATGAAGGATTTTGCCAAGCGCAATGCCTGATTGAGGCCTGGACGCCTTCACAACATTCGATTAAACCCCCGATGGCCCGGCCTTCGGGGGTTTTTTCATGGCAATAAAAAATTGTCGATGAGGCGGGTACGGCCGAAATAAACAGCCACAGCCAAAACCGAGGGACGAGTCAAAGCGATTTGCGGCCGCAAGGTTTCTTGATCGACGACTTCGATATAATCGATGCGGGTGGGATAGGAATCCATCACTTGCCGCAATACCAAATCCTTCAAGCGATTGCCATTGCGCTCGCCGGAAGTGTATTCGGCGAAAGCCCTCATTAATCCTCGGCTTATAGCCGTCGCTCGCCGCTT
Source organism: Fibrobacterota bacterium (assembly GCA_043753995.1). Taxonomy (GTDB): domain Bacteria; phylum Fibrobacterota; class Fibrobacteria; order UBA11236; family UBA11236; genus JAYUVP01. The sequence continues at coordinate 27,695 of JAYUVP010000274.1, forward strand.
TTCGCCTTCACTCAAATAGCGATTTCGCGAACTCATGGCGATACCGGTTTCCTCGCGCACGGTGGGGACAATTTGCAAGTCCACGGGGACGGCTAAATCGCGCACCATGCGCCGCAAAATCAGAGCTTGTTGTATGTCTTTTTGCCCGAAAAAGGCCTGATGTGGAGCGACTAGATGGAAAAGCTTGAGCACGACGGTGCAGACGCCACGAAAATGGCCAGGCCTTGATGCCCCGCACAAGGAGGCATCCAAGCCGCCGACATCGACCGACGTGCTGTGATCGACGTTATAGAAGTCTTCAACTGAAGGGTGAAATAAAGCATCCACGCCAGCATCGGTAAGCAGGCGAATGTCCGCTTCAATGGGGCGAGGATAGCGATGAAAGTCTTCGTTCGGCCCGAATTGCAGGGGATTTACAAAAATGGAAACTACCGTCACGTCAGTGTGACTCTTGCTTTCGGCCATGAGATGCATGTGGCCTGCATGCAGGGCTCCCATGGTCGGCACGAAACCCACCCTTTTCCCTGCGGGCAAGCCTTGGCGCCAAGCCTTCATTTCGGCGAGTGACTTCAGAATTTGCATGGCTGTCCTAGAACTAAGTAAGGGCGCGTGGACGAGGTCAAACCGGACGGCCGGGACTGAAATAAGTCACGCCCTGGGGCGCCTTAACGATTTGCTGCACCAAGAGATTCAAGTCGTCGGGACGACGTACGAAATCGATGTGATTGGTATTGACGATGAGCAAGGGCGATTCGGTGTAATGATGGAAATAGGTGTTATAGGCCTGATTCAAGGCCTCGATATAGCCCTCTTCCATATTGCGTTCGTAAAAGCGATCACGCATGCGGATACGGCTCATCAAGGTTTTCGTATCGGCCTGCAGGTAAATGACATAGTCGGGACGCGGCAATTGCCGCTCGACCAAGTCAGCCAGCCTTTGATACAGCCCCATTTCGTTTTCGTCGAGATTCAAAGTGGCGAAAATACGGTCTTTTGCGAACATATAATCGCTGAGCACTTGGGGACGGAAAAGGTCTTGCTGCTGAAACATGTCCTGAATTTGGCGATGACGAGACAGCAGGAAAAACATCTGAGTTTGAAAGGCATGCCGGGCGCGGTCGCGATAGAATTCAGAAAGGAAAGGATTATTTTCGAATTCTTCCAGCAGGGGTTGGCAACCCAGTCTTTCCGCGAGGGCCCGGACCAAGGTCGTTTTGCCTGCGCCGATGACCCCTTCAATGGCCAAATAGCGGACTTGCTCCGGCAGGCGTTGGGTGGATGTCGGCATGGGCTTGTATTCGCGCATTTCCAAATGGCCGTGGCGATCGATGGCTTGTTCCAGCAATCGCTTGACGGTTTCGCTTTGTCCAGGCAGGACATAGTCGGGATCAAGCGTCACCAAGGGCAAGAGCACGAATTGACGTTCGCTGGCGGCGGGGTGGGGGACCACCAAGTCGGGAAAATGAAAGACTTCGCGACCGAAGGCTATCATGTCGATGTCGATTTCACGGGGTTGCCAACGGCCCCTAGGCAAACGTCCTAAATCACGCTCAGCCTTTTGGCAGAACTGAAACAAGGCACGCGGGTCTAGGCGCGTGTAAAATCGGACACATAGGTTGAGATAACGCTCTTGTGGGGTTGGCCCGACAGGAGAGGTTTCATAAACCCGAGACGTCTCAATGGGGGAATCAGCAATGCTGCGCAGGGTTTCAATAGCCTTGCGCAAATAATTCTCACGGTCCCCGACATTACTGCCTAGGGCTAAAACAACCTGGGAACCACGATAAGGCATGGCCGGGACAAGGTAGAATATCTATAATTAGACAACGATTTTCGCAGCCGTCTGATCCATGACTTGATCTGACATCTTCCCATCAATCAGTCAATCACTCGGTTCAACCACCTCACTCGACCCACCTGGATTGCTTAGGTCGCCGGATCGCATCGCTTCCCAGCCTGCGCTTACCTGCTAAACTTGGCCTTCCATCGGAGGAAATCCACCTTGGCACCACCACGCGGTAGGCCTTCCGTTAAGAAAGCCTCGGATAAGCCTAAGGAACATTTTGTAGAAAACGCCAATTCCCCCTCTGCGCCGGAAGGCGAAGAGAACGAGTTGCGTCGACGCCATGAACAGGCCGTACGGGCCGCCGAGGGCATACCCATGAGCAGACATTCCTCCCGTCATGATCGCCAGGATCGCCACGATCGGCATGAACGCCACGATAGTAGGCGCGATCGCGAAGAGCCCAAGGAAGATCCCGAAGAGGGAACGCTATCGGGTTCCGATACCCAAGAAATTCAGGGTGGCTGGACCTTGGCCGATGCTAAGACCCGCTGGAATGACCTGAAAAAATTGGGGATGAAGGAGCTCATCAACAAAGGCCTTGAACTGCAAATTCAAGACCCACGTTCATTGCGCAAGCAGGCCCTGATTTTCGCCGTCCTGGAAAAAGAAACGGGCGGCAATGCGCATATTTATGCCGAGGGTGTGCTCGAAGTCATGGACGAGGGCTATGGCTTTTTGCGCTCCCCGGATCACAGCTATGTGGCCGGTCCCGACGACGTCTATGTCTCGACGACTCAAATCAAACGCTTCGGTCTCAATACCGGCGACGTGATTTCGGGTCTGGTCCGAGCCCCCAAGGAAAACGAGCGCTATTTTGCCCTGCTGCGTATTCAGCGCGTCAATGGTGATGAGCCTGAGAAATGCAAAGACCGCGTCAGCTTCGACAATTTGACGCCCTTGCACCCGGATCAAACCTTCAATCTCGAATACGACAATGCCGAAATGAGCACGCGCATCATGAACTTGTTCACTCCGGTGGGCAAGGGTCAGCGCGGCCTCATCGTCGCTCCGCCGCGTGCGGGTAAGACCATATTGCTGCAGAGCATTGCCAATGCCATCGTCAAAAACCATTCCGAAGTACGGTTGATGGTTTTGCTCATCGACGAGCGCCCCGAAGAAGTCACGGACATGCGCCGCAATGTGCCGGCCGAAGTGTTCAGCTCGACTTTCGACGAACCGCCTGAACGTCATATTCAAGTCGCCAATATGGTGATTGAAAAAGCCCGCCGCCTTGTGGAGCATGGGCAAGATGTCGTGATTCTGCTCGACTCCATCACCCGTCTAGCTCGCGCGCACAACGTGGTGATTCCGCATTCCGGTAAAATCTTGTCGGGTGGTGTCGACGCCATGGCCTTGCAAAAGCCCAAGCGCTTTTTCGGTTCGGCTCGCAATATTGAATTCGGTGGCAGTTTGACCATTATCGCCACGGCCCTGATTGAAACCGGCAGCCGCATGGACGAAGTGATTTTCGAAGAGTTCAAAGGCACCGGCAATATGGAATTGATACTCGATCGCCGTATCGCCGAAAAACGCATTTGGCCGGCCATCGACGTCTTCAAGTCAGGCACTCGCAAAGAAGAGCTTTTACTCAAGCCCGACGATTTGCGTCGCGTCTGGGTCTTGCGCCGTTATTTACAAGATCTCTCGCCTGTGGAAATCATGGAATTCATGGCCGAGAAGCTCAAAGGCACCAAGAACAATAAAGAATTCCTGGATTCGATGAATGGTTGAGTTTCGCTCCATAGGCGTGCTGGGCATAGGCAATATGGGCGGAGCCCTGGTGCGCGGTCTTCTGCGCGCGGGCATTGCCGATGCAGCCAATATTGTCATTTACGACGCGCATTCCGGCGCTATGGATGCCTTGGCCGCTGAATTGGGCGTCAAGCCTGCCGAAGGCGCGGGCGAGCTTTTCCGACAATGCGAGGTCGTGGTTCTCGCCGTGAAACCCCAGATTTTTCATCACATTGCTCCCGGTTTGAAACCATCGGGAGCCGTGGGCGATCGTATCGTGCTCAGCGTCATGGCTGGCGTCCCAGGGGCTTTGCTCCGGGGTTATTTTCCGCCCACCTGGAAAATTGTGCGCGTCATGCCGAATCTTCCGCTTTCCGTGGGGGATGGTGCCACGGCCATTGAAACCGATGGCCATTCGGAAGGCACCCTGCTTTTGGCCGAGCGTATTTTCACCGCTTGCGGCGTGACCGTGCGGGTGTCGGCCAATCAAATGGACGCCGTAACCGGCTTGTCCGGTAGCGGTCCCATGTATGTCTTTGAATTCATCGAAGGCATGGTGGCCGGTGGCGTGAAAGCCGGTTTGCCTCGGCAAACCGCCATGGATTTGGTTTTACAAACCATTCGCGGAGCCTTGCACCTGGTTCAGGAAAGCGGCGAACATCCTTCGGAGTGGACAGCACGGGTTTGTTCTCCTGGCGGGACAACCATCCATGCCCTGCATGTTTTGGAAAGCCATGGCTTCAAGGCATCCCTGATTTCAGCCGTCGAAGCAGCCGTGGCGCGCTCAAAAGCTCTGTCTCAGAGCTAAGGGCTCCGGCCCGTAAAGGGCACTCCATTTTCAAGTCATTTGCATACCTAGGTCTCGGCTAGGGTATAATGGCTTGTGTCTCAAATCCCTCAAAACCCACAACGTTGTCACGTCGCGGTCACCCAGGTCCTGGGGGAAATTAGGGGCGCTAGCGCCTTTGCCTTTGCCCTTGGCATTGGCTTGTTTGCTTGGCATCTAGTCTGGCCCAATTCGGCCGCCGCCAAAATGCCCACCGCCGTGTGGCATGTCGCTGTTTCCGGACAAGACTCCTTATTTAGCGAGGGGTTGGCGCGAGACCTTTCTCAGGCCTTGGCTGAGGACACCTCGTTAAAAGTTTTTGATGCCCGACGGCGGGGCGGTGGCTTGCTCGACAGCCTGTATGCGAAATCACCCAATCCGAAGGTGGAAAGGCTGCGGGAGGCCTTGCCTCCGAAAATAGACCTCGCCATTGCCGTCGATTGCCGTCCCCTGGAAAACAGCCTTGCTTGTCGCATTGAGGGTCGCTTTCTCGCCTTTGCTGATAAAAGCGTGGTGGATACCGGGCAATATTCCTTAGAAGCCCTGGTGCAACGCCGGCTTTTTGGTGCTTGTCTAGCGCGTCGCTGGCGCGAAAACTGGCGAGAAACCAAAGCGGATTGGCCCGCCATTACCCTTTTGGTTTTAAAAAAACCGGCTCTACCTGCCCGCCTCTTGCGTGATTTGGAAATCCTGACCGAGGGCCCCATTACCCACATTCCTCCCGGCTCGACCTTAGAAACAGGCGATATGGGGGCACCCATAGTGGCCAACCGTGATCGCGTGGATTATTTGCTTTATCCCGCCGGTGTTTATGCCTATCCCTTGCCGAATGTCCTGCAATTGTTGCGCGGCACTCTCGGTGTGTGGCATAAGCGCGATACCAATACCATCGCCGCGAGGCTTTGGCAAACCACCCGCTTGGATTCTTCCAATTTGGTTTGGCGCACCTTAGGCAAAATGGCGGCCTTGGATTCCACCAATTTGCTGTGGAAATCCCTGGGCGCGGCAAATGTGCTCGACTCGCAAAATATCGTTACCCGCCAGTTACGTGCCTTGGCCGGTACCGATAGCGGTAATCTCCTCTTGAAATCCCTGTCGCGTCTCGCCGCTTTGGATACCGGCAATTTGGTTTGGCGCGGCATTGCCCAGGTTGGAACCCTAGACTCCAACAATGTCCTTTGGCGCAAGCTTGGCCAGGTTGCCAGCCTCGACAGTGGCTTGCTCTGGCGTCAACTCGGCATGCTCGCATTTCAAGACAGCTCGGTTTTGCTCACGCCTTCGTGCGTTTTACGTGGGCAACCTGAAATTTTACTGCTCAAGCATCAAGGCAGCGAAACCACCTTGGAGCTCGTGCAGGGAAATTTGGCAGTCACGCCCCTATTAAGCAGCCAGGGTTCACAACGCATGACCGATCTTCAGCAAGGCGCGACCCGTGGTTTTGCCCTGGGGATTTCGCGCCTGACGGAAAGCCGGGCGGAAAAAGTTTCCGCCGAATTAGCCGCTGTCGCCGAACTGAAAAGTGGAAAGTCCCTGTCCCAATTACTTCCCGGCCAATTGTTCTCAAATGAGGGCGTTCAACCTGCCTTGACTCTGGACATCCAAGATTTCATCGCGAATGAATTGACCTCGGTCGACATCCACCCCGATCGCCTGGGGCCATTGCCTTGGGATGCTGCCGGTGCTTTACCCCCCATGCCCTCAGGAAAAAATGAAGCGGGTTGTTACCTGTGCCTGCCTAATCGCCTCGGTCCTTAGCGCCTTTGCGGAAGAGGAAGAAGTGCAGCCACAAGGAGTGCCCTGGATTATTCATTCGGAATTCGGCGGATATAATTTGCTGAAAGCTCCCAAAAACAGTCCTGGCCAAGAAGGATATCAGCTTCGCTTTCTCAATGGCCTGACCGCCCAGCCCTGGAGCCTAGTCCTTTTGCATGCCGCCTGGATGTATCGTGAAACCCAAGCACCGGGTTTTTCCAAACCCTATCGCGAGCCCATGCTCTGGGAAGGCTCGGGAACGGTGGAGCTCCTACCCGGCTTGCTTTTCGCCTGGTTCGGCGTGAATTGGCCCACGAGCTCCGAAAGTGCACCCCTAGGCGATTCGACGGCCTGGTCGGCCTTTTTAAACGATCATCCCAGCCTTCCCGATGCCGGCATCCTCGCCCCGACCTCGGTGCAAATCGGGGGGGCAGCACGCATTCAAAGCGATCCCAACCTGTTTCTCGCGGGCCTATCCTATCAGCGGGCCTCCACCTTTAAAGGAATGCAGGAAAATCACTTTCGCCCACCTTGGATATTGCGCCTAACCTTCCGCTGCGACATCCCCCTGAGCAATGCCCGGCAGCGCTTGGATTTGAGCGGAACCCTTTTTGGCGCGGAAGAGACCGAGGATGTTCATCAAGCCCATGTCGAAGGGGCCTTAATGCAAATGCGCTACTCGGCCTGGGGCCTAGGAGGTGATGGGCGCTGGGCCACGGCTTTGGGCCTCAGTGCCAAGTTGAGGGATGCCAATCGTCGCGTCATGCTCGACATTCCACCTGAGACTATGAAGAGCAATGACAATTTGCAAAGCCTTCATTTTGAAATCGCACGTAACCTGCAAGCGACATGGCGGCGCTTCGGCTTCACCGTTTCAAATCATCTTGAAGCACAATGGCGTCCCAAGGACGGTACGGTATATGTGGAAAATGCTTTGGAATGGCGCTTGTTTCGCCGTGTTTTCCGGGGGCATGGCCTTGAATTGCGCTTTCGCGGCCTAGCGGGGGAGAGCGACGGAGCAGGGTATTATGGAGCCGGTGCCACCGTCCTATTCACCTTCCGCCACTTAGGAGTTGAGGATAGCTTGACCGCATCCACAGCCACTCCGCCTTGAAGCCCATGCTCTTTGCGCGTTACAATAGAAGGTGAATGGAGTGCAATGGAAGACTTACGCAAGTGGTATAAGGGAAGTTTGCCAGCGAGCATTGATGCGCTGAAGGCCGCCCGCAAATCCCTGGCGCAAGGCCCGCAAGCGTTGGATTCCATCCGTCGCATTGCCCATAGTTTGCGTCAAGCGGCTGCAAGCTATGGCTTCCCCAGCCTCAGCGAAAATGCCCACCAAGTCGAAGAAAGTTCGCCGGTGGAAATGGGCCTGCGCCTGGACGCCTTATTGCAGGAATTGGCCCGTATTAGTTCCGCCGGCGCCCATTCCGAATTACCGGGCATACTCGTCGTTGAAAATGACCCCAATATGGCCCGCCTATTGGAGCAAATCCTCGCAGGCTCCGATCGCGAAGTGCTGGTGGCCCGTAGCGGCTCCGAAGCTGAGCAAATCCTCGGGGAAAAAACCGTTGCCCTCATCGTGCTCGACTTGACCTTGCCCGACACCGACGGGCGCAATTTGCTGATGACCCTTCGCGAGCGCGCCGCAACCATGGCCGTTCCGGTCATCGTGCTCTCCGGAATCGGTGGTCCCTTGGCCAAGGCTGAATGCTATGCCCTGGGTGCCGATGCCTTCTTTGAAAAGCCCATCGCACCCGATGTCCTTCGCGCTGCGATTTCCGCCCGCCTGCATCGGTCCTTAGAAACGCGTCGCGAATCGCGTCAAGACACACTCACCGGCTTGCCCAATCGCGCTGGCTTCGTCGAGAATTTTCGGCGTTATATCTCTCTCGCCGGCCGCCGTCGGGAACCCTTGACCTTGGCCTTACTCGATTGCGATCGCCTCAAGGTCATCAATGAATCCTTCGGACATGTCATCGGCGATGCGGTACTGCGTCATGCCTCTCGCTGCCTCGCCCGGTGGTTACGTCGCTCTGACCTACTTGCCCGATGGGATGCTGATAAATTCACCTTGCTTTTTCCCGGCACCACCCTCGAAGGCGCTTGCCGCGCCGTCGATAAGGTTTTGCAAATGTTCGCTCAGGAAAAGTTTCGCACGCCCGATGGTCGCCCCGTGCCTATTTCCTTTTCCGCCGGCGTTATTTCCGTTGCCACAGACGCCAAGGTCGAAGAATCCATTGCTGAAGCCGATCGCTTCTTGTATTTGGCCAAGGCCAATGGCCGCGGATGCTGGATGTCCTCCGCCGATTGGAAGCAGCCTCCCCTGGAAAAAGTGCTCTTGGCCGAAGACGATCCCCTCATGGCCGAAACCATCACGCATTGCTTAGAACGCGAAGGCCTGCAAGTGGTGCATTGCCCGGACTCCCACTCCGCCGTTCAAGCTGTTCTCAATATCCCCTTTAAGCTTTGCATTCTTGATTTGCATAAAGCGAATCACAAGGGCCACAGTCTCCTCGGCGAAATACGCCGCCTTTCCATCAAGGACGCGCCACCGGTGCTCATGCTCACCACACTCGGCCAAAACCAAGAGGTCGCGGTGGGATTCGAACTCGGAGCCGACGATTATTTGGTCAAGCCCTTTTCGCCCTTTGATCTCATGACGCGCGTGCATCAATTGCTGCGTCGCTGACGTGCAATTTTTGTTGGGGGAAGTCTCCCCCTCGGCCAAGCCTCCTCGGCGCTTGGACGGGGTGGCTGATGTTGCGGCCATGAAAAAGGGCTCGCGGTCCTCGGCCGAATGGCCCAGCCCTGAAGTCACCAGCCTGCGGAGCGAGCCCTTTTTCAGGCCTCCACCGCCACCCCTCGCCTAGCTCGCGAAGATTCTGGCGAAGGTCTGACTTCTCCCGGGGGTGCACGCCAGGTTGCTTAGCTGGGAAGATCTCCGCGCCTGTGGGGTCTTGGCCTGCCCCCTCGATTCGGGTCGAAGCGCTGGGGACGAACGACTCCCTGGAGATTGGGCGCGAAGGCAGTCGGCTTCGCCTTCCTATTCGCGCCCAGGGCATTTCCCCGGGGAATGGGTTTTCCCCTGGGGCGCAGCGAAGCGCCGACCTGTAGCTTTTTGATCGCTTCGAAGCAGACAGGTGAATGGCTTGGGACGGCGGTGGAGGACTCCGAATGGACTCGCTCCGCAGCGAGCGCAGCGAGTGAGGACCTGCGAGTTCAGTCGGAGTCCTCCACCGCCGTCCCATCACAGGCCACAAAAAAACGCTGCCTCTTTCGAAGCAGCGCCAATAAAAGCAATAGGGTCGAGCCGAGCCTATTTGTTGAAGAAACCGACCACGCCTTCTTTGGCGTCGCGGCTGCCCTTCATGCCCTTATCGCCCTTATGCCAGTTGGCAGGGCAGACTTCGCCATGCTCTTCGCTGTATTGCAGAGCGTCGACCAGACGTAATACTTCGTCGACATTACGGCCAATGGGGCGATGATGCACGACCTGAGCTTGCACGATGCCTTTTTTGTCAATCACGAAAGAGGCGCGATAGGTGATGCCGGCGCCTTCGTCGAGCACATCATAGGCGCGGGCGACGCGCTTGTGAATGTCGGCGATAATCGGGTAGGTGACGCCTTCAATGCCGGCATCGCTTTTCGGAGTGCGCAGCCAGGCCATGTGGCTATGGGCCGAGTCCACCGAACAACCGAGAACGACGGTATTGCGCGACTCGAAATCCTTCAGCTTCTCTTGGAAAGCATGAATTTCGGTGGGGCAGACAAAGGTGAAATCGAGCGGGTAGAAATACAGAACCACGTATTTCTTATCGCGGAAAGAGCTGAGCGTGAGCTTTTCGGTCTTTTGGCCGATAGCCACATCTTCGGTGAAATCCGGAGCTTCTTTACCTACGAGTACTGCCATGAGCGTCCATCCTTTTCTGGGAGGTGAAAAAAAGTCGAGAAACGAATATAAAAAAGCCAACTCCGAATCTTCTATCAATTCGGTAGACGATGGATATTAATTGGCTGTTTACGTATTTCGCAACAATAAACCAGGCGCTGGCATTGAAGACAAATCCTGGACGACTTGCCAATGTTGCGCAGACAGTACGCGGGATAAAACGGGCCATAATTCCCTATGGCGAAGCGGTTCCAGAAGCAGGACGAGGCCGTTTGTAGCGAGATGGGGTCGCCAAACCTCCAGCTTTGCCCCGAAGCCGAAACGATATTCCAGTTCGATTTCGATATTCGGTAGCCTAGCGGGGGAGGGGTCACTCAATAGTCCGTCGTCATCCCCATGGATTTCGCCGAGGCTATCGGCGCAAAGAATGAAATCATAGGTTGCTTGGGTTTCGAATAGGTATGTCCCAACGGGCCATAAGGCCTGGGCTTCGATCGCCCAGTCCGTGGCAGCGAGTTCTAGAGCTGGTTTTTGACTTTGCAACCATCGTAAGGCATAGCCACCTCCTGCTCCGACGTCCAAGAAGCGGCCCCCGGATCCCAGCGTTGCCTGCAAGGTGGCTAAAATACGCGCCAGGCGTTCGAAGCGAAAACTCGCTAAGAGATCTTCCAGACGGTTTTGATAGCAAAAGGCATAAAATTTCTTCAAGGTGGTTTCCGTGGGATAGGCCACGAAGTTTCGATGAAGGCGGCTGAAGCTATCGCCCTGGGTTGGTCCTAATCGCTTGGCGATTTGCTCAAGCACCTCGCCCCAAGTGAGAGGCGAAAGTCCAAGTTGCCGGAGATCGGCTCGAATGCCTTCTAGGTCGAAATCCGATGTCATGTCTTGTCAAATTACTTGCTTCTAATCTTTGAGATTTGGGGGAGCCAGGGGTATCATGGGCGAGTCCCCCGGGGGTCGGTTATTACCATTGAGGCGAAGTCATCCCCCTTACCTCCAACCCGTGAGCGTAATATGGTCCGCAGCAAGCCCAAGAAAGTTGTCACCGAAACCGATGACGAAACAAAGGCACGAAAAGAGGCCTTTCAGGCCGCTTTTTTCCGTCATCTCCAATTTTCTCTCGGCAAAGACAAATACAGCGCCACTCCCTATGACAAGTATTTGGCTGTGGCCTATGCCGTGCGCGACAAACTCATTGAAAAGTGGATCAAGACCCAGCAGACCTATTACCGCAAAGACGCGCGCCGGGTTTATTACCTGAGCATGGAATTCCTCATGGGCCGCACCTTGGGGAATGCCGTCATCAATCTCGGTCTGGAGCAAGTCATTGAAGACGCGCTTTACGATCTCTCCCTCGACATGGAAGATTTAAGCGAGTTGGAACAAGAAGCCGGCCTCGGCAATGGTGGCCTCGGTCGCTTGGCGGCTTGCTTTCTCGATTCCATGGCCACCTTGGAATTGCCGGCCTATGGCTATGGCATTCGCTATGACTACGGCATGTTTCATCAAAAAATCAAGGGTGGCCAGCAGCAAGAGCATCCCGATGCCTGGCTGCAAAAAACCAATCCCTGGGAAATAGCCCGACCTGAATATACGGTGACGGTGCGCTTCAAAGGCCGAGTGGTCACGCGTAAGAATGCCCAAGGCCATGTTGTTTTCGAATGGGTCGATACCGAAGACGTGCTCGCTTGCCCCTATGACACGCCTATTCCCGGCTATGGCAATAATACCGTGAATACTTTGCGGCTTTGGTCGGCCAAGAGCGCCGACGAATTCGGCCTGCATTATTTCAATAGCGGCGACTATCTCGAAGCCAGCAAGGACATTGCCTTATCCGAGAGCATTTCCAAGGTGCTCTATCCCAATGACAGCTCCATGAATGGAAAGGAATTGCGTCTCAAGCAGCAGTATTTCCTTTGTGCCTCGACCTTGGCCGATGTCTTGCGCCGCCACAAGAAGATTCACAAGGATTGCAGTCGCTTGGCCGAAAAAGCCGCTCTGCAGCTCAATGATACCCATCCCACCATCGCCATTCCCGAACTGATGCGCTTGCTGGTCGATGAGGAAGGCATGTCCTGGGAGCATGCCTGGGACATCACCAATCGAATTTTCGCCTATACCAATCACACGCTTTTGCCCGAGGCC